>NZ_AP022573.1:3905795-4206241 GCF_010729105.1 Mycobacterium saskatchewanense
CCATGCTTTTTGGCCCACCGGTACACCCGGTCCGTGCCGTCACATACCTGCCGATTCTTCTGTGCGCTATCCGGGTTGACGAAGCTGTGGTCGTGCTCGGCGAACGGCTGCATCGAGAGCCAGACGTCGCGCTCCGCCAACAGGGCCACCGTCGCCTCGTCGGCCAGATGGCCGTGCTCGATCGACTTCACACCCGCCTCGACGGCCCGCCGGATAGCCGCGACGTTGTACACATGGGTGGCCACATATGTCCCGTAATCCTGGGCGGATTGCACCGCCATCCGGAGCTCCCCGGGTGTGAATTGCACCGTGTAGAGCGGATCGTAAATCGAAGCCACACCGCCGCCCACCATCAGCTTGATCTGCGAGGCGCCGAGTCTCAATTGCTCGCGGACGGCGGCCAGGACCCGGTCCGCGCCGTCGGCAACACGCATGAACCCGATTTGTTCGGCGCGTGACGGCGCACCGCCCAACGCCGTGGGTGGTTCGTAGACGAAACCGAAATCGCCGTGGCCGCCGGTCTGCGAAATCGCCGCCTGACTCGGGTAGATGCGCGGCCCTAGTTCAGGCTGCGTGTCGATGACGTTCTTGATCCCAACGGTGTCTCCGCCCATGTCGCGCACCGTCGTGAAGCCCCGGAGCAGGGTGTCCTTGGCGCGAGCCAAAGTTGTTGCGGCCAGCTCAGTCTGAGAGGCCAACACCAGTCGTGCCGGCGTGTTGGCCATGCCGACCAGGTGTATGTGGGCGTCGCTCATCCCGGGCATCAATGCCCGACCGGCACCGTCGATGACGGTGGTGCGCGAGGATTCCGGGATCGGTGAGGTCTCCACGGCGGCAATGGTGTGACCCTCGATAAGGACATGCCCGGAGCGCATTCGGTCCGATAACCCGTCGAAAATTTCCACGTTCTTCAACAGCAGTAGCCTGCCGTCACGGTGGTTCATCCAAGACCTCCTAAACCGTCGGACAATCTCATGCAGCTCCGATGTCTGCGCGTTCGCTTCCGTCAGAGCACTGCCAACGCCAAGCCTGTCAGTCCGGCTGGGAGCCTGGCCAATTCGCGGTCGGTCCCGTCGGCGAGGTTCACGCAGCGGATGGAGCCCGACAGGTCGCCGACGTAGTACGTTTCGCCGTCGAGGGTGGCGAGTCCGATGGCCTCGTGGTAGCCCCGCGAAACAACCTGCGGTGTACCGATGTCCGGCTGCACCCTGGCTCGGTTGAGCGTGTTACCGCCCGGGCCGGCGCCTCGATCCGTCCAGGCCAGCATTTCCCCATCTTGCAGGTCGAGGTCGATGGGCTCTGGGAGGCCGGCCCACAATAGTTCGATATCGTCGCGTTCGAGCGGGGTGCGCCCCTGCGGAATGTCAATCGAGGCCCGGAAGATGCGACCCTGGCCCGCATCAGGGGCGCCCTTTTGAGACCAATAGACCAGGCCTCGGACGGCATCCACGGCGATGCCCACGCAATGGTTGCGCCCGTCACGGGCGTCGGCGCCGATGCCGGCACTCACGAGTGTTTCGAGGCGAGATCCGTCCAGATCGCAGCGCAGCACCTGCATGCCTTCCCGGTCACACCAGTACAGCTTGCCGGCGGTGAAGTCGGCCGTCAGCTGCTTGCCGGTGGTGAACGCCCCCCGAGGCACGATCGTGCGGCGGTGGCTGCCGTCGAGGTCGACGCGCTCAAGCGATCCATTGCGGGTGAGAAAGGTTGGTTCGGCCCCCGGCTGGGCGCCCGGATCGGGGGCGCCCATGTTGGTCCAGTAGATGTGGCCATGTCGTTGGTCGACGACGATGCCGTCGGGTCCCTCGTCGAGATCACTGACTACGGTGCGGACCCGCGAACCGTCCATCGACACCGCCTGCATGGCCCGCGTGGTCGCCAGGTTCAGCACGATCAGTTCGATCACGCCTCACTCCTTCGCTGCAACTCCGGTGGACGCGTCACGCCGCTTGTCCCATGGTCTGACGCGCCGGACCCCGGGGTCGTTGGACGGGCATCAAGAATTTCGGCGCCGGGATGTGACGGGACGCAAGGTGGGCGCAGGGGCTGCACGCTACCGCGTCTCGACGACTCCCCATTTACCATTCGTGCCAATAGGCTTGAAAAGCCAGGCAGAGTTCGGTGAGATCCCGCGGCGCCGACAACGACCGGCCGGTGTGCTGCTCGACGCGGCGCAGGCGATACCGCACGGTGTTGGGGTGGCAGAAGAGACGGTCGGCCGCATCGTTGATCGAACCGTCGCAGTCGATCCAGACCCGAAGCGTTTCGAGTAACACGTCACGTTCGTTGCCGGTCTGATGGTCGAAGTGGCCCAGCATCGTTCTCGCCAGCTTTCGGGTGACCCGCGGCGCGGAGACCGCGAGCGCGGCGAGAGGGGAGTCGTCGAAGACCGTGACCAGTTGGGTCTGGACGCGGTCGTTGACCGCGACCCGCGCGTAGCGCAGCGCCTCCGCGGTGTCCCCCAGGTCGTCGAACGGGGGACTGACCCCGACCCGCGCGGCCGCGATTCGTGCCAACAATCCCAACAGCGACGCGTAGCGGGTCTCGTTCGGGACAGCGGCTATGCCGGCGTGCACATCCGGCAACACCAGCCACGCGGAAAAGACGTCGAGGCTGCGCAGCATCGCCGCCGCGCCCGGGAGGGCCGGACTTCCGGACGTCGCGCACTTGGCGGCGACCACGACGTACGGCCCGCATCGGGGCAAGCCCAGAGCCTCGGCGACTTCCCATAACGACCGATGGTCACTCAGCCGGCTCTGGAAGAGCGCCTCTGTGAGCCGCAGCCGCTCGGCGTGGCCGTCGATCAGCTGCTGTCGCATCTGCTGGTCGTGGGCGGCCGCCATCGCGTCGGTGCAGAGATCCTGGGCGTGCCACAGCCACGTCGCCGCTCGCAGGAGATCTTCGCGGCTGATGTCCGGCCGCGGCCCGGCAAGATCGGCCACCGCCTTCCACATCTGGTGAAATCCGATTCTGAAAGCCGACATCACCGCCGGCAACGGCACTCCGGCCTCGGCCTGCCGCCGGCCGCTCGTGGCTGCCGGCGAAGTATCGATCATCGCGCCGCCCATGCCGTCGAGCAAGCTTCGCAGAATGCCGTCGCAGCTGGCCGCCAGCGCCTCATCGGCGACGAGCGACGTTGTTGCGTAGAAGGGCACAGCGCGTCGAACGCGCGAAACGATCTGCCGGCAAAGCTTTTCGAGGCGAGGCTCCAGCGCTTCGGCGATCGGCAGTAGGCGAACCCGATCAGCCGGGATGGTTGCGTTGGAATACAGCATCCGCTTCGCCTTTGATCCTTCCGATGACCGCAGGGGGCGACCCACTCCGATGATGGCCCGAGTGACAGCGCCCTTGAATCCTCAAGACCTGGTAGTCATCGCGTCGACGGCATTGACCAGTGCCCCGTCGGGGAGCCGGTAAGTCGATTCGGATGCCCGGTGGTGCCCGTGTCGAGGCGATACACTTCCGGCATGATTTACGCCCGGAGCTGGGGCGGGCGCGAAGTCATCGAGTGCGGTCCTGTCGCCCCGCATGCCGGCCGCACCGGTCTGCTGCTGTCGGTCGAGGGCTCCAGGTGCGACCGCGATCGGGGGTGAGTGCCCAATGAATCCGGCACGGCGCTCGTCGGCAATCGTGGACGGCGGTACCTTGCCTTCCGCGCTGCGCGGCGAAATGATGTTCACCTCGAAGTGCGGCAGTGACGCTGCCTCGGCTCTGATCGAGCTGGCCGAGGCGCACGCGCCCCACGACGCTGACGTGGCTCGTGAGCTCTATCTCGAGGCGCTCTCGACGGTCCTCTTTGCCGGTCGCCTGGCCGGTGGCGATGGCGTCCTGAAGGTCGCGATGGCCGCCGTGGCCGCACCCCCGCCGGGGCGAACTCCCCGCCCAGTGGATCTCTTGTTGGATGGGTTGACGACGCTCATCAACGGGGGCTCGGAGGGTGTGGGACTGGTCTGCAAGGCGGTGCACGGTTTCTGCCGCTCGGACGAAACAGATCTCGATGACGGCACGCGATGGCTGTGGCTTGCATGCCACGCCGCCATCGTTGCCTGGGACGATCGGGCATGGCAGCTGTTGCCGGCTCGACAGGCGGCCCTCGCTCGCCGGGCCGAGAACCGGCGGGTACTTCCCGTCGCGCTGCACTCTCTGGCGGCCGTGCTGGCCTGGAGCGGTGACTTCCCGGTGGCGCGGCAACTGATCGCAGAGGCCGATGCGATCACAAACGCGTTGTCGACGACGGTATTTCCCTATGCGGCACTTCCGATCGCCGCATGGGAAGGTGACCGCGTCGAGGTACAGCGACTGATACGGGCGGGCACACAACAGGCCCTCGCTCGAGGCGAGGGAATGGGATTGGCGTCAATCGAGTTGGCGACTGCGCTGCTGTGCAACGGGCTGGGGCGCTACGAGCAGGCTCTCACCGCGGCCCGGAACGGCAGCGAGCACCCGGACGAGCTTTGGTCAAACTTCTTCCTACCCGAACTAGTAGAAGCCGCAACGCATTGCGGGCAGATGGGCGCTGCGGAGCACGCAGTGAAACTGCTTGCGGAGAGCACGCAGGCGTCCGGCACCGATTGGGCTCTGGGGACCTACGCGTGCTCGCAGGCACTCGTCAGCGACGGTGACGGCGCCGAACGACTTTATCGCGAGGCGGTCGAGCGGCTCGACCGTACGAATCTGCGTCCGGCTGCCGCGCGTGCGCGGCTGTCCTACGGCGAATGGCTGCGCCGGCAAAGGCGACCGAGCGAAGCCCGCGCCCAGCTGCGTCAGGCCTACCGGATGTTTATCGGGATCGGTATGGCAGCTTTTGCTGAACGAACTCGGCTGGAGCTCGAGGCCGCCGGTGAATGCATATGCGAGAAGCGGCATCCCGGGGCCCGTTGCGGCCTGACCCCGCGCGAGGCCCAGGTTGCCGCGTTGGCCGCCGGCGGAGCCACCAACGCCGAGATCGGCGCGCAGCTGTTCATTAGCCCCAATACGGTCGCCTACCACTTGCGCAAGGTGTTTGCCAAACTGGACGTCACCGCGCGCCGCCAACTCGGCGTCACGCTCAGGCACGAATCAGACAGCTTCAACGACTCGCCGTGGTGACCCGGTAGCGTTCACCTGTGGGTGGCCGGAAGCTCGGCGTGGACGTCGACGCGAGCGGCGTCGAAGCTGAGAAACCCTTTGATAGGAAGGCTTTCCGGGGGTGGATCCGCATAACTCCAGGCAGCGTCCTCGATAACGCGGTCGCCGAGGTCAACCGACCAATAGGTCGCGAAACCCTTGTAGTTGCAATAGGTCGACATGTCCGACCGCCGTAGCAGGTCGGTGCGCACGTACGTGGGGTCGACGTAGAGGCGCGGCTCGAGCGCGGTCTCGAACACGACCACCGTGTCGTGCGTGTCGACCAGGATTGTGCCGTCGACGGCGGCGCGTAGGTGCCGGCGGGTGCGGCGGCAGTCGACGCGGTGGTACGGATTCGGCGGGTAGTGAACGAGTTTCCTGCCCTCCTCGAGCCAGGTGTCTACCGCGCCCCAGGGCACGCGAACGAATCCGGGCGCATCCGGCTCGGGTTCCGTTGGTAGGTGCCGTATTTCGTCGGCCGGGAAGGCGTAGCTGAGTGGTTGCCCGCGCCGGTGCACCAGCAGCGCGCGCTCTGTATCGATCACCAGACGCCCGTCGCGCAGCGCCTGCACCCGCCGGGGATGGGGCTCGGCGTAGACCACCTCGGCGGGTATGCCCGGCGAGAACCACCCGGCCGGATCGCCGCTCAGCGGTCCCCGGCCGGCTACCAGACTCATGGGTCAACTGTGTCAGTTACGGCGCCGGTTAACCACACGCGAACCCGGCTTGGCGGCGTTGGCGGCGTTCGTGCGGTGTCGGGACCTGACGTGTCGCTGGCCCGGCTGCGACGTGCCCGCGAGCGGCTGCGAGGTGCCCCACCCACCACCCGGTCAAAACCTTCTCGGGCTGGACCGACCAGCAACTGCCCGACGGCACCGCGATCCTGACCTCTCCGTCCGGCCATGCCGACGTCACCATCCCTGGCAGCGCCCTGCCGTGGGCGGCATGCCCGCCCCCGAAACCCAGCCCGACGACCACTGCGCTGAGCGCACCGCCGTGGTGCCCCGCCGCACCCGCACCCACGCCCGACACCGCGCCGCGCGCATGGCCACCGAACGCCGGCACAACCGCCAAACCCGCCTCGGCCAACACGCCGGGCCCGCCCCACCCGAGGCTGACGAGGACCCACCACCCTGCTGACGGGGCGGCTGATTACTGTCCCTTGCATGGCCGGACCGCTGGAAGGCATCAAAGTCGTGGAGCTCGGCGTATGGGTTGCCGGGCCGGCCACTGGCGGCATCCTCGCCGACTGGGGCGCCGACGTCGTCAAGATCGAACCGCCCTCCGGCGACCCGGGGCGCATGTTCGGGCGCATGCTGGGGTGCGACCTCGGCGTCAACCCGCCCTTCGAGATGGACAACCGCTCGAAGCGAAGCATCGTCCTCGACCTCACCGAGGAGGCGGGCCGGGACACCGCATTCGAATTGCTCTCGGCGGCCGACGTATTCGTGACGAACGTGCGTCCCGGTGCGTTGCGGCGCCTCGGGCTCGACCACGAGTCGGTGTCGGACCGCCTGCCGCGCCTGATCTACGGCCTTATCACGGGATACGGCGAGGCCGGTCCCGACGCAGACCGGGCCGCCTACGACGTCGCCGCGTTCTGGTCCCGAGCCGGGATCGCCCACCTGCTCACCCGGCCCGGTGACACCCCGCCGTTCCAGCGCGGCGGCATGGGCGACCATTCGGCGGGCATGAGCCTGGCCGCCGCGGTTTGCGCCGCTCTGGTCGCCCGGCAGCGCACGGGCACCGGCCAGCTGGTGACCACCTCGCTGTATCGCCAGGGCGCGTACACGGTCAGCTTCGACCTCAACACCTATTTGCTCACCGGCCAGCCCATCGCCATCGGGCAACGCGAATCGATGGGCAACCCGTGCATGAACAACTACGCGGCCGGCGACGGGCGGCGGTTCTGGATCGTCGGGCTCGAGGGCGAGCGGCATTGGCCCGCGCTGTGCCGCGCCGTGGGGCGCCCCGAGTGGTTGACCGATCCGCGGTTCGACACCGCGCGGCAGCGCGCCGCCAACGCGGTGGACCTCATCGCCGAACTGGACCGCATCTTCGCCGCCCGGCCGCTCGACGAATGGGCCGACGTATTCGCGGGGGAGCCCGACTTCTTCTGGTCGCCGATCAACTCCGTCGAGGACGTGATCGCCGACGAGCAGTTCCACGCGGCGGGCGGCTTGGTGGACGTCCCCGTCGACGTCCCCGACGGCGAGGCCGGCGTTCCGATGGTGGCGACGCCCGCCGATTTCCACGGCACGCCGTGGGTGCCGCGTTCGGCGGCACCGCGACTCGGGCAGCACACCAACGAGATCCTCGCCGAGCTCGAGGCCCGCAGGCGGCCCTGACCGGCCCGTCGCAGCTTTACAAAATCCCGCTCAAGTGTCACTCTGTCGGATAGTCGCATCACCCGCTGCGTGACGCGGCGACAGCCTGACAAGTCCGAAACAAGCCCACAGGCGCGCCAACCGCACCGTTGGCGTTCGGCGGTGAGGAATGGATCGATGGTCGCTCCAACGTTCGACGTCCGCGAGACCAGTCGGGCCACGACAGCACGGGCAATCCGTGCCGACGGCGAGTGTCTGCGCTATCGACTCGAGGTCGTGGCGGCCAGCGCCGCCGACGTCGTGGAGTCCGCCGGGGGGTGGCTGTACGACCGGGTGATGGCCGGCTGGGAGGTGACCGCGCTGCTGCCGCACGGGGGCGACACCCGGCCGCTGCGCATTCTTGGCATCGCCGTCGCGGACCTGCCGTCACGCATCGGCGAGGAGGATCCGGCGAGGCATAGCCTCGCCGTCAGCGCCGAGGCATTTGCCGCCGACGCGGGCGTTCGCCGGCGAGTCCTCACTTCCCTCGACGCCCGGACGACCGAAGTGGCCCTGTGGGGCCACGCGGGTCAGGGCTGGCCGCTGGGCGTCCACCGGGTGACGGCCAAGGCGCAGCACGTGCTCAGCGCGGCGGCGCGCACCTACAAGGGTTACGCGCTCGCGGCCGCCGGCATCTCCTGCGGCGCAGTGAATCCCATTGAGACGCTGCTGTGCGACATGACCACCCACTCACCGGCCGGCGCGCAGCTGATCCAGCTCGACTGATGGGTGGCCCGTGAATCGACGGGTCGCGGGACCTTCGCCTCTACTCTGAGCGCGCGCGCCCTCGGCAGAATTCCGTGCCATGAAGATCACCGGTGTGCAGGTCGTCCCGTTCGAAACATTCGTCGATCGGATCTCGTTCGGCCAGCTGATGACCGACTACCGCGTGGTGCAGACCGTGACCAAGATCCTCACCGACGAGGGCGTCGAGGGTTACTACCTCGGCGGTCACTTCCACGGCGACCAGGACGGCCTGCTGCCGGGAGATCAGGCCCTGCTCACCCAGTTCCTGGGCCCACTGCTCGCCGGCCAGGACCCGCTGGACCGGGCCGAAATCTGGCGGCAGCTGTGGGCGGCCAAGCTCCCCGAGAATGTCTGCAGTGTGATCGATTTGGCTTTGTGGGATCTGGCGGGCCGCGTGGCCGGGCTGCCGGTGCACAAGCTGCTCGGGGGCGCCCGCGACCGGGTCAAGGCCTACGCCAGCAGCTTCAACAATCTCGGCTCACCGGACCAGTACGCCGCGCACGCGGCCGAGTGCAAGCAACGCGGGTATCGCGCCTACAAGATCCACCCCTATCACTATTGGAATCCCGCGACGGGCCAACCCGCGCTGCCCCGGCCGTCGTACGTGGACTGGGACATCCAGGCGTGCCGCGAGGTGCGCGCGGCGGTCGGCGACGACATGGTGCTGATGTTCGACCCCTGGGGCACCTACCACACCTACGACGACGCGCTTCGCGTCGGCCGCGAGCTCGAAAGGCTCGGCTTCTACTGGTACGAGCACCCGATGCCCGAGTACCGGGTGGAGTCCTACGTCAAGCTCGCCCGCGAACTCGACATCCCCATCTGCTCCCCGGAAATCGCGGAGGGCGGCATCTATACCCGGGCGGACTGGATCCTGCGCGACGCCTCCGACATCAGCCGCATCGACGTGCTGCGCGGCGGCATCACCGGGGTGATGAAGCTGGCCGCGATGTGCGAGGCGGTCGGCATGCGCTGCGAACTACACATGAGCGGCTTCGGCAACTTGCAGGTCCTCGGTGCGACCAGCGAAGACGTCTGCGAGTACTACGAACGCGGGCTGCTCGGGCCCGGCGCCCGCTACGACAGCGCGCCGCCCTATCTCGAGGCGCCCTGCGATCCGCTCGGCGCGGACGGGTTCGTCGAGATACCGTCGACGCCCGGCCTGGGCTACCAGATCCGTTGGGACTACATCGAGCAACACCGCCTTCCCGACACGACCGTGGAACCGGTGGCGCCCATGCACCCTCGGTAGGCCGGGCACGGTCTGACAGGATGGCAGGCGATGTCCTGCTGCGATATTCCGATTCCCGCCGACGGCTGCGACGGCGCCTTCACCGTCGACTCGTCACGGGTAACGTTCGGGCGCGGTTGCCTGGCGGAGGTGGGCGACAGAGCCCGGACGCTTGGGCTGCGGCGGGTGGCGTTGTTCAGCGACGCCGACGTTGCCGCGCTGCCCGTCTTCGCGACTACTTACGACTCGCTGATCGCAGCCGGCCTGGACGTCGTCCCCTACACCGACGTCCACGTCGAGCCCACGGACGTGTCCTTTCTCCAAGCGGCGCGGTTCGCGCAGGAGTCGAAGCCCGACGGCTACATATCACTGGGCGGCGGCTCCGTTATCGACACGTGCAAGGCCGCGAACCTGTACGGCACCCATCCCGCCGACTTGCTGGCCTACGTCAACGCGCCGATCGGCGAGGGCAGGCCCGTACCCGGCCCGCTCAAGCCACACATCGCCTGCCCCACCACGGCGGGCACCGGCAGCGAGGTCACCGGGATCGCGATCTTCGACCTGTTGGCGCTGAAAGCCAAGACCGGCATCGCTTCGCACGCGCTGCGCCCGACGGAGGCGCTCGTCGACCCCGACTGCACGGCGAGCCTGCCCCGCGAGGTCGTGGCCTCGGCGGGGCTCGACGTCCTGTCTCACGCGCTCGAGTCCTACACCGCGCGTCCCTATAGCCGGCGCCGCGCCCCCGAACGGCCAAGCCTGCGACCGATGAGCCAGGGTGCCAACCCGTGGAGTGACATGGGCTGCCGGCAGGCGTTACGCACGCTGGGGCAGTTCTTCGAGCGCGCGGTGAGCGACGCCTCGGACAGCGAGGCCCGGGAACAGGTGATGTGGGCCGCCACGCTGGCGGGCATCGCGTTCGGCAACGCGGGTGTGCACGCGCCACACGGCATGGCCTACGCGGTGGCGGGGCTGGTACGTGACTTCCGTCCCTCGGGCTACCCCACCGAGGAGCCGCTCGTGCCGCATGGGATGGCCGTCATCGTCAACGCGCCCGCGGCCTTCCGCTTCACGGCGGAGGTGAGCCCAGAACGGCACTTGGAGGGGGCCCGGCTGCTCGGCGCCGACACCCGGGGCGCCGGCGCGCAGGATGCGGGCGAGGTGCTGGCTGGCGAACTCGTCCGGATCATGCGAGCGGTGGGCATGCCCAACGGGCTGAGCGGGGTCGGCTACACCGACGACGACGTGGCGGCTCTGACCGAAGGCGCTTACCCCCAGCAGCGCCTGCTGCAGAACGCTCCGCGCGAGATGAGCAAACCGGTCCTGGCGGACCTGTTCCGGAACGCCCTGCGGTACTGGTAGGGCCATGGGTTCGGCTCCTTCGGTACCGCCCGCGCCGGACGGGCTCACCGGCGCCGACTTCCCGGTGCGCTGGCCCGTCGGAACCAGGTGGGTCGACAACGACATGTTCGGCCACCTCAACAACGCCGTGTACTACCAGCTGTTCGACACGGCGATCAATGCCTGGATCAACACGAGCACCGGCCTGGACCCGCTCACCACGCCCGCGCTCGGCGTCGTCGCCGAGTCGGGCTGCCGCTACTTCTCCGAAGTGCACTTCCCGGAGGACCTCGCCGTGGGCATCGCGGTGACCCGCCTCGGGCGCAGCAGCGTCACCTACCGGCTGGCGGTGTTCCGGCCGCGGGACCCGGCGGGACCGATCCCCGCGCTCGGGCACTGGGTGCACGTCTACGTCGACCGGGCCAGCCGCAAACCGGTGCCGATCCCCGACGCCATCCGGGAGCTGCTGTCGACGGCGCGCGTCGATCGGGCGTGAGATCGCCCCTACCGCCGCCTCTTTCGCCGCGCTGGCGCCCCGTTATGCTTCGCCCATGCCAGTTTTGAGCAAGACGGTCGAGGTCGGCGCCGACGCCGCGATGATCCTCGGGATCGTCGCCGACTTCGAGGCCTACCCGCAGTGGAACGAAGAGATCCAAGGCCTTTGGGTTCTCGCCCGCTACGACGACGGGCGCCCCAGCCAGCTGAGGCTCGACGCCGACTACCAAGGCATGCAGGCCACGTTCATCCAGGCCGTGTACTACCCGGGGGAGAACCAGATCCAGACCGTCCTGCAGCAGGGCGACCTGTTCAGCAAGCAGGAGCAACTGTTCAGCGTGGTGGAGACCGGCGCGTCGAGCCTGCTGACCGTGGACATGGACGTCGAGACGACGATGCCGATCCCCGCGCCGATGGTGAAGTCGCTGGCCGGCAACGTTCTGGACCACCTCGCCGAGAACCTGAAGCGGCGCGCCGAGCAGCTGGCCGCCCAGTAAACACCCGCTAGTCAAAAATTCCGAGCCGGTCCCGCATCTCAGTCAGGCGGCCGGCCGCATCGGTGAATTGCCAGACGGTGTGTTCGATCACGGCGACGGCGTCCCGCTGGCGCAACGCCGCGATCAGTCGGCGGTGATTGTCGATTGCGGCCGCACCCCAGTGCGGGTCGCCGGCGTACACCAGCACCGGCATGTAGCGCGCGGCGTTGAGGAGGAACCAGGCCAGCTTGATCCGGCCGCTGGCCTGGTTGAAGACCCGGTGGAACGCGAACTCGATGCCCGCGATCGTTTCGGCGTCGGCGGATCCGACGGCAGCCTCGAGCGCGTCGTTGATGCGCTCGAGCTCGTTGATCTGGGCTTCGGTGATGTGCTCGGTGGCCGCCGCCGCCAGCTCCCGCGCGATGGTGGCCTGCAGCCAGAAGATGTCCTCGATGTCCTGGCGGGTGAGTGGCAGCACGACGTGGCCGCGGTGCGGCTCCAGCTGCACCATGCCCTCGCCGCGGAGTTTCAGCAGCGCCTCCCGCACCGGTGTGATGCTGACCCCGAGCTCGGCCGCGGTCTCGTCGAGCCGGATGAACGTTCCGGCGCGCAGTTTGCCGGCCATGATCGCGGCCCGCAGGCGGCCCGCCACCTCGTCGGACAACTGCGCCCGGCGCAGCGGACGCCGGCTCCGCGGCTGCGTTGATATCGGTGGGTTCACGTCGGCTGCCTGGGCTTATCGGGGGCTTGTCAGGGCTTGTCAGAGCGTCGACAAAGCCATAGTGTGACCCAGACAACACCAACTTTTATCAAATATCAACCTGGCGCAAGCGGTGCCTGAGTGAAGGGGAGTGTTCGGTTGACCGCGCAATTGGCCGGCCATCTGGCGCAGGGGTCACGGGAGGGCGACCAGTTGTATCGCGCCCGGCGGCAGAACTGGGTCACTCAGCTGGAACGTCATGCGCTGATGCAGCCGGACGCCACGGCGCTGCGGTTCCTCGGCAACACCGTGACGTGGGCGCAGCTGCAGAGGCGCGTCGCGGCGCTGGCGGATGCCCTGAGTCGCCGGGGGGTCGGGTTCGGCGACCGGGTCATGATCCTGATGCTCAACCGGACCGAGTTCGTCGAGTCGGTGCTGGCGATCAACGCGTTGGGCGGGATCGCGGTCCCGCTGAACTTCCGGCTCACCCCCGCCGAGATCGCCTTCCTGGTCGAAGACTGCGAAGCGCGGGCGATGATCACCGAACCCGTGCTCGCCGCCGTCGCCACCGGGGTCCGCGAGATCCAGCCGCTGGTGGACACGGTCATCGTCGCGGGCCGCTCCACCGACGACGCCGTGCTCGGTTACGAAGACCTGATCGACGAGCCCGGCGAGGCGCACCAGCCGGTCGACATCCCCACCGACTCGCCGGCGCTGATCATGTACACGTCGGGCACCACCGGCCGGCCCAAGGGCGCCGTGCTCACCCACGCCAACCTGGCCGGGCAGACGATGACGGGCCTCTACACCAACGGCGCGGACCTCAACAACGACGTCGGCTTCATCGGCGTCCCGTTCTTCCACATCGCCGGGATCGGCAACATGCTGACGCCGATGACGCTCGGCACCCCGACGGTGATCTACCCGCTCGGCGCGTTCGACCCCGGCCAGCTGCTCGACGTGCTGGCGGCGGAGAAGGTCACCGGGATCTTCCTGGTTCCCGCGCAGTGGCAGGCGGTGTGCGCCGAACAGCGGGCGCGCCCTCGGGACCTGAAGCTGCGGGTGATCTCGTGGGGGGCGGCGCCGGCGCCCGACGCGCTGCTGCGGGAGATGTCGGCGACCTTCCCGGGGACGCAGATCCTTGCCGCGTTCGGCCAGACGGAGATGTCGCCGGTGACGTGCATGCTGCTCGGCGAGGACGCGATCCGCAAGCGCGGCTCGGTCGGCAAGGTCATCCCGACGGTCGCGGCTCGCGTGGTCGACGAGAACATGAACGACGTGCCGGTCGGCGAGGTCGGCGAAATCGTCTACCGCGCGCCCACCTTGATGAGTGGCTACTGGAACAACCCGGAGGCCACCGCCGAAGCGTTCGCGGGCGGCTGGTTCCACTCCGGCGACCTCGTCCGGATGGACGAAGAGGGCTACGTCTGGGTGGTGGACCGCAAGAAGGACATGATCATCTCCGGCGGGGAGAACATCTACTGCGCGGAGGTGGAGAACGTTCTCGCCGGCCATCCCAGCATCGTCGAGGTGGCCGTCATCGGCCGCAGCCACGAGAAGTGGGGCGAGGTACCGATCGCGGTCGCCGCGGTCACCGACGAGGCGTTGCGGCTCGACCATCTGGCCGATTTCCTGGCCGAGCGGTTAGCCCGCTACAAGCACCCCAAAGCGCTGGAGATCGTCGACGCGCTGCCCCGCAACCCTTCAGGGAAGGTGCTCAAGACTGAGCTGCGGGTCCGTTACGGGGCCGCAAATTTTATCGAAATACGTTCCGATGCAAGGGATTCGATGAACGGCGAGGGAGGCTGACGGCACCTGTAACGTTTGCCTGCTGTTGACGAAGGGTTAATTGTGGAGATGCGGTTCACACGTGCGAAACCATCGGGTACATTCCTGTGGTCGCCGTTACTACCTGCGAGTAGGGAGCCGATGATCACACCTGTGAGGTCGGGGCGAGCAGGCGTGAGGGGGGAGCGGTGACGTCCACGTCGACGGGTCGGCAGGGCCCCCAGTTGGTGGGTTATCTGCGCGACCAACTGCAGACGCCGCTGACCCTGATCGGTGGGTTCTTCCGGATGTGCGTGCTGACCGGACGGGCGCTGTTTCGGTGGCCCTTCCAGTGGCGGGAATTCATCCTGCAGTGCTGGTTCATCATGCGGGTGGCGTTCCTGCCGACGATCATGGTTTCGATCCCGCTGACCGTGCTGCTGATCTTCACCCTCAACGTCTTGCTGGCCCAGTTCGGCGCCGCCGACCTCTCCGGTGCCGGCGCGGCGATCGGCGCGGTGACCCAGCTCGGACCGCTGACCACCGTGCTGGTGGTGGCCGGCGCCGGCTCGACGGCGATCTGCGCGGACCTCGGTGCCCGCACCATTCGCGAGGAGATCGACGCCATGGAGGTCCTCGGCATCGACCCGATCCACCGCTTGGTGGTCCCCCGGGTGATCGCCGCGACCCTGGTCGCCACGCTGCTCAACGGCTTGGTGATCACCGTCGGCCTGGTGGGCGGCTACCTATTCGGGGTGTACCTGCAGAATGTCTCGGGCGGTGCCTACCTCGCGACCCTGACCACCATCACCGGCCTGCCCGAGGTGGTCATCGCCACCCTCAAGGCCGCGATCTTCGGGCTCATCGCCGGCCTGGTCGGTTGCTTCCGCGGGCTGACGGTGCGCGGCGGCTCCAAGGGCCTTGGCACGGCCGTGAACGAGACCGTCGTGCTGTGCGTCGTCGCGCTGTATGCGGTCAACGTGGTGCTCACCACCATCGGTGTTCGGTTCGGGACGGGACGCTGAGATGTCGACCGCTGCCGTGTTGCGCGCCCGGTTCCCCCGGGCGGTGGAGAACGTCAACCGCTATGGCGGCGCCGTGGTCCGGGCGATCGACGACATCGGTCAGATGGCGTGGTTCGGCGCCGTCGCCGTCGGGCACATGCCGCACGCGCTGCGCAATTACCGCAAGGAGACGCTGCGCCTGATCGCCCAGATCGGCATGGGCACCGGTGCGATGGCCGTCGTCGGCGGCACCGTCGCGATCGTCGGGTTCGTCACGCTGTCCGGTAGTTCCCTGGTCGCCATCCAGGGGTTTGCGTCGCTGGGCAACATCGGGGTCGAGGCCTTCACCGGGTTCTTCGCCGCGCTGATCAACGTGCGCATCGCCGCCCCGGTCGTCACCGGGATCGCGATGGCCGCCACCGTCGGCGCCGGCGCGACCGCCGAGCTGGGAGCCATGCGCATCAGCGAGGAGATCGACGCCCTGGAAGTCATGGGCATCAAGTCGATCTCGTTCCTGGCGACCACCCGCATCATGGCCGGCCTCGTCGTGATCATTCCGCTGTACGCGCTGGCCATGATCATGTCGTTCCTGTCCCCGCAGATCACCACGACCGTGCTCTACGGGCAGTCCAACGGAACCTACGAGCACTACTTCCGGACGTTCCTGCGACCCGACGACGTGTTCTGGTCGTTCCTCGAGGCCATCATCATCACCGGGGTGGTGATGATCACCCACTGCTTCTACGGTTACAACGCCGGCGGCGGGCCCGTCGGCGTCGGCGAGGCCGTCGGCCGCTCCATGCGGTTCTCGCTGGTGTCGGTGCAGGTTGTCGTTTTGGCCGCAGCGTTGGCGCTCTACGGCGTCAACCCGAACTTCGCGCTCACGGTGTAGCGCCATGGCAGCACCGATCAAGGTCAACTCCCCGCGGAACCCGCCGTACAAACTGGCCGGCGTCGCGCTGCTGGTGGTCGGGGCCATCGTCCTCGTCCTGGTGTATGGCCAGTTCCGCGGCGACTTCACCCCGAAGACCAAACTGACGATGGTCGCCTCCCGGGCCGGGCTCGTGATGGACCCGGGCTCGAAAGTCACCTACAACGGCGTGGAGATCGGCCGGGTCGCCGACATCGGCGAGACCATGCGCGACGGGAAGCCGGCCGCCAAGTTCACGCTGGACGTCTACCCCCGGTACCTCTCGCTGATCCCGGCGAACGTGACCGCCGACATCAAGGCCACCACGGTGTTCGGTGGCAAGTACGTGTCGCTGACGACGCCGAGGGACGCCCAGGGGAATGCCGTCGCGAAAGGGCGCCTGAACCCGCAGACCACGATCGTCGCGAGCACGGTGACGACGGAGATCAACACACTGTTCCAGACGATCACCTCGATCGCTGAAAAGGTCGATCCGGTGAAGTTGAACCTGACGCTCAGCGCCGCCGCGCAGTCGCTGACCGGGCTGGGCGACCGGTTCGGGCAGTCGGTCGTCAACGCCAACGCGATTCTCGACGACGTCAACCCGCAGATGCCGCAGGCACGCCGGGACATCCAGCAGCTGGCGGCGCTGGGCGACACTTACGCCGACGCCGCGCCGGACCTGCTTGACTTCCTCAACAACGCGGTGGTGACCGCCCGCACCATCAACCGCCAGCAGAAGGACCTGGACCAGGCCCTGTTGTCGGCGGCGGGATTCGGCAACACCGGCGCCGACATCTTCGAGCGCGGCGGGCCCTACCTGGCGCGCGGGGCCAAGGACCTGGTGCCGTCGGCCCAGCTGCTCGACACCTACAGCCCGGCCATCTTCTGCACCATCCGCAACTATCACGACATCGAGCCCAAGGCGGCCTCGTTCCTGGGCGGCAACGGCTACTCGCTGAACACCGAGACCGAGGCGCTGTCCGGCCTGGGGCTCATCGCGAACCCGCTTTCGCTGGCCGCGGTCAGCCTCCTCACGATGGGGCTCGGCGGGGTCGCCGGGCTGGTGGGCGGGGCGCCGAACCCTTACACCTATCCGGAGAACCTGCCGCGGGTCAACGCGCGCGGCGGGCCGGGCGGTGCGCCGGGCTGCTGGCAGCAGATCACCCACGACCTGTGGCCCGCGCCCGAGTTGGTCATGGACACCGGCAACAGCATCGCGCCGTACAACCACCTGGACACCGGGTCGCCGTACGCGATCGAGTACGTCTGGGGCCGCCAGGTAGGGGATAACACGATCAACCCATGAAAATCACCGGTACCGTCGTCCGACTCGGCATCTTCTCACTGGTGCTGCTGCTGTTCACCGTGATGATCATCGTGGTGTTCGGTCAGATGCGTTTCGACCGCACGTACAAGTACTCCGCGGAATTCACTAACGCCAGCGGGCTGCGGGCGGGCCAGTTCGTCCGGGCCTCCGGCGTGGAGATCGGCAAGGTCGGTTCCGTCGATCTGGTCGACGGCGGCAAGCGCGCGAGGGTCGAGTTCGACGTCGACCGCGGGGTGCCGCTGTACCAGTCGACGACGGCCCAGATCCGGTACCTGGATCTGATCGGCAACCGCTACCTGGAGCTCAAGCGCGGCGAGGGCGAGGGCGCCGACCGCGTGCTGTCCCCGGGCGGGTTCATCCCCGTCTCGCGGACCTCGCCGGCGCTTGACCTCGACGCGCTGATCGGTGGGTTCAAGCCGTTGTTCCGGGCGCTGGACCCGCAGAAGGTGAACACCATCGCGACGGCGCTGGTCACGGTGTTCCAGGGCCAGGGCGGCACCATCAACGACATCCTCGACCAGACGGCTCAGCTGACCTCCCAGCTCGGGGAGCGTGATCAGGCGATCGGCCAGGTGGTCAAGAACCTGAACATCGTGCTGGACACCACGGTCCGGCACCGTCAGCAGTTCGACCAGACGGTGAACAATCTCGAGGGCCTGATCACCGGCCTCAAGGACCACAAGGATCAGCTGGCGGGCGGGACGGCGCACATCAGCAACGCCGCGGGCACGGTGGCCGACCTGCTGGCCGAGGATCGCGGGCTGCTGCACAAGACCATCGACTACCTGGACGCGGTCCAGCAGCCGCTCATCGACCAGCAGGATCAGCTGCAGGACTACCTGAAGAAGGTGCCCACGGCCCTGAACATGATCGGCCGCGCCATCGGGTCCTACGGCGACTTCGTCAACTTCTATTCCTGCGACATCACTCTCAAGCTGAACGGCCTGCAGCCGGGCGGTCCCGTCCGCACGGTCCGGCTCTTCCAGCAGCCGACGGGTAGGTGCACGCCGCAATGAGAACGCTTGAACCACCCAACCGGATGCGCATCGGCTTGATGGGCATCCTGGTCACGCTGCTCATCGTCGGCGTGGGTCAGAGCATCACGAGTGTTCCGATGCTCACGGCCAAGCCCGAGTACTACGGGCAGTTCACCGACACCGGCGGCATCAGCACCGGCGACAAGGTGCGCATCGCCGGCGTGGACGTCGGCAAGGTGGAGAGCCTGCGGATCGACGGCGACCACATCGTGGTCAAGTTCAACATCGGCACGGCCACCATCGGCACCGAGAGTCGGCTGGCCATCAAGACCGACACCATCCTCGGTAAGAAGATCCTCGAGATCGAGGCCCGGGGCAACCAGACGCTGCGGCCGGGCAGCGCCCTGCCACTGGGGCAGAGCACGACCCCCTATCAGATCTACGACGCGTTCTTCGACGCCACCAAGGCCGCCTCCGGATGGGACATCGACACGGTCAAGCAGTCGCTGCACGTGCTCTCGGACACGATCGATCAGACCTATCCGCACCTGAGTGCCGCGCTCGACGGGGTCGCGAAATTCTCCGACACCATCGGCAAGCGCGACGAGGAGATCAAACACCTGCTCGCCCAGGCGAACCAGGTGGCGAGCGTCCTCGGGGACCGCAGCGACCAGGTCGATCGCCTGCTGGTCAACGCGAAGACGCTGCTGGCCGCGTTCAACGAGCGCGGGCGCGCGATCGACGCCTTGCTGGCCAACGTCGCCGCGTTCTCCCAGCAGGTCAAGGGCTTCATCAACGACAACCCGAACCTGAACCACGTGCTCGAGCAGCTGCGGACGGTCAGCGACATCCTGGTGCAGCGCAAGGACGACCTGGCCGCGGGCTTCACCGAGGTCGGCAAGTTCCTGCCGTCGCTGAACGAGGCCATCGCATCGGGCCCGTTCTTCAAAGTCGTGCTGCACAACCTGGCGCCGTACCAGATCATCCAGCCTTTCGTCGACGCCGCCTTCAAGAAGCGCGGCATCGACCCGGAGAACTTCTGGCGCAGCGCCGGCCTGCCGGAGTTCCGCTGGCCCGACCCCAACGGCACCCGGTTCCCCAACGGCGCGCCGCCGCCGGCGCCGCCGGTGTTGGAGGGCACGCCGGACCACCCCGGGCCCGCGGTTCCCCCGGGATCGCCCTGCTCCTACACGCCGGCCAACCCCGGCGGCAACATCACCACCGGCGACGAGGGCCTGCCCCGGCCGTGGAACCCGCTGCCGTGTGCCGGTGCGAACATCGGTCCGTTCGGCGGCCCGGGCTTCCCCGCGCCCGTCGACGTCGCGACGTCGCCACCCAACCCGGACGGCCTGCCGCCCACGCCGGGCATCCCGATCGCGGGGCGGCCGGGTGACCCGCCGCCGAATGCGCCCGGCACCCCGGTGCCGCTGCCGACGCAGGCGCCGCCGGGCGCGCGCACCGAGAACCTGGCGCCGGCCGGCCCGACGCCGCCGCCGTCGACGTTCGCCCCGGCCCTGCCGCCGGGCCCGCCGGCGCCGCCCGGACCGGGAAACCAACTGCCGGCACCGTTCATCAATCCGGGCGGAACCGGAGGCAGCGGCGCAGCGGGAGGGGGTAGCCAGAATTGAGCACCATCTTTGACATCCGCAACCTGCGGTTACCGAAGCTGACGCGCGCGACCATGATCGTCGGCACGGTGGCGGTGGTGCTCGTGTTGGCGCTCGGCTACGTGGGCTACCAGCTCTATCAGAAGCTGACCAACAACACGGTGGTCGCGTATTTCCCGGCGGCGAACGCTTTGTACCCGGGGGACAAGGTTCAGATCATGGGCCTGCGGGTGGGCGCGATCGACAAGATCGAGCCGACCGGCGACAAGATGAAGGTCACCTTCCACTACGAGAACAAGTACAAGGTGCCGGCCAACGCGTCGGCGGTGATCCTCAACCCCACGCTGGTGGCGTCGCGCGCGATCCAGTTGGAGCCCGCCTACAAGGGCGGCCCGGTGCTGGCCGACAACGCGGTGATCCCCGAGGAGCGCACGCAGGTCCCGGTGGAATGGGACCAGCTGCGCAACAGCATCACCAACATCATCTCCAAGCTCGGCCCGACGCCCGAGCAGCCGACGGGCCCGTTCGGTGAGGTGATCGAGTCGTTCGCCGACGGGTTGGCCGGCAAGGGCAAGCAGATCAACACCACGCTCAGCAGCCTCTCGCAGGCAGTGACCGCCCTGAACGAGGGCCGCGGCGACTTCTTCGCGGTGCTCAAGAGCCTGGCGCTGTTCGTCAACGCGCTGCACCAGGACGACCAGCAGTTCGTGGCGCTCAACCAGAACCTGGCCGACGTGACCACCCGGCTCGCGCACAACGACAGCGATCTGGCCAACGCGGTCCAGCAATTCGACAGCCTGCTGTCCACCGTGCGCCCGTTCCTGGACAAGAACCGCCAGGTGTTGACGCAGGACGTGAACAACCTGGCGACCGCGACGAATGCGCTGCTTCAGCCCGATCCGCTGAACGGGCTGGAGACCGCGCTGCACATCCTGCCGACGGCCGCGTCCAACATCAACCAGATCTACCACCCGTCGCACGGCGCGGTGGTCGCCATCCCGGCGATCACCAACTTCGCCAACCCGATGCAGTTCATCTGCAGCGCGATCCAGGCCGGCAGCCGCGCCGGGTACCAGGAGTCCGCCGAGCTGTGCGCGCAGTACCTCGGGCCGATCCTGGATTCGATCAAGTTCAACTATCTGCCCTTCGGCCTGAACCTGTTCAGCACCGCCGAGACCTTGCCCAAGGAGGTCGCGTACTCGGAACCACGGCTGCAGCCGCCGAACGGTTATAAGGACACGACCGTCCCGGGCATCTGGGTGCCGGACACGCCGACGTCGCACCGCAACACCCAGCCCGGCTGGATCGTCGCCCCCGGCATGCAGGGTCAGCAGGTGGGGCCGATCACGTCGGGTCTGATGACGCCCGACTCGCTGGCCGAGCTCATGGGAGGCCCTGACATCGCGCCCGTCCAGTCCACGTTGCAGACCCCGCCGGGACCGCCGAACGCGTACGACGAGAACCCGTCGCCGCTCATCGGGCTGAACCCGCCGCAGGTGCCGATCCCGCCGCCTCCGCCGGGCCCCGGTGTGGTCCCGGGCCCGGTCGCGCCGACGCCCTCTCCGCTTGACGCAGGGCTGGGCCAGTGAGGCGCGCGACGAGCGCGGGACGCGCGAGGAGTAAGCCGAACCATGGGGCGGTGAGGCGCGCGACGAGCGCGGGACGCGCGAGGAGTAAGCCGAACCATGGGGCGGTGAGGCGCGCGACGAGCCTTACGGGGCTGATCCGGCACCGGGCCTGGCAGACCCTGGTGCTGGCGGTGGCCGCGGTGGCGCTGAGCTCGTGCGGTTGGCGCGGCATCTCGAACGTGCCGATCCCGGGCGGCCCGGGCAGCGGTTCGGGTGCCATGACCATCTACGTGCAGGTGCCGGACACGCTCGCGATCAACGGCAACAGCAAGGTGATGGTCGCCGACGTCTTCGTCGGGTCCATCAAGTCGATTCAGCTGAAAAACTGGATCGCCACGCTGACGCTGGGCATCGACAAGAATGTGAAGCTGCCGAAGAACGCCACCGCCAAGATCGGCCAGACCTCCCTGCTGGGGTCCCAGCACGTCGAGCTGGCCGCACCGCCGAACCCGTCCCAGCAGTTCCTCAAGGACGGCGACACCATCCCGCTGAAGAACTCCTCTGCGTTCCCGACCACCGAGCAGACGCTGGCGAGCCTCTCGCTGATCCTGCGCGGCGGCGGCATCCCCAACCTGGAGGTGCTACAGAACGAGGTCTTCAATATCTTCAACGGGCGGGGTAACCAGATCCGGTCGTTCCTGGGCAAGCTGGACACCTTCACCGACCAGCTCAACCAGCAGCGCGACGACATCACCCACGCCATCGACTCGACCAACCGGCTGCTGGCCTACGTGGGTGGCCGGGCCGACGTCCTCGATCGGGTGCTCACCGACCTCCCGCCGCTGATAAAGCACTTCGCCGACACCAAGAACCTGCTGATCAACGCGGTCGACTCGCTGGGACGGCTCAGCCAGGCCGCCGACCAGTACCTGTCGGAGGCGCGCGGGCCCCTGCACACCGACCTGCAGGCGCTGCAGTGCCCGCTCAAGGAGCTGGGCAAGGCCTCGCCGTACCTGATCGGCGCGCTGAAGCTGATCCTCACCCAGCCGTTCGACATCGACACGGTGCCGAAGCTGTTCCGCGGTGACTACATCAACGTCTCGCTGACGCTCGACGTGACTTACAGCGCGGTCGACAACGCGTTCCTCACTGGCACGGGGCTGTCGGGTGCCCTTCGGGCGCTGGAGCAGTCGTTTGGCCGCGACCCCGAGACGATGATCCCCGACGTCCGCTACACGCCGAACCCCAATGACGCGCCGGGCGGACCGCTGGTGGAAAGGGCGGATAGGAATTGCTGACACCCTTCATCAGACGCCAGCTGATCGTCTTCGGGATCATGACCGTGATCTCGGTCCTGGTGCTGGGTGTCTACTACCTGCAGATTCCCAGCCTGGTGGGCATCGGCCGGTACACGCTGAACGCGGAGCTGCCCGCGTCCGGGGGCCTGTACCCCACGGCCAACGTGACCTACCGCGGCATCACCATCGGCAAGGTCACCGACGTCGAGCCCACCGAGACGGGCGCCCGCGCGAAGATGAGCCTCGACAGCCGCTACAAGATCCCGGTCGACGCCACGGCCAACGTGCACTCGGTCTCGGCGGTCGGTGAGCAGTACCTCGATTTGGAATCGACCGGCAGCCATCCCCGCCAGTTCTTCTCTGACGGGCAGACCATCACGTGCGGGCCCGGCCCGCAGTGCAAGAACACGGTGCCCAGCGAGATCGGACCGGCCCTGGACACGGCCAATCGCGGGCTCGCCGCCCTGCCGAAGGACAAGATCAGCTCATTGCTCGACGAGACGGCCCAGTCCGTCGGCGGATTGGGTCCCGCCCTGCAGCGACTCGTCGACGGCACGCAGGCGATCGTCGGTGACTTCAAGACCAACATCTCGGACACCAACGACCTCATCCAGCATTCCGGACCGATCCTGGACAGCCAGGTCAATTCGGGCAGCGCCATCGAGCGTTGGGCGCGCAACCTGAACAGGTTGTCGGCCCAGGCCGCCCAGAACGACCAGCACGTGCGGAGCGTGCTGTCCCAGGCCGCGCCGACCGCCGATCAGGTCAACGAGGTGTTCAACGACGTCCGGGACTCGCTGCCCCAGACCTTGGCCAATCTCGAGGTGGTGTTCGACCTGCTCAAGCGCTACCACACGGGTGTGGAGCAGGTGCTGGTGTTCCTTCCCCAGGGCGCGTCGATCGCGCAGACGGTGGCCGCCCCGTTCCCGAACCAGGCGGCTCTGGACCTCGCGCTGTCGATCAACCAGCCGCCGCCGTGCCTCACCGGCTTCATTCCGGCACCGGAGTGGCGGTCGCCTGCCGACACGAGCATGCAGCCGCTGCCGTCGGGGACGTACTGCAAGATCCCGATGGACACCCCGGCCAACAGCGTGCGCGGGTCGCGCAACATCCCCTGCACCGACGTTCCGGGCAAGCGGGCGGCCACGCCGCGCGAGTGCCGCGACCCCAAGCCGTACGTGCCGGCGGGTACCAACCCCTGGTACGGCGACCCGAACCAGACCCTGACGTGCCCGGCGCCCGCGGCCCGCTGTGACCAGCCGGTCAAGCCGGGGTTGGTGATCCCGGCGCCGTCGGTGGACAACGGCTTGAACCCGGCACCGTCGGATCGCGTCGCGGGAACACCGCCACCGGTCAGCGACCCGTTGTCGCGCCCCGGATCGGGTACGGTGCAGTGCAACGGCCAGCAGCCCAACCCGTGCGTTTACACTCCGGGCGGGCCCCCAGTCGCGATGTACAGCCCGCAGAGCGGTCAGCTGGTGGGGCCCGACGGGGTCAAGTACTCCGTCGAAAACTCGACCAAAACAGGAGACGACGGATGGAAGGAGATGCTGGCGCCAGCCGGCTGAACCCCCCACCCATGCCGACGAATCGTCGTCTGCGTAGGCGCAACCGCACTTTCAGGTCAACAGATCTTCCGGGGTCGGACGTGGCGCAGGACGAGACCGATGAGACGACCGCCACCGCGACGGCCCAGGAGTCGACCGAGACCGAAACCGAGGTTGAAGCCGAACCGGAGGCAGATGTCGAGGCTGAGGTCGAGGCCAGGCCCGGACGCCGGCCGTCGCGGTTGGGTCGCGGCTGGCAGGCCGGGATCGCCGCGGCGCTCGTGCTGTGCGCGGCGGCGGTGGGGACCGGCGGCTACTTCGCGCTGCGGTTCCACCAACAGGCGCAGACCATAGCCCGCAATGACGCCGCCGCACTCAAGGCGGCGGTGGATTGCGTGTCGGCGACCCAGGCACCCGACACCAACGCGATGGCTGCCAGCGAGAAGAAGATCATCGACTGCGGCACTGACGCTTTCCACTCCCAGGCCCTGCTCTACACCAGCATGATCGTCCAGGCCTACCAGGCCGCCAACGTCCACGTTCAGGTATCCGACGTGCGGGCGGCCGTGGAGCGCAACAACGGCGACGGGTCGATCGATGTGCTTGTCGCGCTTCGCGTCAAGGTGGACAGCAACGAGCAGCAGAAAGAGACCGGATATCGGCTGCGGGTGAAGATGGCGCTGGCGGATGGCGAGTACAAGATCTCCAAGCTCGACCAGGTGACGAAGTGACCGTGGTGGTCGAGGAGCCTCAGACCACCGCCGTCAGCGAGTCACCACCGAACCCGTTGGCTCCGTGGCGTCTTCGCGCCGGCGCCATCAGTGTGGACGTGCTGCCCGGCGCGGCGGTGGTCGCCACGATGGCGTTGGTCGCGTTGAGTCTGCCGCAGCATCCCGTTTGGTGGTGGGTGTGTGTCGCGATCGGTGGGCTGGCCATCCTGCTGATGCTGCTCAACAGGCTGCTGCTGCCGACGGTCACCGGGTGGAGCCTCGGGCGGGCCCTGTTCGGCGTCGCGGTGACCCGGCGTGACGGATCGGCCCCCACGCCGTGGGCGCTGTTGCTCCGCGACCTGGCCCACCTGCTCGATACCGCGTCGGTGGTGGGATGGCTTTGGCCACTGTGGGATTCGCGCGGTCGGACCTTCGCCGACATGCTGTTGCGGACCGAGGTGCGGCGCGCCGACGGGCCGGGGCCCAATGTGCGGCCCTGGGTGCTGGGCGTCCTGGCGACGGCGACGTCGTTGTGCCTCGGCGGCGCCGCGGTGGGCGGCGTGGTGGTATACGCGCAGGATCGGGCCTCCCAACAGACTACGGCGGAGATCGCCGTTCAGGGGCCGAAGATCGTCGCCCAGATGTTGACGTACGACCCGAAGTCGTTGGCCGGCGACTTCGCCCGCGCCCGGTCGCTGGCCACCGACAAGTACCGCGGCCAGCTGGCGGCGCAGCAGGAGATCGTGCAAAAAGGCCACCCGGTCATCAACGAGTACTGGCCGGTCAACAGCGCGGTCCTGGACGCGGCCCCGGATCGGGCGACGATGCTGCTGTTTCTACAGGGCCGGCGGGGTGCTGCGCCCGACGAACGGTACATCACCGCCACCGTCCGGGTGGTGTTCGCCAAAGGCGGGGACAACCGCTGGCGCGTCGACGATCTCGCCGTCCTGACCAAACCGAAGCCGCCCGGGAGCGGCAAGTGAGTCCCCGCCGCAGGGTCCTGCCCGGGGAGGAGCCACTGTTCGTCGAGCAGCCGCTGCCGCCGGGGCGGTCGCGGCTGCTGCCGGGGGCCGGCGTGGTGGCGGCGGTGCTGATGGCGGCCGCGATCGCGGTGTCGGCGTTGGTGCTGATCTCCTACCAGTCACGGGAACATGCCGAGTCGAGGGACCGCGAGGTGCTGAGCTACGTGACCGGTTTCATGACGCAGTTCACCTCTGTCGATCCGTTCCACGCCAACGACTATGTGACGCGGGTCCAGGCCCAGGCGACCGGCGACTTCGCCAAGAAGTACCGCGAGAAGGCGAACGAGATCCTGCTGCAGATCGCCCGCGCCGAACCGGCCACCGGGACAGTACTCGGCGCCGGGGTGGAACGGTGGAACGACGATGGGAGCGTCAACGTCATCGTGGCGACCGCCGTCAGCACGAAATCGGCGGACGAGAAGCAGGTCATCGAGAACACGAATCGTTGGACGGCAACCGCCACGCAGGAAGGAAAGCAGTGGAAGATCAGCAACCTGCAGCAGGTGATCTGACCGACGACGAACCAGACTCGGCGCCAACGGAATCCGCTGAGACCGAGACCGAGACCGAGACCGAGACGCCCGCCAAGCGCCGACGGGTCCGGACCAAACGGCTGGCCGGCAAGTGGCTACCCGTCGCCGTCGCGCTGGCCGCCGTGCTCTTCGTCGGATCCGCAGCCTTCGCCGGGGCAACGATGCAGCCGTACCTGACCGACCGCGCCGCCGCGGCGACCAAGATGAAAGTCGCGCGCACGGCGGCCAACGCGATCACGACGCTGTGGACCTACACGCCGGAGAACATGGACGGCCTGGCCGACCGCGCGGCGGCTTACCTCAGCGGCGACTTCGAAGCCCAGTACCGCAAGTTCATCGACGCGATCGTCGCGCCCAACAAGCAGGCCAAGATCACCAACAGCACCGAAGTCACCGGCGCGGCGGTCGAATCCCTCGACGACTCCAACGCCGTCGTCATCGTGTACACGAACACCTCGTCGACGAGCCCGCTGACCAAGAACATCCCGTCGCTGAAGTACCTGTCCTACCGGCTGTTCATGAAACGCGCGGGCACCCGCTGGCTGGTCACCCGGATGACCACGATCACGTCGCTGGATCTGACCCCCCACGTCTAGTGGCCGTCAGCTCCCCGGTATCCGACCGCTCGACGGTTGCCGCCCTGCTGCTCCTCACCTTCGCCACCGGCCTCGCCGACGCGATCAGCATCCTGGTGCTCGGACACGTCTTCGTCGCCAACATGACCGGAAACGTGATCTTCCTTGGCTTTTGGCTCGCGCCGCGGACCAGCATCGACCTGACGGCGGTCGTGGTGGCCCTGCCGACGTTCGTGTGCACGACGATCGTCAGCGGCCGGTTGTCGCGGCACTTCGGTGATCGCGCGCGACCGTGGATCACCACCGTGCTGGCGATGGAGATCACGCTGCTGATCGGGTTGTCGATCCTGGCCGGCGCGGGTGTCCTGCACTACCACGACAATTCGAAGCTGATCATGATCGGCCTGCTCGCGGTCACCTTCGGCCTGCAGCATTCGAGCGCCCGCCAGTTCGGGATCCAGGAACTCTCCACCACCGTGCTCACGTCGACGATCGTCAGCCTCGGCCTGGACAGCCGCCTGGCCGGCGGTACCGGCGCCCGCCAAGGGCTGCGTCTGAGCGTCGTCGTGACGATGTGCGCCGGCGCCCTGGTGGGAGCGACGTTGTCGCGGTTCGTCGTCGCCCCGGTGTTCGCCCTCACGGCGGCGGTGGTCGCAACCAGCCTGCTGATCTTCCGGTGGGGGCCGAAAGCTAGTTGAACGCCAACCAGCTGGGCAGCGCCCGCTCGTGGGAGTCGCACAGCACCTGGCGGGTGTCGCACGATCCCCGCGGGGAGCCGGCGCCGGCCCACATGCCGCCGGTGTCGCGGCGCAGCACGATGGCCGAGGAGCCGCCGCCGTCCAGCAGGACAGCGGTGTCACTGCCCAGGCCGCGGAAGAGGTCCTGCATGTTGTCGGGCGTGTAGTTGCCGCCCTCGAAGACGTACATCTCGTCCTTCTGCTTGGCGTAGGCCAGGGCCGTTCGCGCCGCGCTCGGTCCGCCGTCGTGGAGCTGCCCGGTGTTGCCGGGCGCCAACAGGCCGATGCCCGATACCGCGACGAATCGCTCGTTCTTGTTGAGCAGGTCCTGGACCACCGGGGTGGCGGCGTCGTAATCGTGTTTGGTCCTGGGCCATACCACGTACGGCGCGCCACCCGTCGGCAGGATCATCGTGGTCAGCGCGCTCCAGCTCTCGCCGCCGCCGGACAAGCCCTGTTTGCCGGGGTAGGCGACCGTGCCGGTCACCGCCTGGTTGGCGCGGCCCTGGCCATGGGTGTTGTCGACGAAGGCGCCCAGCGGTGAGCTGCACCCGGTTTGGCGCCACGAGCCGCCCTTCTGCCCGCGCACGTCGAAGAAGTTCGCGTTGATCGCGATCGTCGGCTGCCCCATGCGTTGCCATGCCTGCAGCGGCGCGTAGACCTCCGACGCCTGCCACAGCCCCTCGCCGGTGCGGGCCGCGGGGTTGTTCTCACAGCGGGCCTGGTCGCCCTGATGGGTGTCGACGAGCAGGTGCGGGGTCAGCCGGCTCGCCGCGTTCTTGATGATCATCAGGTGGCCGCCGTTGTTCATCTCGTACCAGCTACCGCCCGCGTTGAGCATCGGCGCGGGGTGGCCCGGCCCGAAGTTGTAGACCAGGTAAGACCCCCTGGTGGAGTCGATGGCGCTGGCGAGCAGGTCTCGGCCGTCGGCGGCGCGCGCAACGGGCTGCCCCGCGGTGGCCGCCAGCGCGACACACGTGACGAAGGCGACGAGGGCGGCGCAGCAGGCAGCCAGCCGGCGCAAGCTTGCGCTTGAGGTCAGCACGGTAGCCCTTTCGGCCCTGATGTGGATGCAACAAGAAAAGCATCAGTCACACCAGTCACACTGTCAACTAAGATAACGGCCGGGTCAAGCTTGGGCACCGCTCGAATTACGTTTGTTCGCTTATGCTTTCGGATTCGGTCTCATCCGCGGGCGCGCGCTTATCTTGGCGCGCCTGGTAGGCCGCCTGGTGTTCCACGGCGATCGCCATCGCCACCGCGCCGGGGATCCGGTGGAAGCCCTTGCGGTCGTACATGTGCGTGATGATGCCGCCGAACAGCAGGCCGATCACGAGGCCGATCGCGGTCAGGGTCAGCGCCTGGGACAGGCCGGAGCCCGTGCGCCCGTCGAGATAGGCCAGCGACCGTACGCCCAGGAACACCTGGTGCATCGGCTCGAACTCGGCCAGCCAGCGGAACAGCGGCGGCGTCGCCTCCAGGGGGACCGTGGCGCCCGCCGACGGCAGACCAAGGATCACGAAGATCAGCATGCTGACCAGCAGGCCCATCGAACCCAGTACCGACAGCACGGAGCTGGACGTCACGCCGACCGCGGCGATCGCGAAGACGCCGAAGGCCCACAACTGCCAGCCGTGGTCGATCGGCATACCTAGCCCGTGCGCGATCGCCAGGTATGCCGCCGAGGTGAGCAGCGCCAGCAGCACCATCATCGCCCACTTGACCACCAGCGTCTGGAAACGCGAGATTCTGACCTGCTCGGCGAAACGATAGACCGGACCGAATTCGGCTGGCACGTAACCGAGTAACGCATCGACGAGCGTGCTCACCACGACGCTGCCGGTGAAGCCCGCGAGCAACAGCAGCAGGGCGTAATAGAACGCCGACAGCCCGTTGCCGGTGCCGTTGGGCAGGGGCCTGTATACGGTGGACTTGACGTCGACGGGATTGGCGATGCCCAGCTGCGAGGCTCCGGTAAGGGGCGCCCCACCGGTCTGCGCGGCGACATCGGCCGTAAGTCGTTGGCCCACTCTGCTGTTGACCACGGTCATCGCCTGAGTCAGCGTCTGCCCGGCGATGCTCGCGCCCAGCGTGCCCGCCCGCGGGTTGGTGGCGATCGTGATGGTGGGCCGCTCCGCGTGCACGGGAGCGACGGCGCTTTCGCCGAACTCGCGCAGCCGCGACGAAAACGTCGGCGGTATCACGGCTTCGCCGTAGACCTGGACCCGGTCCATCAGCTGCTGCGCCTCGTCGTGGGAGACGACGCGGACGTCGAACTTGTCCTTGTCCAGTCCGGCGACGACGCCATCGACGATCTGAGCGCCCGTCGGCCCGGCGTCCTCGTTGACCACGGCGATGGGGAAGTGGCGGAGGTTCGTCATCGGGTTCACGATGCCGCCGAGGTAGAGCGCGCACAGCGCCGACATCAGGGCCAGCGTGATGAGCAGCGGCGCCGCCCAGAATCGCACGGTCCGAATCGCCTTCACATTGCGCTTCGGGTCGGGCGCCGCGTGCCGCGGCCGCGATTGAGACATGCGGGCTCCTGTCTGTCGTGCTCACTCTATTGGGTTCGCCGGTTGATTGCGGCGACCCGCTGCGCCGTCGGCGGGGTTTCGGCGCGGATGCCCGGCTCGCCGGGCTGTCACGGCCACGCGCCCGGCTGGCCGGGCACGCGGCTAGCCGCCGAGCGCGGCGTGCATCTCCCACACCAGCAGTTCCGCCGGCTCGACCGCCGTGACCCGGCGGCCGTCGGAGTCGGCGAACCGCACCGCGTCGCCCTCGTGCAGCTCGCCGATCTCCTCCAAAGCGACGTGGCCGCGGGCGGCGAACACATGCACGAACGGCGCCCGCGGCAGCGGCACCGCATCGCCCGGCTTCAGGCGGGTCGCGTGCAACGCGGCCTGGCGGTTGTGCAGGCCGATGACGGCGTCGTGGCCCGGCATACCGGACGCGACGGGAACCAGCTCGCCCGCCAGGGCCTCGTCGCCGATCTCGCGCTGTTGGTAACCCGGCGCGATACCGGCCACCTCGGGTATGACCCACATCTGCACGAAATGCACTGCGTCAGTCGCCGATTGATTCTTCTCCGAGTGCAGTATCCCGCTGCCCGCCGACATGCGTTGCGCCAGACCCGGATAGATGACCCCGTGGTTGCCGGCCGAGTCTCGGTGGGTCAACTCGCCCCGCAACACCCAGGTGACGATCTCCATGTCGCGGTGGGCATGCGTCTCGAATCCGGTTCCCGGCTCCACGATGTCGTCGTTATTCACCAGGAGCAACCCGTGGTGGGTGTTGCGCGGGTCGTAGTGATCGCCGAAGGAGAACGAGTGCCGCGACTGCAGCCAGGGCGTCGTCGTGACGGCCCGGTCGGCGGCACGCCGGATCTCCGCGTTGGCTGCCATGTCGCCAGCTTAGTCAGCCGCCGGTCAGGCCGGCCCGGCGCCGAGTATTCCCTGGGCGTGGCGCAGCGCGTCCTCAAGAGCCGCCAGGGTCAGGCCCGAGGGGTGGCCCAGGTGGATCTCGACCTGGTACTCCGGCTGACCGTCCTGGCCGAATATCGGCAGGACCACGAATTCCGTTGAAGGCAGCTCTGTTTCGAGGACGCCGGTGACGGACTGCAGTGTCACTATGGTCATCAGAGTGGTGAGCTGACGGGTCACCTGGGCGGTCGGCTCGAGCGACGCCAGCACGCCCGCGAGCCGGTTGTGCAGCGACTGGTGGGTGTCGTCGAACCGCCACGCCCCGTAGCCCCGCGCACGGATGTCGGCCAGCACGCTCAGATGCTCCGCGATCTCGGCCCGGCTTAGCTGTGGCAGCACGCGGTACAACCACGCCTGCACGGACTCGTCGTCCCGCCATGCCATCGCGACGAGCCCGAACGGTGGATCGATGGGGAAGCGCTGGCCCACCGCGTGCCCGCCGTCGGTGCCGTGGCCGACCGCGTCGACGGTGGTCAGGTGCCGGCCGCCGATCCGGGACATCGAGCAGCCCGCACCCAGCGTGTCGTGCAGGAAGCGCAACGCCTCACGCCCGCGGTCGAGCAGCGGGAACTGCGTGCGCAGACCGTGCACCAGGCCGAACAGGCCGCTGCCCAGCACGTAGCGGCGGTCCTCGCGCCGGGTCACCCATGTTCGGCGTTCGAGTTCCGCCAGCACCAGCGCGCAGGTCGAGGTGCTGATCCGGCAGTTCTTTGCCAGCTCGGCCGACGTCTTCCCGTGCGGCGAATCCGCCAGGGCGGTAAGCACGTTCACCACCCGGGCGGTGGGCGGAGATTTGACGGTTGACGTTTGCACGACCCGCTCCTTACGATCCGCCAAATATTAACAGTCGGTGTCCTAATTTTAGGAGAAATGCAGTGTACAAGGTCGGAGTCTGGGGGCCGGGGTCCATGGGTGTGATCGCCCTGCGCGGAGTCGTCGACCACCCGGAGCTGGAACTGGTGGACGTCGTCGTGCACAGCGACGCCAAGGCGGGGCGCGACGCGGGGGAATTGTGCGGGATCGATCCGGTGGGGGTGGAGGCCACGCAGGATCCGGCCTCGCTGCTCGCCGGTGACGCCGACGCCGTCGTCTACGCCGCCGGGGCCAACCTGCGGCCCCTCGAGGCGGTCGAGGACATGGTGGCCCTGCTGCGCGCCGGAAAAAACGTGGTGTCGTGCTCGGTGGTGCCGCTGGTCTTTCCCGATGCGGTCGACGCGGCGTTCACCGAGCCGCTGCGACGCGCGGCCTTGGACGGTGGCGCCTCGTTCTTCACCACCGGGATTGACTCCGGCTTCGCGAACGACGTTCTGCCGCTCGTCCTTACCGGGGTATCGCGGGTGATCGAATCGGTGCGGGTGACGGAGATGTTCAATTACGCCACCTACCCCGACAAGGCCGCGGTGTACGAGATCCTGGGTTTCGGCCAGCCGCCGGAGTACCAGGCCTTCGCCGCGCAGCCCGGGATGTTCGCTTTCGGCTGGGGTCCGGTGCTGCACCAGCTCGCCGCCGGACTGGGCGTCAAGATCGACAACATCGAGGAGGCCAACGAGCGTATCCCCGCCACCGAATCGTTCGACACGCCCACGGGCCACGTCGCGGCCGGGACGATCGCGGCGATGCGGTCTACCCTGACCGGTTACGTCGGGGACAAGCCGACCTTTGTCCTCGATCACGTCACGCGGATGCGCGACGACATCGCCCCCGACTGGCCGCAGCCGATGATCTCCATCCCACCGAAGAACCTGGGCTTCGGCCCGGCCTCCGGCCGGGGGCTCTACCGCGTCGAGATCGAGGGCTCCCCGAGCATGCGATGCGAGTTCGAGATGGCCGAAAACCACGACCACGACCTGGGGGCGCGGATCGCCGGCGCCTCCCGGATGGTGAACGCCATCCCGGCGGTGTGCGCCGCGCCGCCCGGTCTGCTGTCCGCGCTGGACCTGCCCCTGGTGACCGGGTCCGGCCTGGTCCGTCCGGTGCCGGGGCCGTCGCCGGACAGCCGGCTGTTCTAGGACCGGCCGCGCTGCCGGCAGCAGGCCGATGAGCATATCGATGGGGTGCTCGGCGTCGGTCTGCCATTCGTCCCAGGCCAGGTGACCGCTCAGCTCCAGGCCGGTGGTGCCGTGGGCGCTGGTCGGCAACAGCGCCCCGTATCGTCGCGCCCGTTGCGAGTGCGCTCGGCGGCCCTCGTGAGGGCGGTGCGATCACCCGCAGGGACGGTGAACGTCAGCCGGTACCGGTGAGGGCGGGTGTGCCCGATGGTGACCGGCGAGAGCGTTTGTTCCCAGCATCCGGGGGGAGCACCTTGAGCAGGCTCTCCGAGTGGGAAACAGCCGGTCCGTGCCCCGACTTGGCGCAAGCGTGACCGCCTCGGGCCCGCCGCTGGTGCGGCCGGCCCGTGTGATCTCCGACAGGTTGTTGGACCGCAGGCTGCGCCTGAACCTTCGGCCGCACTATGCCTGACTGGACTCGCCGCGGCGGTACGTCGCGGCGGCGAGCGCGAGGATCTCCTCGCGATCGGCCGGCAGGATGAACCCCGCCTGGATCGCCGCGTCGAGCGCCGCGCCGAACCGGGCCAGGTATTCCGCCGCGCCGTCTGGATAGAGCCGGTTCAACGTGGCGGCGTCGAAAGGCTCGCCGGAGCCGAAGATCGCGGACATGACGCTGTCGTCGCCGCCGAACCCCGAGGTGCGGGCGATCGGGACGTCCACCCATGGGGTCCTGACGCCGCCCAGGGCGAGGCCGTTGGCGTCGAGGACGGGCATGGGCTGCCCGGAGTCGGTGACGTCCAGGGGAGGGGCCTCGGGCGGCGGGGCGCCCGTGCGGACCCAGGCGTTGAGGGCGTCCAGTGCCGCCTGCAGCACGTAGTGGTGCTGCGGTGCGAAGTTGATGTAGTGCGAAAGCCGCTGCCCCATCAGCACGTTGGTCGGCGCGTACGCCGCCGCGAGGTCGTCGACGCGTGCCGTGCCGCTGTCAATCGGCGCCACTTGGATCGTGTAGTTGTCGGCGTGGGCGGCGCCGGGGATCTCCCACACCCGCAGCCGGTCGTTGTCGGGTTGCCGCGCAAAGTAATAGCCCTCCCGCGCAGCGCCGAAGAGGTCGGTCTCGGTGATCACGGTCATCACCGGGACGCGCAGGTCCGGACGGAAGGGGACCGGTTGGGCGGCGCCGGATTCGGCGAAGATGGAACTTCCGTCGAGGGGCGCGGCGGACCCGAAGCGCGAATGGACCAGGAATCCGTCGAAGGTCTGGGCGAGCGGGTCGACGGCGTTGATGTACGTCGTGAGGAACATGGCCGACTGGGACTCGCCGACCGCAATCACGCTGCGCGCACGGCTCAGCCGTGAAATGCCATGCCGCTCGGCGTATTTGAGCGTCTCTCCGGCCTGGGTGAAGATGTCGTAGGCGTAACCGTCGCCCGGGTGGTGCAGGGCGCCATACCGCGCCGGGTCCTGCCTCTTGAGGGACATGTCCGCGGCGAGCATGCTGGCGCCGCCCTCCACGCCCACCCGCTGGACGGAGACCGCGACGTACGCGTAACCGGAACGGACGACCTCGCGATGCGCCATCATCCACACCGCCGGAGCGTCGATGCCGCCGCTCACGTTGAGCCACTCGACCAGCACCGTGCCGTTGAAGCGGGCCGGATCGTCCGGCGTCAGCACCACCATCCGGGTGGTGTAATCCGCCGCGTCGCCGGGCGTTACGGAGCGGGCCGTTCCGGAGATGAAGAACTCCTCGGCGACATAGCCTACGTCGCCGATGTCGAAGGCGCCCAACAGGATCAGCGGCTTGCCGGGCGCGAGGGTGACGCTCGGCGATTCCGTCACAGGCAACGGGGTAGACCGAACTTCGGGAACAGCGCGCCGTCGAGGAACGCCACCACGCGCGAGATCCCCTCCCCGGTCACGTCCAGCACGTGGAGCTGGAACGGGACGTGCACGCCGTCGATGCGCATGTACATCGCCGCGGCGGGCTGGCCGTTGGCGGTCAACGGAATCAGGCGCATGTCGCCGGGCGACTCGGCGGGGCAGTGCTGGTGGATGAGCGCGATGATGTCGGGAGCGCCCCGATACCAGCCCACGAAGGGCGGCATCTCCCAGATCGCTTCGGAGGTGAACAGATTCACCAACCGGTCGATGTCGTAGGCCTCGAATGCGGCGATGTAGCGGTCCAGCAAGTCTTTGGCCTCCGCCGAATCCGGCGGGGTCAGCCGGTCGTCGGTGCTGGGGCCGACGGCTTCCAGCTGGGTGCGGGCCCGCTGCAGCAGGCTGTTGACGGCGACGGTGGTGGTGCCGACGGCCTCGGCCACCTCGGCGGCCTTCCACTGGAGCACGTCGCGCAGCAACAGCACGGCCCGCTGACGCGGCGAAAGGTGCTGCAGCGCAGCCACGAGCGCCAGGCGCACGGACTCCCGTGACCCGACTATGACGGCCGGGTCGGCCGGGTCGGACGGGTCCGGCAGGGGCTCCAGCCACGGCACCTCGGCGCGTTCGACCAACTCCGCGGTCGGATCGGCGCAGGGCGAGCCGAGCCCCGTGGGCAGCGGACGGCGTTGCCGGCCCTCCAGGGCGGACAAGCAGGTGTTGGTGGCGATGCGGTACAGCCAGGTGCGCATCGACGACTTGCCTTCGAAGCGGTCGTAGGCCTTCCATGCCCGCAGCAGTGTCTCCTGTACCAGGTCCTCGGCATCGTGCACCGATCCGGTCATCCGATAGCAGTGCGCGAGCAGTTCGCGACGGTACGGCTCGGCGCGGGTCGAGAAGTCGTCACCGACCGCGGCGCCGCCGGCGTTTTCCGCAAGCAGCCTCACGATGGATGAGCCTACGCAGTGACTCGGGCTCGGCAAACCGGTGAAGCGCCCCGGCAGCCACTACGCTGGCCCCTGATGACTAGGACTTCCGCGACGCGTTCCGAACGCACTTTCGACGGCGTCGGCGGCGTGCGCATCGTGTACGACGTCTGGACGCCCGAAGCCCCGGTGCGCGGGGTGGTCGTGCTATCCCACGGCCTCGGTGAGCACGCCCGCCGCTACGACCACGTCGCGCAGCGGTTCGCGGAGGCGGGGCTGGCCACCTACGCGTTGGACCATCGCGGGCACGGCCGCTCCGGCGGCAAGCGGGTGCTGGTGCGCGACATCAGCGAGTACACCGCCGATTTCGACATGCTGGTCGGCGTCGCGACGCGGGAGCATCCCGGACTGCCGTGCATCGTGCTCGGCCACAGCATGGGTGGCGGCATCGTCTTCGCCTACGGCGTGGAACGCCCCGACAATTACGACATGATGGTGCTCTCCGGCCCGGCCGTGGCGGCGCAGGACCAGATCTCGCGGCTCAAGGCGCTCGCCGCGCGCGTGCTGGGCGCGGTGGTGCCCGGGCTGCCCGTCGAGGATCTCGACGTCAACGCGATATCCCGGGATCCGGCGGTGGTGTCCGCCTACAACGAAGACCCGCTGGTGTACCACGGGAAGGTGCCGACCGGCATCGGCCGGGCGCTGCTGCAGGTCGGCGAGACCATGCCGCAGCGCGCGCCGGCGCTGACCGCGCCGCTGCTCGTGGTGCACGGCTCCGACGACCGGCTGATCCCCGTCGCCGGCAGCCGCCGCCTGGTCGACTGCGTCGGATCCACCGACGTCGAGCTCAAGGTGTATCCCGGTCTCTACCACGAGGTCTTCAACGAGCCTGAGCGCGACCAGGTGCTGGGCGATGTCGTCGGGTGGATCACCAGGCGGCTCTGAGCGTCATGTCGTACGGCTCCGTTAGGTTGGCGCTATGACCCCGCGCCGGCGACGATGCGGCGCGTAGCGATGAGGAGGAGCGGCGCAGATGACCGACGCCGGCGACGATGCGGCGCGTAGCGATGAGGAGGAGCGGCGCAGATGACCGACGACAAAATGCTGACCCGCATCGCCGCACTGCTGCGCCAGGCGGAGGGGACCGACAACCCCCACGAGGCCGAGGCGTTCATGAGCGCCGCGCAACGGCTGGCGACGGGGGCCTCCATCGACCTGGCGGTGGCGCGGTCGCACGCGGCGAACCGCTCGCCGGCGCAGGCGCCGACGCAGCGCACCGTCACCATCGGCGCCGCCGGCACCAAGGGCCTGCGGACCTATGTCCAGCTGTTCGTGCTGATCGCGTCAGCCAACGACGTCCGCTGCGACATCGCGTCTAACTCGACTTTCCTCTACGCCTATGGGTTCCCCGAGGACATCGACGCCAGCCACGCGCTTTACGCCAGCCTGGTGGTCCAGATGGTGCGCGCGTCGGACGCCTACCTGGCCTCGGGAGCGCACCGCCCCACGCCGACCATCACCGCCCGGCTGAACTTCCAGCTGGCCTTCGGGGCCCGCGTCGGCCAGCGCCTGGCCGAGGCGCGTAACGAGGCCCGCCGCGAGGCGACCAAGGACCGTCGCCGCCCGCCGGGCACCGCGATCGCGCTGCGGGACAAGGAGGTCGAGCTGCACGACTTCTACCGCGGCGCGTCGCAGGCGCGGGGCACCTGGCGAGCGAACAGCGCCACGGCCGGGTATTCGTCGGCGGCGCGGCGTGCGGGTGACCGTGCGGGCCGGCGGGCTCGCCTCGGCAATAGCGCCGAGCTGCCCGGCGCTCGGAGCGCGCTGGGCCGGTGAGGTGAGTCCGGGCGACAGAGACTCCCAGCGGGCCAAGGTGTACGCCGCGGAGGAGTTCGTCCGGACGCTGTTCGACCGCGCCGCCGAGCACGGCTCGCCCGCAGTGGAGTTCTTCGGCACGCAGTTGACGCTCCCCCCGGAGGGGCGGTTCGGATCGATCGCCTCGGTCCAGCGTTACGTCGACGACGTGCTGGCGCTGCCCGGGGTGCGGCGCCAGTGGCCCGACGCGTCGCCGCTGAGCGTGCGGCCGCGGCGTGCGGCCTCCGCGGCGCATTACGAAAGCCGCGACGGCGCAGGGGTTATCGCGGTTCCCGACCGCGGCACCGCCGACTGGGCGCTGCGCGAGCTGGTGGTGTTGCACGAGGTCGCGCATCATCTGTGCCAGGCCGAGCCGCCCCACGGCCCGCATTTCGTGGCCACGTTCTGCGAATTGGCCGAGCTGGTCATGGGCCCCGAGCTAGGGCATGTGCTGCGGGTGGTCTACGCCAAGGAGGGCGTGCGGTAACTGCATCGGGGGCCGACGCCCCGGTTGCCGCACGGGCGCCCCGCGAATCCGAACTGCCGAGCGAGCCGACGGCCGCCGCCCCAGACGGTCGCTTCGGCCCGCGTACGCCGCCACGCCGCCCACACTCAGCGGCGTGACCAGCAATTTTGCCGCCAGTACGGTGAATTCGTCACACATCTAACAAGGATAGGCATACCTAAGCTAGGGTAGGCTAACTTTGCTAGCTTTCGTGAAGGGGCCAGCCGATGGCGGACATTGCTTCTGTGTTGCTGGAGTCACCGGCTGACGCCACCTCCGTGATCGGCCTTCGCGCGCACCGAAAGGCCGGGCGGTCGTGAGCTACCCGATGTGGTTCGCGGTTCCCCCGGAGGTGCATTCCACCCTGCTGTCCACCGGCGTGGGCCCCGGGCCGCTGCTGGCGGCGGCCGAGGCCTGGCATGCGCTTGCGGCGGAATACGGCTCCGCCGCAACGCAACTCACGGGTCTCCTCGCCAGCGTCGCCTGGGAGGGGCCAACGGTGGAGCGGTTTGTCGCCGCCCATCAACCGTTCCTTTCCTGGCTGACCCATGCCAGCGCGGTGGCCAGCGCCGCGGCGGCGGGACGTGAAACGGCCGCGGCGGGCTATGCGTCGGCGCTGGCGACCATGCCGACCCTGGCCGAACTCGCGGCCAACCACGTCGTCCACGCCGTCCTGCTCGCGACGAACTTCTTCGGGATCAACACCATCCCCATCGCCCTGAACGAGGCCGACTACGCGCGGATGTGGGTTCAGGCCGCGACGACGATGAGTGCCTACCAAGGTCTGTCGGAGGAAAGCCTCGCCGCCACGCCCGCGACATCACCCGCACCGCAAATCCTCACCACGGCAGCCACGTCGGCCGCTGACAGCAGCTTCCCCGACCCGACGAAGGTGATCCTCCAGCTGTTCAGCGACTTCCTCAACACCCTGAGCAACATGGCGACCCAGTACCTGCCGGGGCCCTTGGGCAGCCTCGTCAGCCAGCTCCTGGACTCGTTCATCGCCCTGATGTCCACCCAGCTGTTCCTGATTCCCGCCTACTCGGTGATCGATCCGATCATCTATTTCGGCCCGTTCACCCCGCTGTTGACCCCCTTCCTGGCGTCCCTCGGGCTGGTCGGACTGGCCGGTCTGGCCGGCCTCGACGCGCTGGGCGATGCGGGAGGGGTGACCGCGGTGTCCAAGGTGCCCGACCAGCAGGTGTTGCCCGCTGTCACCGGGGTGACCGTGGCGGCCGCCACCCCCGGTGCGGGCGCCGGCACACCGGCTGGCGCGCCGACCGCGGCCCCCACCGCGCCGGCCGCCTCGGTGCCCGGACCCGGTGCCGCGCAGGTTTTCTACGCGGTCGACGGCGACCCCGGGGGTGAAGGATTCAGCCCCACCTCCACAGCCGGAGCCGCCGCCGCGGCTGTCGCCGCGATCGCCGCCCTCGCCGACAAGGCACCGGCGGACGCCGACCGGCTCAGGGCCAAGCGAAACGCCAGAGCGCGCCAGCGGGTCCGCAAGTACCGATTCGAATACCTGGACGAGGACGGGCGCATGACGCTGCCCGTCGATCCGGTGGACGAGCGCGTCGCCGCCTCCGACGGCGGCTCGGGCCCGCTCGGGTTCGCGGGAACCGTCCCCGACCCGACCGCGGCGCGCGCGCAAGGACTCACCCATCTCCACGGTCGTGAATTCGACGCGGCACCGGTGGCGCCGATGCTGCCGCAAAGCTGGGATGGCGGCGGCGAGCATGCGGCCGGGGCCGACGACAACGAAGCGGGCCGATGAAGGTCGTGGTGGCGGGCGGCGGTATCGGCGGGCTCGCGGTCGCAAGCGGACTGCAGCGAGCCGGTTGGGAGACGGTGGTGTTGGAGCGGGCGGCCGATCCCGAGCCGCCGCGCGCCGGATTGTCGTTGTTCGGGAACGGGTTTCGGGCCTTGGACGCACTGGGGCTCGGACCGGCCGTCCGCGCCATATGCGCCGACGGTCCTCCGTACCGGACGGCCGGCATCCGGACCCCCAGTGGGCGCTGGCTGGTGAGGTTCGCCCCAGCCGCCAGTGCGCGGCTGCGCGCAGTCGACCGCACCGAGCTGCACCACGTGTTGCTGGCCTCGCTGACCCCCGGCACCGTGCGCTGGGGCCAACGCGTGACCGGAGTGCGGCACGGTTCGGTCGAAGCCGAAGACGGCGCCCTCACCCGCGGTGCCGACCTGGTCGTCGGGGCCGACGGCATCCGCAGCCGCGTCCGGGCGAGCGTGCCACAGGACCGCCCCACGCGCCACAGTGGTTACGGCGTATGGCGTGCCGTCACGGCCATCCCGGTGCCCGTCGAAGTGGGCGGCGAGACATGGGGCCCGGGGCAGCGGTTCGGAATTGTCCCGATGCGCGACGGGCGGGTCTACTGGTTCGCCGTTGTGGACCGCGCGCGCTGCGGCACGGGCGCCGCGGCCCTCCAGGAGATTCGCGACCGCTTCGACTCGTGGCACGAACCGATCGGCCGGTTGATCGATGCCACGGAGCCCGACGCCGTGAACTACGTCTCCAGTGAGGAACTCAGCGGTCCGCTATCGTCCTACGTCCACGGCCGCATCGTGCTCGTCGGCGATGCGGCGCACGCGATGAGCCCGAATCTCGGCCAAGGTGCGAATCAAGCGCTCGAGGATGCCGCGACACTATGCGCGCTCCTGACGGCCGCGCCGGGGTCGGGCATCGAGGGGATCGACGCGGCGTTGCGACGTTACGACCGGATCCGCCGTCCCCGCACCCAGCGCATCGCGCGCGAGTCGCGTGGCATCGGTGTCGCGGCGCAGTGGAGCCATCCGCTGCTGGTCCGGCTCCGGGAGGCGGGTATGTCGGCCGTTCCCGACCGGCTGTTCAGCCGCCGCACGACGCGCCTGCAGCACTGGGACCCGCCCCCAGCCAACCCCCATCGGGAGATACGGAGCCCCGCATGCTGATCGAGATGACCGCCGTGAGCCGGACGTATCGCCGCGGGCGGGAACTGGTCAAAGCTGTCGACGACGTGACCCTGACATTCGGCAACGAGAATCTTCTGGCGGTCACGGGGCCGTCGGGTTCGGGGAAGAGCACGCTCCTGCACCTCATCGGCGGTATCGATCGGCCGGATGAGGGCTCCATCAAAGTCGACGGGGAAGAGCTGTCGGACAAGAGCGACGACGAGCAGTCCGAATACCGGCGGCGCAAAGTGTCCTTCATCTTCCAGTTCTTCAATCTGCTGCCCACGCTGACCGCCTGGGAGAACGTGGCGATGCCCAGGGTCCTCGACGGGTCTTCGATGAAGCTGGCCAGAAAGGACGCGCACGACCTCCTGGACATGGTCGGTCTGGGCAACAGAACCGACCACAAGCCCTCCGAGCTGTCCGGGGGACAGATGCAACGGGTCGCCATCGCCCGCTCGCTGATCATGAAGCCCGGCGTCGTGCTGGCAGACGAGCCGACGGGGAACCTCGACTCGGAATCCGGCAGCAGCATTCTGGCGCTCCTCCGTCAGATCGCCGACGAGGGCCAAAGCTCGGTGATCATGGTGACGCATGATCGGGAAATCGCCGCCGCGGCCGATCGTGAGATTGTGATGCGCGACGGCCGGGTCGTCGAAAGCCGGGACCGGGCATAGGGATTCGGATGATGACCGCTGCGGGTGTCCGCTTCAAGATGCTGAACGTGCGGTACGCGCTGGCGCACTGGAAACGCTCGCTGAGCTGCGTGGTGGCCGTGATGATCGCCAGCGGACTGCTGGTGGCGATCGCCGGCATCTACAGCTCCTTGACCAAGTCGGTCGCAACGATGTCGGAGGACCTGTACGGCCGAGCGGCGTTCGAGGTCACCGGTGTGGCCGACAGCGGCCTGCCCGAAGCGCTGCTGGACGAGCTGCGCGGAGTGCACGGCGTGGCCGCCGCCGAACCGGTCGTGAAGGCGACGCTGAACGCACCCCGCTCGGGGACAACGTTGTTGGGGGTCAGCCCCAACATTCGGGTGCTGAACAATCGGGTCGGCAACGAGCTCGTGCAGCAGGCCCAACGCGACACGTCCCACGGGTCGCTCGCCGACGGCGCGATCGCCGGGCCCGGGCTCGGGGTCGCGGCGGGCGGCACGGTCGACGTCGACTCCTTGCCCGTCAAGGTGGTCTTCGTGCCGAAGGGCGACCTCGCCGAGAAATACAACGCGGGTGACTACCTCATCGCGCCGCTGCAACTGGCGCAGCAACTCCTCCACCAAACCGGCCGGTTCAGTTCGGTTTTCATCGTCGCGGAGCCGGGTGCCGACACCCGGAACCTGGCCGCGGAGCTGGTGCGGGTGGTCGACCATCGGGCGGTGGTCGCCGAGCCGCAGTTCCGCGTCGCGCAGACCGACAACTCTGTGTCGCTGACCCGCGACGCCTTGCTCCTGGTCGGTTCGATCGCGCTGGTCGTCGCGATGTTCATCGTGTTCAACACCATGAACATGGCGGTGGTGCAACGCCGGCCGGTGATCGCCACCCTGCGGGCGCTCGGAGCGCGACGCGGCCAGCTGGCAAGGGACCTGCTGCTCGAGGTGGCGCTGATGGGATTTCTCGGTGGCTGCGTCGGCGCACCACTGGGGGCCGGGATGAGCTACCTCGCGATCAAGCGGCTGCCCCCGTTGCTGCTGCAGTCGGTGGACGTCAAGCCGGAATTCTTCTTTCCCAACGGCGCGATCGCCGTCGTGGTGGTGCTGGGGGTCGTCGCCTGCGTCGTGGGCGCCGTCTGGCCCGCGTTCGTCGTGTTCAACGCCTCACCCGCCTCGGCCATGCGACCGGCCGAGCTCGAAGCCCTGGGCGCCAGCCGGTCGAGGCCGAACTGGCTCGGCATGGTTGCCGGCGCTTCGCTGACGATAGCGGCGTTTGTCAGCGCGATGCGGCTGCACGACGAAAGAGCCTTCGGCGGCGGGGTTTTGGCGCTGGCCGGCGTGCTCGTGCTGTGCTGGGCCCTTGGGCCCGTGATCGTGGAGGCCAGCAGCCGGATCGCGGCCATGATGGGACCGAGCGGTCAGGTCAGCAGGTCGACGATGACCGCGTCGGCAAAACGGACGTGGGCGAACGTGATGATCGTCGCGATCGCGGTCGCGTTGGGTAGCGTGACCAACGGGGTGCTGACGGATGTCGTGGACTCCACGGGCGGTTTCTTCTCCTCCCTCGCGGGCGCCGACGTCTACCTGGCCGCGGCGCCGAAAGACGTTGTCCCCGTGAGCCCGTTGATCCCCAAGGGGGTGGATCAGCAAGTCCGGCAGATCCCGGGGGTCGCCCGGGTCGTCCCGGTCCAGTACGCCTACGTCAACGTCGGCAGCGACCGGGTCTTGGTGGTGGGCGCCGACCCGGGCACGGTCACGCCCGCCTTCTCCGCCATGAGTCCTGGGGTCCGCTCCCGGGTCGAGGCCGGGGACGGCGTCGTGGTGTCCCGCCAGCTTGCCCGCCGCCTGCATCGCGGCGAGGGGCAGACCCTGACCCTGAACACCCCGTCGGGACTGAAGACGGTGCAGATCCTGGGCGTGGTCGACTATCTCACCACCGAGCGCGGCATGATCGCGATGTCGCTGACCAACATGCGCACCTGGTTCCAACGCGACGGCGCCACCTATCTGGAGGTGCACGTCGCCGATCGCAACAAGGTGCCCGGTGTGCTGGACCGGGTCCAAAAGATTGCCGCCTCAACCGGATTGTTCGCCTTCGGCGGCCAGGACGCCGTCGACTCGGGGAAGGGCGCGGTCGCCCAGATCGGATCCGTGGCCGTGTTCGTTCAGTGGATCGTGGCGCTGTTGGCGGCCATGGCCCTGTTCAACGCATTCATGATCTCCGTCATCGAACGCAGGAGGGAGATCGGCGTGTTGCGCGCGATGGGCGCTTCCCGGCGCTACATCACCAAATCGATTCTCGTCGAGTCGAGCAGCGTCGCCCTGGTGGGCGGCCTTCTCGGGCTGCTGTCCAGCCTCGTCGTCCACCGGCTGGGCACGCTGATCATGAGCACCGTCACGGCCATGACGGTGCGGTTCGCGCTGTCACCCCTTGACCTGCTCAGCGTCGTGGTGGCGGTGGCCTTGTGCTGGAGCGGTGCCCTGCTGCCCGCATCACGTGCCGCCAAGGCGGCGATCGTGGACGCGTTGGAAGTGGAGTAGCCGTGGCGAAGCGCGAACTGACCGCACCGGTGACGGCGGCGGCCCCCGAATCGCTGGCCGAATTCCTGTGCAGGCCCGGCGAGCAACGGTTGATCTGGGTGCGCAGCAGTCCGGGCCTCCCGGCGCCCGTGGCATGGCGTCTCGCGCGCTTCGTGGCGTTCTCGCGGCCGCGAACCTGCGTGCCCGGAATGCTGGCCTTCTATTTCGCGAGCGTCGTCAGCGGGCAGGTTCCGCTGCGGGCCCTGATCGTGGGCATGGTGGTCTCCTACCACATCGGCGCGATCGCCAATTTGTACAACATGTACACCGACATCGTCGAGGACAACGAGAACATTCCGTCCAGGGTGTTCGAGCTCGGCCGGTACGGCCGAGACCGCCTGCTGCGCGACACCCACCTGCTGACCGCGGCCGTCTTCGTGTCGTCGCTGCTGGTGAACCCCTACTTCGCGGGCTTGACGCTGCTGGCCCTCGTTGGCTGCCAACAATATTCGTTTCGGCCGTTTCGGATGAAGGCGCGGCCCCGCGTCGGGATCCTGTACTTCGCCAACGCGGTGGCATATCCCTACCTGAGCGCGGCCCTGGCCGGCGACGGGAAGCTGCATGCCTTCCTCGAGCCCGAGTACCGCGCGCTGGCGATCTACCTGTTCGTATGGTTCTGCGCCAAGGGCCTCATCAAGAACGTGCCCGACTACGACGGCGACAAGCGGGTGAACGTGACGACGTCGGCGACGCTGAGCGCGAGCAGGCGCAACGCGGCGCTGGTCGCCGCGACGGCGACCGTGCTGGTCTACGCCGCCGTCGCCGTTCCCGTCGCTCTCGACGTCGTCGGGCGCAAGTTCCTGCTGGCCCTGGTGTGGCTTCCCGTGGCGTGCTTTCAGGGGTGGCGGCTGGTGCGTGCGGGTGAGGAGAAGTCACGCAACGACATGCTGCGCGACGACATGTTCGTATCCGTCGGATACCTTTCCACGCTCATCTTGGTCGAAAGGCCGTCGCTGTCGTCCGCCTCGGTGGTGGCCGCGGGGATCGCCATCATGGTGTTATCGGACCAGCTGGGGCTCGACACCCGAAGAGCCGAAGATTTCGGTGCGCCATGAGGACTCACCGAATAGTGCTGCACGACAGCGGGACCCGCCCGTCCCGCCCGGAGTTCGATCTGTCCCGCAACGAGTTGCACCTCGACCCGCTTCCCGAGGTGCGCAAGATCCTCGAGTCGAGCGCCGACACCCTCAGTCGCTACCCTCAGGACCACCTTGTCGCGGCGCTGACCGAGCGGATCGCCGCGCTGCACGGGGTGCCGTTGGATCGGGTGGTCGTCGGCCCGGGCAGCATCGGTGTGCTGGACGCCCTGCTGCACGCCGACGGCGGACCCGCCGGGTCCACGGTGTTTGCCACCCCCACCTTTGACGAGTACGCGGTGCTCGTCGCCCGAGCGGGCGGCGTTCCCGTCGGGGTTGCGGGTGACCCCGTGGGCAAGCAGTCGCTCGACGGCATCCGGGCCCGCGTCGACTCGTCGACGCGCTATGTGATCGTCGCGGCGCCGCACAACCCCAGCGGCGCCGCGGTCAGCCTGGCCGAACTGAGGCATCTGCGGCTGGCCTTGCCGGACACCGCGGTGCTCGTCGTCGACGGCGCTTACGCCGAGTTCGACGAGACCGCCCGCCCGGATGCCGTGCGGCGCATGGTCAGCGGCCCGCGGCCGGTGGTGGTCCTGCGCAGTTTCTCCAAGGCCCACGGGCTGGCCGGCCTGCGGATCGGTTACGGGGTCTTCAGCTGCGCGGCGCTGGCGGCGCGGGTCAGGTCCGCCGTCCCGATGTTCGCGGTGAACTCGATCGCGCTGACCGCCGCGGCGGAATCGTTGCGGCATCAACAGCGACTGCGGGAACGGGTGTCCCGGGTGATCGAGAACCGCAACCGCCTGGAAGCGGCTCTGCTCCGGTACGGCCTGTACTCGGGGATCGCCTCGCAGGGCAATTTCGTGTGGTTGCCCACCCGGGATTCCCGGCGGCTGTTCGCGCATGCCCTCGGTGACGGCATCCTCGTGCGCGAGTACCCCGGCTGGGGCGTCCGGATCACCGTCGGTTCGGACGAATCGGTGAATGCCGTCCGCAAGTCGCTGGCGACCTTCGTGGCCGGCACACGCGGCCGCGCCCGCAGCGGTGCCGATGCATAACCGGCACCTGCTCTCCAATGCCATTGGGCGGCAGCGGTTCGCCGACCAGTTGGTGGATCATCTGATCAGCCTGGGGGTCGAGTACCTCTTCGGGATGCCGGCGGAGTCGGTGAATTCGCTGATGCACGCCGCGAGTCGGCGCAGCGAAATACGGGTCGTCAGCGCCCGGCACGAGACCGCGGCCGCGCTGATGGCGGTCGGTTACGCCCGCTCCTCCGGGCGATTGGGCGTGTGCTTCGGAACGGCGGGACCGGGCGCCACCAATCTGGTGGCCGGCGCCTACGAGGCCTTCGTCGGGCGGGTGCCGCTGCTCGCCATCAGCGGTCAGGTTCCGCTGGCGGCCATGGGCACGGGCTCTTTCCAGGAAATCGACTCGGAGAGCCTGTTCCGGCCCTGCACCTCCCTGTCCGTACAGATCGACGGCCCAAGCCAATTCGAGCGGTTGGCCCGGTGCTGCGTGCAGGCCGTGCACGAGTCCACCGCGTGCCACGTGGCTATTCCCGGTGACGTGCTGTACGCCCCCATCGGTGCGCACGGCTCGCGCGTGTTCGTTCCCGACCCGCCGAACCCGGCGGCCGCGGCCAAGGAAGAGATCAGCGCGATCCTGGATTTCCTGGGTTCCGGGGACCTTGCCATAGTGCTCTCCTGCGCGAGCGGGCCCCAGCGCGTTCTGGCCCGGCAGCTTTCCGAGCGCCTGGACTGTCCGCTGCACACCGCGGAGGGACGAGACGCCGGCGTGATAGGTGCCGCGGACGTGTTGGTGGTGGGCCGGGCGAGTCCCTTGCTGGCGCAGCGTGTCCGCGGGCACGCCAACCTGCTTGAGCTCACCGACCGGCGGTTCGCGTCCGGGTCCATGCCATACATCAGGCAGATCGTCTGCGACGTGGAGGCAACGCTTGCGACGGTCCTCGGCTTCGTCCCCGCGCAGCCCGGGTCTTTGCCGGAGCGCAGCGCCGCGCGCGAAACCGACGACGGCGCAGCCGATTCGGTTCGCTGGCGCGTCTACACCGACCTGGACGGCGCCGACGGACTACTCCCGCAAGGCATCGCGCTTGACGACGCGGTCGTGTCGAGCGTGGCCCGCATCCCGGGCGCGGCGCTGCCGCTGGCCATCGGCGGGGCCCTGGGCGGCCACGGGGATCCGCCGAGCCTGGTCGTGACGGACCACGCGCAGTTAGGCCAGTTCATCGCGGACGTGTCCACCCTGGCCAGCCTCGGCGGCGACGTGCTGGTGGTCTGCCGGGTGGGCGATGGTGAAAGCCTCTCGGGGGCAAGCCAACTCGGTGCCGCGATGTCGGTGCCGGCGGTCCGCGCGGAAAACGGCGCGGACCTGTCCCGGCTGTTCCGCCGCCTCGCCGAGAACGGGGGCCCCGGGATTGTCACCGTGCGGGGCGCCCCCGCGGCAAGCCCCGAGGCACGGCCCCTCCGGCCCGGTGAGCGGGCCTTGGCCGAGCGGCTGGCCGCCTGCCTGGCCGTCCCGGTCCAGCTGAGCGAATTCTGCGCTCCGCTGCTGCCCTGTTTCACGACAGCGCAGCGCAGCGCCAACGCCCAGGCGCCCTCGATGAACGCGTCCGCGCTGCGGAAATGCGGGAACGCCCGCGCGGGCACGGTGGCCGCGACCGGCGCCGCACTTCTGCTGCAGCTGAACGGGATCTACGACGCGGCGTTGGATAACGCCAGGATTCTCGTGGCGACCGTCGAGGCCCGGGACTGGGCACTCGACGCCCGCGGGCTGCTCGACGAAGTGAGCGTCGCGCGCTACACGGTCGACGATCCGGCGACGGCGGCCGCCACGGTGCGGCAGGCCTGCGCGGCCGCCGGCGCGCCCGGCGGGGGTGTGGTGCATCTGCACGTGGGGTCGCGCGCGCTGGACGCGGAGTGGACGCCCGATACGGCCGACCCGGGGGCGGCGGGGCCGCGACCGGCCGGGGCCCGCCATGGTCAACCCCCGAGCGAATCCGCGCTGTCGGCGGCGATCGCCGCCCTGCGCGACGCCGACCGAGTCGCCATCGTCGCGGGCCGGGGGGCCGCGGGGTGCTCGGATCTGCTGGTGGAACTGTCCGAGATCCTTTGTTGCCCGGTGTATCTGACGATGGGCGGGGACTCGGTGCTCGCGGATCCGGGCCTGCGGGCGCGGGGGCGTATCGGCGGTTCCGGGGACCTCCGGGCGTTTCACGAGGTGGCCCGGGCGGACGTGCTGCTGTTGATCGGCGTGTCCAACAGGGGCTCGGCCTTCGACCTGGCGGCGGCCGGGCGGACGATCGCCGTCAACCTCGACCCGCACGCGATGCTGCGGCTCTCCCGGCGCGATATCTGCGTGCTGGCCGACGCCGCGCCGGCGGTGGAGGCGATGGTCGCCGCGCTGCGCGCCGCCCCGCCGGCGGGTGCCTTCCGGCGCCGCGCGGCGCGAGTGGGAACCGTTCCACGGATCGCGCGACGGCGGGGGGACAACGGTCGGCTGCGCGCGTCGCGGCTCACCCGTGTGATCGACGAGGAACTCCGCCGGTTCGACGGCGCCTCCACGGTGTGCGCGGACGTCGGCGTCAACACGCTGTGGGTATACCGCCACATCACGTCGATGACCCGCAGCGTCTGGTCCGCGTCGTTCGGCACGATGGGTTTCGCGGTTCCCGCGGCGATCGCCGTGGCCAGAAACTCCGTCCCGAGTTCCAGCGAGCCGGCGCTGGTGGTGGCCGTGGCCGGGGACGGCGGCACCTCGGTGACATTGAGTCAGATCCGGTCGTCGGCCGGCCTCGCGACGCCGATCGTGTTCGTCGTCGTGAACAACCTGGCGCTCGCCGCGATCAAGTTCGAAAGCGAGATCATGGGATGGCCGGACCGCGCGTCGTCCATCCCGGACATCAACTTCGCGAAATACGCCGCGTCCCTGGGGATCAGATCGCGCAGGGTCGACACCCCGCGCGGTTTCCGCGCCGCCTTCCAGGAGGCGATCAGCGAACCCCGCCCCTTCCTGATCGACGCCCGCTGCGTCGTCAACGACGCCCCGATCCAGGCCGGTAGGTCCGACTGGCGCCAGGTCGCGGGTTTTCTCCTCGCCTGGTCACAGGAGGGGCGCGACGCGGTCGGCTCGTTTCGCGAAGTCGTGCGCGCGGTCGTGATCGGCAAGCTCTACGAGAAGGGGCTCTCGTGGTAGCCGCACATCCGCGCCCCTCCGTCGCCCCAATCCAGCCCAATCCGGGCGAAGAAAGGATGATGGTCCATTGACCGCCGCAGACGAACCAATCTTGGAATCCCACGACGCGCAAAGTGGTTGCCCGGCAACCGGGCTTGCGCGCACATTCCGCCTCACTGCGGCCCCGCCACCCCGGGAGTCCCGGTGGTCCGCGGGCCGGCTCAGCGCCCTCGGCGCGCTGCGGGAAGACCCGCTGTGGCCCACCCGGCTCTCGGTGGCAACGTCCCTGGGTGCCGCGCGCGGATTCGGCCGGCCGGCGCCGCTGCCCCCCGGCCCCAAGGGCCTTCCCGTCGTCGGCTCCTTCTTCCAGCTCCGCCGGGATCCATTTCGGGTCATGAGCCGCGGCGCGGCCGAATACGGCGACATGTTCCGGATCCCGATGCCGCTCCTGGACATGGTCGCGGTCACGCACCCGGACCTGCTGCACGAATTCATGGACGATCCGGACGGGCGATACAGCCGATACAGCCCGGTGGGTCCGCTGTTGGGAATCATCGGGGCGAACAGCATCATGCTCGAGGGGCCGAAGCTGCGGGAACGCCGGCGGATGCTCATGCCGATGTTCACACGCAGACACCTGGTGACGATGGCCGACATCTTCTGCGCCGAGTTCGACGAACGCCTCGGCCGGTGGTCGAACTGGGCCGGCACGGGACGGCCGGTGGATCTGCAGTACGAGATCTCGCTGACGACGCTGAAGGTCTACCTGCGGGCGCTGTTCTCGACCTCGATCACCGATCGGAACCTGCGTCAGCTGGACGCCGACATGCGGGCGATCACGGGCCTGCTGGGCCTTACCACGCTGATGGTGCCCTTCCCCAATCTGCTTCCGCGGCATGGACGATCCAGCCTGGTGCCGGCCCTGCTCCGGATCTACCGGCTTGTCGGGCGTCTGATCAGGGACCGGGAGGCCCACCCGCTCGACACCCCCGACTTCCTCGATACGTTGCTCGGCGCCCGGTACGAGGACGGTTCACCCATTTCCAGGCCGGACCTCGCGGCGGAGATCGTCGGTCTGCTAGGCGGCGCCTACGACCCGACGGGCGCGGCGTTGACCTGGACGGTCGCGCTGCTGCTGGGCAACCCCGACCAGCTGGCGAAACTGCGGGAGGAGATCGCCGCGCTGGGCGGCGCGCTGCCCACCTACGACGACGTCTCCCGGCTGGAGTGGGCCAAGGCCTGCTTCGACGAGGCGCAGCGGATGCAGGGGCATCCGTTCTTCCCGAGGTTCTGCATGGCGGACAACGCGCTCGGCGGCTACCGGCTACCCAAGTACACCCTGGTGGGTGCGTGCATGTCGGTGGTGCACCGCGATCCGCGCTGGTGGCCCGATCCGGAACGGTACGAACCCGGCCGGTTCATCGATCCGGCGCAGGTACGGGCGCGTCCGCGACTCGCGTTCATGCCGTTCAGTTCGGGGCAGCACTTCTGCCTGGGCACCACGATGGCGTACATGGCCGCCCAGTTCTTCCTGACCATCCTCTTTCAGCGCTATCGGCTGGCCCTGCCGCACGGGTGGCGGCCGGAGCCCCGATTCACGTTCTCGGTAACCGTCAAAGGCGGCCTGCCCGTGACCTTGTCGCATGTGTGATCGCGACCGGGCCCCCGCGTTAGAGTCGCGGCGTGCCCAAGATCAGTGCCGCATCGGTGGAGGAGCACCGCGAACAGGTCCAGCGGCGCGTCTTCGACGCCTTCGCCACGCTGATGGGCGAGCACAGCTTCGACGCGATCACGATGGCCAAACTCGCGGCCCGGGCCGGCATCGGACGAACGGCGATCTACCACCACTTCGCCGACAAGGAAGCGGTTGTCGTGGCGTTTGCATCGCACGAGACCAGTCGCTACATCGACGGGCTGCGCGCCGGTCTGGCCGATGTCGACGACCCGGTCGAGCGCCTCGCGATCTACATCCGGCACCAGCTCAACGCCGGCCAGCAATTCCACATGGGCCTTGGCCCGCAGCTGTACGGCGCCCTTTCGCAGGACACGATGCGGGCCATCCGGGAGCACGTGACCGCCGTCGAGGATGTCTTGCGGGAAATCCTGGCCGACGGTGTGGCCACGGGACAGTTCACCATCGAGGACGAGGTGGCCACCATGTCGCTGATCCACGCCTGTTTGGCGCCGCGCGACCTGCCGCCCGCGATCGTCGAGCGGTTTGTGCTGCGCGCGCTCGGCGCGGCGCCGTAGCAGGCGGGGCGGGCACCGGCCGTAGTATGTTTCTGACAGGTTGTCAGTATCATTTTGACATGTTGTCACCGAATCCGCCGACCTCTTGGAGCCGCAGATGCCGTTGAACGCCACCGAATCCGCCCGCCGGGTTTCCGTCGCGATGAGGGAAGGCTCGGCCGCGGAGCACGCCGCCGCGGAGCGCTCGCCGTTCGTGTCCGAACTGGTTGCCGGACGGGTCAACGAGCGGGGCTATGCCGACTACCTGCGGCGGTTGCGCGTCGTCTACGCCGCCCTCGAGGACGCCGTCCGGTCCCATCGCGACGACCCGATGGTTTCGGCTGTGTACGACCCGGCGCTCGAACGCCTGGCGGCAATCGACGCCGACCTGGACCATTGGGCGCCCGGCGCGGGGCGGGCCGTCGAATCACCCGCCGCCGAGGCATACCGTGACCGAATCGCCGGCGCCGAGTGGGGCGGCGCCCTGGTCGCGCACCACTACACGCGCTATCTGGGTGACCTCTCGGGCGGCCAGGTGATCGGCAAGGTTCTCGACCGCACGTTCGGGCTCGGCGGTGCCGGCCTCGCGTTCTACCGGTTCCCGATGCGTCCGAAACCGTACAAGGACGCCTACCGCTCCCGGCTCGACGGCCTCACCCTGGACGCCGACGAGTTCGACCGCGCCGTCGACGAGGTGAAGGCCGCCTTCACGCTCAACCAGGCGCTGTTCGACGAGCTTGCCGACAATCTCCCGGCCTATCGCCGATCGTCACCGGTGCGGGTAGGGCCCGGGGCGCCCGACGGCTACTCGACCGGCCTCAGCTCGTCGCCACACGTGCAGCGGTAGGGCTCGCCGGAACCCGAACAGTGGCACGGAACCTCGATGCGGACGCGACACCCGCAGCCTTCGTGGCCGCAGGTCAGCACGGTTCCTTCCGCGTGGTTCGCCATGTCGATCACCCCTCTTCTTCAGTCGTGGACACTTCGTTGTGGGCCACACCAGTGGATCGACCACACCGCCACTGTATACCCCGGGCGGGTATGCGGTAAATCGCGGATGCCCAGCCGGCCGTTACGGCGCGCGGCGCCACGTCTCGCTAGCGTGGGCGATATGGCCGAAAAAGCAACCCCTGCTACCCCTGCAACCACTGCAACCCCTCAGGACGTCGACGCCTTCTTGGACAGCACGGTGATTGGCGACGATCCGGTGCTCACCGAAGCACTGGCCGCCAGCGAGGCCGCCGGGTTACCGCCGATCGCGGTATCGGCACAACAGGGCAAGTTCCTCTCGCTGCTGGCCGGCGCGACGCAGGCGCGGCGCATCCTCGAGATCGGCACCCTGGGCGGGTTCAGCACCACCTGGCTGGCCCGGGGCGCGGGACCGCAGGGCCGGGTGGTGACACTGGAATACGAGCCAAAGCACGCCGAGGTGGCGCGAGCCAACCTGCAGCGGGCCGGCCTGGCCGACCGGGTGGAGGTGATCGTCGGCGCGGCGCTGGACACCTTGCCGACGGTGACCGGCGACCCGTTCGACCTGGTGTTCATCGACGCCGACAAGGAGAACTACCCTGCCTACCTGCAGTGGGCGATCCGCCTGGCGCGTCCCGGCGCCGTCATCGTGGCAGACAACGTGATTCGCGAGGGTGACGTGCTCACCGCCACCCCGGGAAGCGGCGCCGCGCACGCGGTGCGTCAGACCCTCCAGCAGATGGGCGAGCACCCCCGCCTGGACACGGCGGTGATCCAGACGGTGGGTGCCAAGCGCTGGGACGGTTTCGCGCTGGCGCTGGTGCGCTAGCGGCGCGCGCCTAGCCGCAGACCGCGCCGATCGCCGCCGAGCTCACCAGCTTGACGTACTTGGCCAGTACGCCGGTCTTATAGCGCGCCGGGGGAGGGGTGAAACCCTCTCGGCGCGAATCGAATTCGGCGGGATCGACCAGCACGTCGAGCACGCGGTTCGCGACGTCGAGGCGAATGCGGTCGCCGTCGCGGAGGAAGGCGATCGGTCCGCCGTCGACCGCCTCGGGCGCGATGTGCCCCACACATAGGCCGGTCGTCCCCCCGGAGAAGCGGCCGTCGGTGAGCAACAGGACGTCCTTGCCCAGCCCGGCGCCCTTGATCGCGCCGGTGATGGCGAGCATCTCCCGCATCCCGGGCCCGCCCTTGGGGCCTTCGTAGCGGATCACCACGGCGTCGCCCTGGGTGATGGTGCCGTCCTCGAGGGCGTCCAGCGCGGCCCGTTCGCCGTCGAAAACCCTTGCGGTCCCTTCGAACACGTCGGAATCGAAGCCGGCCGACTTGACCACCGCCCCCTCGGGCGCCAGCGAGCCGCGCAGGATGGTGATCCCCCCGGTGGGGTGGATGGGATCGTTCAGCGCGCGCAGCACCTTGCCGTCCGGGTCGGGCGGGGCGATCGCGGCGAGGTTCTCGGCGACGGTCTGGCCGGTCACCGTCAGGCAGTCACCGTGCAGCAGGCCCGCGTCCAGCAGCGTCTTCATCATCACCGGAACGCCGCCGATGTGGTCGACGTGGGTCATGACGTGGCGGCCGAACGGCTTCACGTCGGCCAGGTGCGGCACCTTCGACCCGATCCGGTCGAAGTCGTCGAGCGTCAGGGCCACCTCGGCCTCGTGCGCGATGGCGAGCAGGTGCAGCACCGCGTTGGTGGAGCCGCCGAACGCCATCACCACCGCGATCGCGTTCTCGAACGCCTCCTTGGTCATGATGTCGCGGGCGGTGATACCGCGCCGCAGCAGTTCGACGACGGCCTGGCCGCTGCGGCGCGCGAACCCGTCGCGGCGCCGGTCGGTGGCCGGTGGCGCCGCGCTGCCAGGCAGCGACATGCCGAGCGCCTCGGCGGCGCTGGCCATCGTGTTGGCGGTGTACATGCCGCCACACGCCCCCTCGCCGGGGCAGATGGCCCGCTCGATGGCGTCGACGTCCGCGCGCGGCATCAACCCGCGGGCGCACGCGCCGACCGCCTCGAACGCGTCGATGATGGTGACCTCGCGCTCGCTGCCGTCGGAAAGCTTGGCCACGCCCGGGAGGATGGACCCCGCGTAGAGGAACACCGACGCCAGGTCCAGGCGCGCGGCGGCCATCAGCATCCCCGGAAGCGACTTATCACACCCGGCCAGCAGCACCGAGCCGTCCAGCCGCTCCGCCTGCATCACGGTCTCGACGCTGTCCGCGATCACCTCGCGGGACACCAGTGAGAAATGCATCCCCTCGTGGCCCATCGAGATGCCGTCGGAGACGGAGATCGTCCCGAACTCGAGCGGGTACCCGCCCGCCGCGAACACGCCCTCCTTGACCGCCTTGGCGAGCCGGTCGAGCGAGAGGTTGCACGGCGTGATCTCGTTCCAGGACGACCCGACCCCGACCTGCGGCTTGGCGAAGTCCTCGTCACCCATGCCTACCGCGCGCAGCATGCCACGGGCCGCGGCCTTCTCCAGGCCGTCGGTGACGTCACGACTACGGGGTTTGATGTCGGCGGAAGACGCCGGATCGGTGGTGGAGGACATCGTTCAAGTATGCGCGAACCGCGTGGCCACGAGACCCGCGGGATACCCCAACGGGGTATAAGCTAGGAGAATGACGACCGCGCACGGATATTCCGAGCAGAAGGACAACTACGCCAAGAGGCTGCGGCGCATCGAGGGCCAGGTGCGGGGCATCGCCCGGATGATCGACGAGGACAAGTACTGCATCGACGTCCTCACCCAGATCAGCGCCGTCAACAGCGCCCTGCGCTCGGTGGCGCTGAACCTGCTCGACGAGCACCTTAGCCACTGCGTCACCAACGCGGTCGCCGAGGGCGGCGGCCAGGCCGACGAGAAGCTGGCCGAGGCCTCCGCGGCCATCGCGCGGCTGGTTCGTTCCTGATCGCCTAGGGCGTGTTGAAACGAAAGAATGCATGAACCCGTTGCCGCGGTGCGTACCGTAGGGGCAGCGTGGTCGTGTCGGCGGTATTGCCGGCCCATCCCGCAACCGACCTATGACTGCCATGACAGCCGAAACCACTGTTGCCACGCGAACGTGGACGCCACGCATCGCGGCACAGCTGGCCGTGCTGGCCGCGGCGGCTTTCACCTACGTCACCGCGGAAATCCTGCCGGTGGGCGCGCTGTCCTCGATCGCGCGGAACCTGCACGTCAGCGTCGTCCTCGTCGGGACCTTGCTGTCCTGGTACGCGCTGGTGGCGGCCCTGTCGACCTTCCCGCTGGTGCGCTGGACGGCGCACTGGCCGCGGCGGCGCGCCCTGGTGGTGAGCCTGGCGTGCCTGACCGCCTCCCAGCTGATCTCCGCGCTGGCCCCGAACTTCGCCGTGCTGGCCGCCGGGCGGGTGCTCTGCGCGGTCACCCACGGGCTGCTGTGGTCGGTCATCGCCCCGTTCGCCACCCGGCTGGTGCCGCCCAGCCATGCCGGCCGCGCCACGATGTCGATCTATATCGGGACCAGCTTGGCCCTCGTCATCGGTAGCCCGCTGACGGCCGCCATGAGCCTGATGTGGGGCTGGCGGCTCGCGGCGGTCAGCGTCACGGTCGCGGCGGCCGTCGTCACGGTGGCCGCCCGGCTCCTGTTGCCGGCGATGGTGCTCAGCAACGACCAGCTCGCCTGCGTCGGCCCGCGCGCCCGGCATCACCGCAACCGCCGGCTGATCATCCTCAGCCTCATCACGATGGTCGGCGTCACCGGCCACTTCGTCTCGTACACCTACATCGTCGTGGTCATCCGCGAGGTGGTCGGCGTGCGCGGCGCGAACCTGGCCTGGGTGCTGGCCGCCTACGGCGCCGCCGGCGTGGTCGCCGTGGGCATGGTCGCGCGACCGCTGGACCGCCGGCCCCGCGGGGCGATCATCTTCTGCATGGCCGGGTTGACCGTCGTGTTCGCCGTGCTGACGGGTCTGGCGTTCGGGGGCGAGCCCGTCGTGGCGACCGTGCTGATCGGAACGTGCGCGATCGTGCTGTGGGGTGCGATGGCGACGGCCGTGTCGCCGATGATGCAGGCCGCCGCCATGCGCAGCGGGGTCGACGACCCCGACGGGGCGTCGGGGCTGTACGTGACGGCGTTCCAGGTGGGCATCATGGCGGGGTCGCTGGTGGGCGGTCTTCTCTACGAGCGCAGCATCGCCCTGATGTTGACCGCTTCGGCCGGCCTGATGGCCGCGGCGCTGGCCGGTATGGCGGCCAATCGGCAGGTGCTCGACGTTGCGCCGGCAAGCTCACGTGATTCATAGCTCGGCAGGTCAGCGACCCTAAACGGGTCCGGCGGGGGCCGCGGACCGGGTAGCCGGTTCCCGCGCTGTGCCAAACTATTTCCAGGACGTGTCTGGAGGGATGCATATGTCGGGCTGGACGAGGGGACGCTTCTTCGCCGCTCTGAACGCAGCCGGGTTGGCCGTTGTGTTGGTGCTGAGCGCCGGCACCGCGCTGGCGGATCCGGACCCGGCTCCCGGTGATCCGGGGGTGGCCGTCCCGCCCGGGCCGCCCTCCCCCCCGCCCGACCCGTTCGCGGCGCCCCCGCCGCCCAACCCGCTGGCGCCGCCTCCCTTCCTGCCGCCGCTCGGCCAGCCCGTCGCCGCGGGTCCCGCCGCCGGGCAGAACCCGAGCCCGTTCACCGGCGTCGCGCCGTTCGGCCCCCCGAAGATCGTCCCGGTCAACGGTTCGACCGTGGGTGTCGGGCAGCCGATCATCGTCAACTTCCCCGCCCGCGTGGATGACGCCGGCGCGGCCATGGACGCCGTCCACGTCATGTCGACCCCGCCGGTGCCGGGCAAGTTCTACTGGATGACCCCGACGCAGCTGCGCTGGCGCCCGCTGAGCTTCTGGCCCGCCCACACCGCGGTGACCGTCGACGCGGGCGGCACCGTGACCAGCTTCCAAACCGGTGACGCGCTGATCGCCACGGCGGACGACACGACCCACCAGCTGACCGTGACCCGCAACGGCACGGTGGAGAAGACCATCCCGATGTCAATGGGCATGTCGGCGGGCAATCACCAAACCCCCAACGGCACCTACTACGTGCAGGAGAAAATGCCGTCGGTGGTGATGGATTCTTCCACCTACGGGGTCCCGGTCAACTCGACGTACGGCTACAAGGTGACCGTCGACCTGGCCGTCCGGTTCGACAACGTCGGCGACTTCGTGCACAGCGCACCGTGGTCGGTGGACGACCAGGGCAAGCGCGACGTCAGCCACGGCTGCATCAACATCAGCCCCTCGAACGCGAAGTGGTTCTTCGACAACTTCGGCCCCGGCGACGTGATCGTCGTGAAGAACTCGAGCGGTGGGCCTTACCCGAAGAATGACGGCTCCGCCGACTGGATGAACTAGCCCTCTCCCGCTCTGTGCGGAAGGGCCTTCCGCGCGCCCGGCGGTTATGTATAGCATCATACATACCCCCGGCCGAGGAGCGGCGATGCGAAGCCACCGCGAGCAGATGGTCGTCTCGGCCGCGCTGCTGATCAGGGAGCGCGGCGCGCGCGCCACCGCGATCTCGGACGTGCTGCAGCACAGCGGCGCGCCGCGCGGGTCCGCCTACCACTACTTCCCGGGTGGGCGCACCCAGTTGCTCTGCGAGGCGGTGGACTACGCCGGTGACCACGTCGGCGCCGTCATCGCCGCGGCCGAGAGTGGCCTCGAACTGCTGGACACGCTGATCGGCAAGTACCGCCGCCAATTGCTCGACAGCGACTTCCGCGCCGGGTGCCCGGTTGTCGCGGTCTCCGTCGAATCCGGTGACGAGCAGGACCGCGAGCGGATGGCCCCGGTGATCGAGCGCGCGACGGCGGTGTTCGACCGCTGGACGTCCCAGATCACCCAGCGCCTCGTCTCCGATGGCATCCCGACCGAGACCGCCGCCGAACTGTCGATGCTGACCACGTCGGCGATCGAGGGCGCGATCGTGCTGGCCCGGGTCCGGCGTGACGTGGCGCCCCTGGATCTCATCCACCGTCAGCTGCGCAGCTCGCTGCTGGCCGCCCTGGGAAGGAACCCCGACGATGACCGCTGAATGGCAGCCCACCGCCTGCATCCTCTGCGAGTGCAACTGCGGCATCGTCGTCCAAGTCGAGGACGGCCATTTGGCCAAGATCCGCGGCGACAAGAACCATCCGGCGTCGCAGGGCTACACCTGCAACAAGGCGCTGCGGCTGGACCACTACCAGAACAACCGGGCCCGCCTGACATCGCCGATGCGCCGCCGGCCCGACGGCACCTACGAAGAAATCGATTGGGACACCGCGATCGTCGAGATCGCCGAGGGCTTCAGGCATATCCGTGACACCTACGGCGGCGACAAGATCTTCTACTATGGCGGCGGCGGGCAGGGCAACCACCTGGGCGGGGCCTACAGCGGCGCCTTCCTGAAGGCGCTGGGGTCGAAGTACCGGTCGAATGCGTTGGCGCAGGAGAAGACCGGCGAGGCCTGGGTCGACGGGCACCTGTACGGCGGCCATACCCGCGGCGAGTTCGAGCACGCCGAGGTTGCGGTGTTCGTCGGCAAGAACCCATGGATGTCGCAGAGCTTCCCCCGGGCGCGCGTGGTGCTCAACGAGATCGCCAAGGACCCGGCCCGGTCGATGATCGTGATCGACCCGGTGGTCACCGACACGGCGAAAATGTCCGACTTCCACCTGCGGGTGCACCCCGGAACCGACGCCTGGTGCCTGGCCGCGATGGCTGCCGTCCTCGTTCAGGAAAGCCTGTGCGACGAGGCTTTTCTCGCCGAACATGTGCGCGGGGCCGACACCGTGCGCGACGCGTTGCGCGACGTCTCGGTCCGCGACTACGCGCTGCGCTGCGGGGTCGACGAAGAGCTGGTGCGGGCCGCGGCACGGCGCATCGGCACCGCCGCCAGCGTCGCGGTGTTCGAAGACCTCGGCATCCAGCAGGCGCCCAACAGCACTCTGAGCTCCTACTTGAACAAGCTGCTGTGGATCTTCACCGGCAACTTCGCGAAAAAGGGTGGGCAGCACCTGCATTCGTCGGTGGCGTCATTGTTCAGCACGGTGTCGGGCCGCACCCCCGTCACCGGCGCGCCGATCATCGCCGGCCTGGTGCCGTCCAACGTCGTGCCCGAGGAAATCCTCACCGATCACCCGGACCGGTTCCGGGCCATGATCGTCGAAAGCGGGAACCCCGCCCACTCGCTGGCCGACTCGACGGCGTGCCGGGAGGCGTTCCGATCGCTGGAGCTGATGGTGGTCGTCGATGTGGCGATGACCGAGACGGCCAGGCTGGCGCACTACGTGTTGCCCGCCGCGTCGCAATACGAGAAGCCCGAGGCCACCTTCTTCAATTTCGAGTTCCCGCACAATGGCTTTCACCTGCGGCGGCCGCTGCTCGAACCGCTGGGGGGCACGCTGCCCGAACCGGAGATCTGGGCCCGGCTGGTGCGGGCGCTCGGCGTCGTCGACGACGCGGACCTGCGTCCGTTGCGCGAGGCCGCCCTACGCGGCCGTCAGGCGTACGCCGAGGCGTTCCTCTCCGCGGTGTCCGCCAATCCGACTCTGGCGCGGCTGGTTCCGTATGTGCTCTACGAGACGCTCGGCCCGACGCTGCCCGACGGCATGGCCGGCGCGGCCGCCGTCTGGGGGCTGGCCCAGAAGGTCGCGATGACCTACCCCGAGGCCGTACGCCGGGCCGGCCATGCCGACGGCAACGCGCTGTTCGACGCCATCCTGGACAGCCCGTCAGGCGTGGTGTTCACCGCCCACAACTACGAGGACGATTTCGCGCTGATCGGCCACGCCGACCACAAGATCGCGCTGGAGATTCCCGAAATGCTCGCCGACCTGCGGGCACTCGCCGAGGCGCCACTGCGGCTGACCACGGCGGAGTTTCCCATTGTGCTGTCGGTGGGCGAGCGGCGGGCCTACACCGCCAACGACATCATCCGCGACCCGTCCTGGCGCAAGCGTGACACCGACGGGGCGCTGCGCGTCAGCGTCGAAGACGCCCAGCACCTCGGGCTCGTCGACGGGGGCCGGGCGCGCATCAGCACCGCGGCCGGCAGCGCGGAGGCCACCGTCGAGGTCACCGAGACCATGCTGGCCGGACACGCAGCCCTGCCCAACGGTTTCGGCCTCGACTACGTCGGGCCCGACGGGCAGACCGTCGTTCCGGGTGTCGCCCCGAACGCGCTCACCTCCACCCGGTGGCGCGACCCCTACGCCGGCACGCCCTGGCACAAGCACGTTCCCGCCCGCATCGAACTGTGCCCGGCCGGGTGACCTAGTTCCAGATCCTGACCCGGCGCCGCGGCTCCAGGAACAAGGCGTCGCCCTCGGACACCTCGAACGCCTCGTAAAAGGCGTCGATGTTGCGGATCACCCCGTTGCACCGGAACTCCGGCGGCGAGTGCGGATCGATCGCCAGCCGCCGGATCGCCTCAGCCACACGGGATTTGGTGCGCCACACCTGCGCCCAGCCGTAGAACACGCGCTGCACGCCGGTGAGGCCGTCGATGACGGGGGCGGCTTGTCCATTAAGGGACAACTGGTAGGCGAGCAGCGCGATGGACAGCCCGCCCAAGTCGCCGATGTTCTCGCCGACGGTGAACGCGCCATTCACGTGGTGACTCGCGTCAAGTCCCCTCGGCGTGTAGGCGTCGTACTGCTCGATGAGCGCCTTGGTCCGCGCGCCGAACTCGGTGCGGTCCTCGTCGGTCCACCAGTCGACCAGGTTGCCGTCGCCGTCGTACTTCGCGCCCTGGTCGTCGAAGCCGTGCCCGATCTCGTGACCGATCACCGCGCCGATCCCGCCGTAGTTGGCGGCGTCGTCGGCCTCGGCATCGAAGAACGGCGGCTGCAGAATGGCCGCGGGAAAGACGATTTCGTTCATGCCCGGGTTGTAGTAGGCGTTGACGGTCTGCGGCGTCATGAACCACTCGTCTCTGTCCACCGGGCCGCCCAGCTTCGCCACCTCGCGGTCGTGGTTGACGGCGTAGCCGCGGCGGTAGTTGCCGTAGAGGTCGTCGCGCTCGACCTGCAGCGCGGAGTAGTCGCGCCACTTCGAGGGGTAGCCGACCTTGGCGGTGAACTTCTCCAGCTTGCGCAGCGCCCGCTCGCGGGTTTGCGGCGTCATCCAGTCCAGGTCGTTGATGGACTGCCGGTAAGCCGCCTTGAGGTTCTCCACCAGCGCGTCCATGCGCGCCTTGGCCTCCGGCGGGAAATGCTGCTGCACGTACAGCTTTCCGACGGCGTCACCCATCAGGTTCTCGACCAGCGACACCGCCCGCTTCCAGCGGTCCCGGATCTGCTCCGCCCCGGTCAGCCGTCGGCCGTAGAAGTCGAAGTCCGCGGCGACGATGGCGTCGGTCAGCCACGGCGCACGCGCGCGGATCACCCGCCAGCGTGCCCAGGACTTCCAGTCCTCCAGGTCCTCGCCGGCCCACAGGGTCGCGAACGCGGTCAGGTAATCGGGTTGGCGCACAACGACTTCGGCGGCCGCCTCAGGACTGCTGCCCAGCGCGCGCACCCACCCGGCCCAGTCGAAGCCCGCCCCTTCGGCCTCGAGATCGGCGAAAGCGCGCAGGTTGTAGCTCAGCTCGGCGTCGCGGCGCTTGACCACGTCCCAGTGGGCGGCCGCCAGTTTGGCCTCCAGGGCCACGATCCGCGCCGCCGTGTCGGTGTGGTCGCCCTGATCCTCGCCGAACACGAGGGCGAACATCCGCGCGATGTGCCCGGGGTAGGCCGCCAGGACCTCGGCGTGCCGCTCCTCGCGGTAATACGATTCGTCGGGCAGCCCGAGGCCGGACTGGTTGAGGTAGACCAGGTAGCGCGACGAGTCCTTGGCGTCGGTGTCGATGTACACGCCGATGCCGCCGCCCACCCCGGTGCGTTGCAGGGCACCCACCGCTGCGGCCAGCGCGGCGGCGTCCGTGGCCCCGTCGATCGAGGCGAGCTCGTCCAGCAGCGGTTGCACGCCTCGGCGTTCGACCGTCTCCTCGTCGAGGAAACTGGCGTACAGGTCGCCGATGCGCTGCGCGTCGGTACCCGGCGCGCCGCCGGCCTCGCTGGCCTCGATGATCAGGTCCCGGACCTGCTCCTCGGCGCGGTCGTAGAGGTGACGGAAGGCGCCGTCGGTGGCCCGGTCGGCCGGTATCTCGTAATCGTCCAGCCAGCGGCCGTTGACGTGGCCGAACAGGTCGTCCTGGGGGCGGGCGGTTGCGTCGACGTAGCTCAGGTCGATACCGGAGCGGATGGCCTCTACTGTCACCCCGCCATCCTTCCATCTTCATTTGGGTGCAACGATCGGGCCATGCCCGACGGCGACCCCACCGAGCCACCCCCCGACGACGAACCGGCCGGCGCCGATTCGGCGTCCGAACCCGCAGGCGGAGCCATGTTTTCCGGCTACGGCGTCGCGTCGGCCGCCCTCGGCCTGCTGTCGGTCGCGGCGGTCGCGCTCGGTGTCTTCATCTGGTCCGGACACCGTGACGAGGAGGCCGAGCGTTCGTACCTCACCCGCGTCATGGAGTCCGCCGCCGAATGGACGAACGTGCTGATCAACATGAACAGCGGCAACGTGGACGCCAGCCTGCAGCGGCTGCACGACGGGACGGTCGGTGAGCTGAACACCGACTTCGACGCGGCCGTCCAGCCCTACCGCCAGGTGGTGCAGAAGCTGCAGGCCAAGAGCACCGGCCGGATCGAGGCGGTGGCCATCGAGTCGGTGCACCACGAACTGGACACCCAGCCCGGTGGCGGGAAGCCGAAAGATGTGGTCACCACCAAGCTGCCGCCCTTCGCCAGCCGCACGGACTCGGTGCTGCTGGTCGCCACGTCGATCAGCGAGAACGCCGGCGGCAAGCCGACGACGGTGCACTGGAATCTGCGGTTGGACGTGTCCGACGTGGACGGCAAGCTGATGGTCTCCGGATTGGCGTCGATCAGGTGAGGGCTCAGCTGAGAAACATCTTGCGGCTGCTGGCCTTCGACGCGGTGGCCCCGCTGGCCGCGATCGCGGCCCTCCTGGCGATCGGCGTGGTCCTCGCCTGGCCGCTGTGGTGGGTGTCGGCGTGCTCGGTGTTGATCCTGCTGATCGTCGAAGCCATGGCGGTCGATTTCTGGCTACTGCGCCGCGATTCGGTCAGCGTGGGCACCGACGACGACGCCCCGGGGCTGCGCCTGGCCGTCGCCGTCCTGTGCACGGCCGCCGTGTCGGCGGCGGTCGTGACCGGCTACCTGCATTGGACGAGGCCGGACCGCGACTTCAGGCGGGACTCCCGGGACGTCGTCCACATCGCCACCGACGTGGCGGAAGCGATGGCGTCGTTCAGCCCCAGCGCCCCGGCCAGCGCGATCGATCGGGCGACGGCGCTGATGGTCCCGGACCAGGCGGGGGCGTTCAGGGACCAATACAACAAGGGCAGCGCCGAGCTGGCCCAGCACAACGTCACCGCCGAGGCGGCCACGCTGTCGGCCGGCATCGAGGCGATCGGGCCGACGGCGGCGAGCGTGGCGGTGATCCTGCGGGTGACCCAGACGACGCCCGGCCAGCCGCCCAGCCAGGCGGCGCCCGCGCTGCGGGTCGCGCTGACCAAGCGGGGCAGCGACTGGCTGGTCTCGGGTGTGCTGCCCGTCAACTCCCGCTAGGCGGGTCAGTTCGATTCGGCCGACCGCGCGGACTTGACCTTGACGAACCGGTCCGACAGCCGGCGCATCCGGATCATCAGGGAGGCCGCCGGGCTGGCGCTGCCGTCGAGGTAGGTGAACAGCTCGTCGGCGGAGACCCCGATGCGGGACGCGAATTCCTGGTGTCCGAGCCCGGAGCGGTCGATCAGCAGCCGCACATGGCGCGCCACCTCCGCGCGCTCGTCGGCCTCCAGGTGGGTGCGGGCGCGTTCCAGCACCTCCCACAGGGCCTTCGAGATGCCGTACGGGCGGGTGCCCTCCAGGACCTCTTCGACCTGGCGGGCGGTCCGGCCGTACGGGTCGCGCTTGAGCGCGGCCGCGATGCGCTTCCAGGTGTCGATGTCACCGCCCTGCAGCGCCGAGCGGATCGCGGAGGTCGGCCAGAACTCGACCGGCTGGTCGGGCTCGGGCCTGCTCGCTTCCGCAGCGGGCCGCTGGGGCGGCGATGCGGGGCGCCGGTCGGATGCCAACGTCACCTCGCCTCCTCCAGCATTGCCACAGCCACCGACAGGCAGCGTTGCCTGACTTCTTCCCAGTCTGCCTCGTCTTCGGCGTCGGAGCCCGGATCGTCGGTGAGATCGCGCGGATGGGGATCGGCGAGCTGACGCACCAATTGGCTGGCCATCCACTGCCGCCCGGGCGATTGACAACAGTAATAGCTGTCCATGCCGGCCAGCACCAGCGCGGCGGTCTCGGGCTCCACGGTGTCCACCATGTCTGCAAAGTCGGCGTAATCGCGGCGACTGTTACGGCACATGATCAGGTAGCCCTTGAGGCGCAGCGCCTCGGCGCCGGTGGGGACCTGCAGCCGGTCGCCCGTCGGCAGCTGCACGTGGGTGGTCTCCACCGGGCTGCGCCGTTCGTACTTCGGCTGGTCGTCGTCATCGCTGCCCGTCTGCAGCGCTTCGATGGCAACCGACAGCCGGCCCCGCCACAGCGTGACGGGGTGCACGGGCCGGTCGGTTCCGGCGATCACCCGGGCGATGCCGTTCCGCGACGGCCGGGCGCCGACCAGCTTCTTGCTCCCCGGGTGGGCCGGGCCGTGACCGTTGCCGCCGTTTCGGCCCACCGCGATGCCCGCGGTGTCGTCGTCGATGTTGACCTGGTGGGGGATCTGCGCGGGGCCGCGCCCGCGGCCCAGGGCGCCGGACTGCAGGCCGGACAGGGTTGTCTTGCCGTTGCGTCCGCAACCGGAGAACGCGAGCGGGTCGGCCACGGTGATGGCGTCGGGCGCCAGGTGCTTGAGCTTGGCCGCCGACTTGAGCACCATCTTCAGGTCCGCGGTGGGCGCCGTCAGCGCCGAGATGTCGTCGGGGATCACCACCACGTCGCCGAGGTCGACCTCGGGCAGCGGCCGGTCGAAGTCGACGGACGGCAAGACCCTGGACAGCCACGGCGGGATCCACCAATTCCACTGGGCGAACATCGCCATCAGCGCCGGCACCAGCACCAGCCGCACCACGGTCGCGTCGACCGCGATCGCGACGGCGCACGCCACCCCGATCTCGGCGACCAGCGGCATGCCGGCGAACGCGAAGCCGATGAACACGGCGATCATGATCAGCGCGGCGCTGGTGATGGTGCGGGCGCTGGTGCTCACGCCGTACGCGACCGCGTCGCGGGTGTTCCCGGAGTGCAGGAAGCGTTCCCGGATGCGGGTCAGCAGGAAGATCTCGTAGTCCATCGACAACCCGAAGGTCATCGCCAGCACCAGCGGGGGCACCGTGCTGTCGATCGAGCTGATGTGCGCGAAGCCGAGATCCTGCAGCCAGCCCCACTGGAACACCATCACCAGGCTGCCGTAGGCGGCCGCGACGGACAGCAACGTCATCAGCACGCCTTTGAGGGCCAGGAAGACCGAATGGATGGACAGCAGCAGCATCACGAACGCGATCAGCGCCACGAACAGCAGCACCAGCGGCTCGGTCTGCGACACCCGGTCATCGAAGTCCTTGATCAGCGCCGTCGGCCCGCCGACGTCCACCCGCGCCGTGCCCGCGTCGGGGATCTTAGGCAGCTGGGCGCGCATCCACCCCACCGACTCCCGCGCTCCCATGTCCTCGGGGTCCACCGACAGCACCGCCGACAGCAGCGCGCTGCCGTTGTCCTCGGCGAATTGCGGCGGGCTCACCGAGGCGATGTGCGGCGCCTGGGTCATGCGCTGGCGGATCGCGCCGATGGTCTGGGCGTGCTCGGGTGAGGCGGCACCGCCGTCGGGGAAGGTGACGAGCACCCGGATCGGACCGAGCGCGCCGGGCCCGAGCGCCTGGGCGGCCGCGCCCACCCCGGCGCGGATCTCGTGGGACGAGTCGAATTGGCGCAACAGGCTGTTGCCGAGCACCATCGACGCCGCCGGCGCGGCCATGACGAGCAGGATCGTCGCCGCCGCCAGCGACGAGATCCACGGCCGGCGCATCACCGCCCCGATCCAGCGGTTCCAGAACCGGGACTGGGTGGCCTCGGGTTTGCGCGACCAGTGCAGCAGCGGCGACCGCTTGGCGGCCGCCCGACCGAACGTTCCCAACACCGCGGGCGTCAGCGTCGCCGCCGTCAGCATCGCGACCGCGACGGCCAGGATCGCCCCGGTGGCCATCGACTTGAGCGCCGGGGTGTTGATCACGTAGATCGCGGTGAGCGAGGCGATCACGGTCATGCCCGACAGCACCACCGCCAGACCGGACGTGGCCATCGCGGCGTCGATGGCGTCGCGCGGCTCGCGCCCCGTCCGCAGCTCCTCGCGGAACCGCATCAGGATGAACAGCGAGTAGTCGACGGCGAGCGCGATGCCGAACATCGAGACGGTCGAGGTGACGAACACCGACATGGTGGTGAATTCGGACAGCAGGTAGACCAGGCCCATCGTCACCACGACCGTGCAGACGGCGAGCGCCAGCGGGATCGCCGCGGCCGCCAGCGAGCCGAACACGGCGAGCAAGACGATCAGGATGATCGGAAGGTTCCAGCGCTCCGCCGCCGCGATGTCGTGCTTGGTGTTGGCCGCCGCGGCGGCGCTCAGCGCGCCCTGCCCGATGACGTATAGCCGGACCCGGCCGTTGGCGGTCTGGCCGGGCTGGTCGCCGTTGACGCCGATCTTCTTCTGCAGCTGCTTGGCCAGGTCGCTGGTGCCGGCGTTGCGGGCGTCCAACCTCAGCGACAGCACATACGGCCGGTCGGGTTGTGGTGGCCGTTGGGTGGGGTTGGGCGCCTCGGTGATGCCGGGGAACTCGCCGACGGTCTGCCGCAGCAGCGCCACCGCGTCGTTCATGTCCTGGTAGCTGGCGTCCGGCCGGGGCGCGGCGACCAGCGCCAACGACGACGCACCCTGATCGTGGTAGAGATCCTCGAGTTGGTCGTGCACCGCGAGCGACTGCGAGCCGGCGACTTCGAACCCACCTCCGGTGAGGTTCCCGGATTGCGTCATCGCGAGATAGACGGCCGGCACCAATGCCAGCAACCAGCCCGCGAAGACCAACCAGCGATATCGGCGCAGGCTGCGGCTCAGGCGCATCATTAACTGCTGGATTTTCGACTCCCCGGTGTGTCACGCAACGCGTGCAGGCGAGGATACCGCAGCGGGCTGTGGATTATGTCGGCTATTCGCATCCTGAGCTGCGGCAACACCGTTGTTGCCAAGTCGCTGTGGAGTCGTTGTCAACCGGTGACTCGGGGGATGTAGATCACACGGGCTGGCAGTGGTATGGGGCGGATGGCAGTATGTCGGATGGTCTGCGGGGCAGGGCAACTCCGCGACATGGGGCCGTTCATCGCAGCCGTTCGCGAGGCGTCATCATCCGGCGGGTCTTCGCAGCTAAGGAGTGATCCATGACGACAGGTACCGTGACCGGCCGCCGCCGGCTCCGCACCGGGTTGATCGCCACCACGCTGGTGGGGTTGCCGGCCGCCGCCGTCGCTTTGCTGGCCGGACCGTTCGCGACGGGTGCCAACGACCCGTGTGCGGCCAGCGAGGTCGCCAGGACGATCGGTTCGGTTTCCAAGTCGATGGGCGACTACCTGGACTCCCATCCCGAGACCAACCAGACGATGACGTCGATGCTGCAGCAGCAGGCGGGGCCGCAGTCGTTGACCGGCATCAAGTCCTACTTCGAGGCCAACCCCAAGGTCGCCGCGGACATGACGTCGATCGCCCAGCCGCTGACGAACCTGTCGATGCAGTGCAAGTTGCCGATCTCACCCACCCAGGCGATGGGCATGATGCAGCAGGCGCAGGGCGCGGCAGCCGGACTGCCGGGCGGCGCTCTGCCGCCGGGTGGCCCCGCCGGCGCGGCGGCCAGCCCGCCCGCCGCCATCCCGCCGGGGGTCACGATCGGGGGCACGGGGACGGTCCCGCCGACGGCCGGCAGTCCGCTGTCGGGGCCGCCGCGCGGCAATTCCGTCGGCTAAGCGTCCTCAGGCTTGCGGTCGGGCGGCAGCGGACCCTGCAGGGCGGGCTCGGTCGGGTCGGGGTCGGGGACCGCTAGCGCCGTCGGATCGGTGTCGTCGTCCTCGGGGACGGTGACGTTCTCGGTGCGGAACACGAAGAAGAACACCACCCAGCCGATGGCGGCGATCAGAAGCCAGCTGATCAGCCGGTAGATCAGCATCGCCGAGATGGCGCTGGGCAGCGACATGCCGCTGGATACCAGGCCGGGCACCAGGACGGCCTCCACCACCAACAGCCCGCCGGGCATCAGCGGTATCGTCCCGACCGCCCGGGCGGCGGCGTAGGCAACCGTCAACCCGGCGACCGACGCGTGATCGCCGGCCGCGTAGGCGGCGAAGCCGAGGCAGGCCACGTCGGCGATCCAGTTCAGCATCGACCAGCTGAAGGCCACGCTCATGTCCCGCCGGCCCAGGCTGACCGACTCCAGCTGCCGAAGCGTCTCGCGCCACCTCTCCAGCCCGGTGTCGGCCGGCTTGCCGCGAATCGAGTTGACCCGCGCCAGGATTCGGCTCCCGATCCCGTCAATGAGCTCGGGGCGCGACGCCACGGCCTGGGCGAGGATCAGCAACGCGACAAAGCCGCCCAATGTGAACAGCAGCGAGAACGGATTGTTCTTGGCGCCGAGGAAGAAGGCGCCGCCCAGGCCGAGCAGCGCCAGCCCGACCGCCTGCAGCACCCCCGACATCACCAGCTGCCACGACGCCACCACCGTCGAGGCGCCCCACAGCCGCTGCTGGCGCAGCAGGAACGTGGCCGACAGCACCGGCCCGCCCGGCAGCGTGGTACTCAGCGAGTTGGCCGCGTAGAAGGCGGCTTCCGACCGCAACTGCTTGACATGCACCCCGGCGGACCTCAGCAGGGTGCGCTGGATCTGGGCGAAGCTGTGCATGGACGCGGCGGCCGCCACCACCGACGCGAGGAGCCACCACCAATTCGCCTCGTACAGGCTCATCCACGCCTTGGCCAGCTGGCGCCAGCCCAGCGAGACCTCGACGGCGAGGACGACGGCGACGATGCCGAGGATCACCCATCGCAGCCACCAGTACTTGCCGCGCGGGGTCTCCTCGCGTGGCAAGTCGAGCTTGCGGACGGGTGCGTCGTGCGACACGTGTTTTAGGGTAACGGTGCAGGTGGGGGAGGGATCGCGGCGCAGTTCCGACTGTGTCGGGGTCGTAACCGGATCGTGCCAGCCCCGCGTAGGCCTGACAACCCCATGTAAACCCCGTGCCGACCCGCCGCGCCCGGCTTCGCCGCGCTCGCGGTCGTCACTAGGCTTGCCGAATGGCGGCAAACCTCGACGACGCGTCCGTCGAACCCTTGGTCCGCAAGGCCGCAGCCTGGGCGTGGCGCCTGCTCGTCATCCTCGCCGCATTCCTCGCTCTGCTATGGGTGGTGGAGAAACTCGAAGTGATCGTCGTCCCCGTGCTGGTGGCGCTGCTGCTCAGCGCGCTGCTGGTACCCGTCGTCGACTGGATGGACCGGCGCGGCCTGCCGCGGGGCGGCGCGGTGGCGCTGGTCTTGCTCGGCGGTTTCGGAATCCTGGGCGGCATCCTCGCGTTCGTCATCAACCAGTTCATCGACGGCCTACCCGGCCTGACCGAACAGATCAGCCGCAGCATCGACTCCACCCGCCGCTGGCTGATCCAGGGGCCGGCGCATCTGCGCAGCGAACAGATCGATAACGCCGGCAACGCCGCGATCGAGGCGGTGCACAACAACCAGTCGAAGCTGACCAGCGGCGCGCTGGCCACGGCGGCGACCATCACCGAGCTGGTCACCGCGGCCGTCCTGGTGCTGTTCACCCTGATCTTCTTCTTGTACGGCGGTCGCAACATCTGGCTGTACGTGACGAAGATCTTCCCCACCGACGTCCGCGAAAGGGTGCTCGAGGCGGGCAGCGCCGGCTACAGCTCACTGATCGGGTACGTGCGGGCCACCTTCCTGGTCGCCCTGACCGACGCCGCCGGTGTGGGCACCGGGCTGGCGATCATGCACATCCCGCTCGCCCTGCCGCTGGCCTCCCTGGTGTTCCTTGGCGCCTTCGTGCCGCTGGTCGGGGCCGTGGTCGCCGGTTTCCTGGCCGTCGTGGTTGCCCTGCTCGCGAAGGGCGTCGTCTACGCGCTGATCACGCTCGGGGTGCTGATCGCCGTCAACCAGCTCGAGGCCCACATACTGCAGCCGCTGGTGATGGGCCGGGCGGTGTCGATTCACCCGCTGGCGGTGGTGCTGGCCATCTCCACCGGCGGCGTGCTCGCCGGTATCGTTGGCGCCCTGCTGGCCGTTCCGACGGTGGCGTTCCTCAACAACGCGGTGCAGGTGCTGCTCGCCAAGGATCCCGCCGCTGAAGCCGAGAAGCAGACCGAGGAGTCCGACGACACCGCTATCGTGCAGGCCGAGCCGGACAGCCCGGAAGGCGCCTTGCCGCGCGACGAGACATAAACGACTGCTGACTCTTCCGGCGCGTCGTGTGCGTGATTTATGTGTCGCGGGGCGGGCAGGCAGGAAGGCGGGTCGCGGGGCAGGAAGGCGGGTCGCGGGGCAGGAAGGCGGGTCGCGGGGCGGGCAGGCAGGAAGGCGGGTCGCCGGGCAGGAAGGCGGGTCGCGGGGGCAAGCAGGCCGCGACCGAGCGCGCGACCCCTACAGCCGACCCTCGCGTCGCAGCAGATCCTGGGCTGACAGGCCCCCGCCGCCCGAGCTGGCGCGGCGGCGCTGACGCGACGGGTCACCGTTTTCGCCCTGTCCGCGAGCGTTCAGCTTCTCGGTGGCGGCGTCGGAGTCCCTGCCTTCCGAGCCCTCCGGGCGCATGACCGGCAGCGCCGCGGTGGGATCCGCCGCGCCGACGTTGTTGTCGCGGTTCGATGGGACCGGCATGGCGCGGGTCTGGCCGTCCGACGGCGGTGGCGGCGGCGTCGGTGCCACCGGCGTGGCGGGCTGGGCCGCACCCGGGCCGGCGGGTCGTTCCCGTCCCGGTGCCGTCAGGCGGGAGGTCTTGGCTTCGGTCGGCTGCGCGGGCCGCGCCTGACCGGGAGCGCCGTTGCCGCCGGGCGCCGACGACGTCGGCGCGGGGCCGGGGCGGGCCTCCGACGGGGTGACCGGCCGCGCCCGCGACGGCTCCAGCGCGCCGGGATGCGTGGGGTCGCGCGGGGGACGCGACGGCGCGGCGGCCAGGCTGGCCGCGGCGACCGGCGGGCGCGCGGGGCCCCCCTTGAACGTGGGGCGCTTGCGCTCGTCGGGCAGGTCGATCTCGCCCAGCCCGATCCTGTTCTGCAGGCGCCGCGCCCAGCGCGGGGCCCACCAGCAGTCGTCCCCGAGCAGCTTCATCACCGAGGGCACCAGGAACATGCGGACGATGGTCGCGTCCAGCAGCAGGGCCGCCATCAGGCCGAACGCCAGGTACTTCATCAGGACGAGATCGGAGAACACGAACGAGGCGGCGACCACGGCAAGGACCAGCGCGGCCGCCGTGATCAGGCGGCCGGTGGTCGCTGTGCCGATCCGGATGGCCTCCGCGGTCGACATGCCGCGTTCCCGCGCCTCGACCATCCGCGACACGAGGAAGACCTCGTAGTCGGTCGCCAGGCCGAAACCCACCGCGACGACCAGCGCGATCAGCACCACCATCAGCGGAGTCGGCGTGAAATTGAGTAAGGAGGCGAAGTGCCCGTCGACGAAGATCCACGTCAGGATGCCCAAGGTGGAGCCCAGCGTCAGCGCGCTCATCACCACGGCCTTGATCGGCAACACGAACGATCCGAATGCCAGGAACATCAATAAGGTCGTCGCGCTGAGCAACAGGACCAGCATCAGCGGCGCCTTGTCGAACAAGCTGTGGATGCTGTCTTGCTCGAGCGCCGGCGTGCCGCCGATCAACAGGTTGATCCCCTTCGGAGGGGATATGGCCCTCAGCTCGTCGATCTTCTTGGCGGCGTCACCGCGATTGGACAGGCCGTTCTGGATCACCCGCACCGTGTTGTCTTTGGGCTGCGACGTCCCGTTCGGGCCGGTGACGCAGGGGTTGCCGGCGATCGTCGGGCAGGGCCGCTCCTCCCAGGATTTGTCGGTGAACCCGGTGATCGGCGCGATCCTGTTACGGATGTCGGCGACCTGCTGGTCCGTGACCTTGGTGTGGTTGGTGCTCTCGATCACCACCGTCAACTGCTCGGTCCGGTACCCGGGGAACAGCTTGTCGAAGTGCTCCTGGGCCAGACGGACGGGGTTGTTGGGCGGCAGGTACTTCTCGCTCATGCCCCCGAACGAAAGGTTGCCCAGCGGGATCACCAGCAGGATCATGCCGACGGCGATGGGGATCGCGAACGCCAGCGGGCGCTTCATCACGAAGTTGACGAGTTTGCCCCAGAACCCGGCCTCGACCTCCTCGCGGGTCTTCGTCTTCTGCAGCCGGTCCGCCAGCCAGTTCAGATAGGCCCGCGACACCTTCCAATTCCGCAGGAAGGGCACGCGGAACGCCGTACGCACGCCCAGCGCGTCCACGTGGCGACCGAGGATGCCCAGGCAAGCCGGCAGGAACGTGATCGACAGCAGCGCCGCGAGTCCGACCGCGGCGAAGATCGCATAGGTCAGCGAATGCACGAACCCCTGCGGCAACACGAGCAGGCTGGCACTCGAGGCGATGATCAGCACCGCCGAGAACGTCACGGTGCGACCCGCCGTCATCACGGTGCGGCGCACAGCGGCCTCGGTGTCGTAGCCTTCCGCGATCTCCTCCCGGAAACGGCTCACCACGAACAGCCCGTAGTCGATGGCCAGCCCCAACCCGATCAGGGAGACGACGGGCTGGGCGAAGAAGTGCACCGGCCCGAACACCGCGATCAGCCGCAGGATGCCCAAGGCGCCGGCGATGCTCAGCCCGCCCACGATCACCGGGAGGCCCGCGGCGACCGCGCCGCCGAACACCAAGAACAGCACCACCGTCACGGCCGGCAGCGCCAGCACCTCCATCCGGCGCTGGTCGGTGGCGATGGTGCCGGTCAGGGCGTTGGCGATCGGCTCGAGGCCGGCCAGTTGGACCGTGCCGCCGTCGAGCTTCTGCAGGTCCGGCAGGATCGCCTTGTAGTTGTTGAGGATGGTGTCGTCGTCGTCGCCCTTCAACGGGATGCTGACGAAGGTGTGCTTCTTGTCCTCGGTCGCCATGCCCTTGATGAGGGGGGGAGCGTCGGCGGGGTTCGACAGCGCCAGATAGCCGGCCCAGCCCACGACCTGGTTGGGGTGGTCGTTCTTGAACTTGTTGAGCTCGTCGACGATCTTCTGCCGCCACGCCGGGTCGTCGACGGTCTTGCCGTCGGGGGCGGTGAACGTGGCGACGATGTGGCTCGTGCGGTCGCGACCGTAGGTCTGGTCACCCAGCACCGAGGCCTTCACGGACTGGCTGCCGTCGTCGTAGAAACCGCTCTGCGTGACGTGCTTGCCCAGGCTCATCCCGAACACACCGCCACCCAGGCTCAAAGCCACCATGACCCCGATTACGATGTACCGATACCGGTACACAGTTCGACCCCACCAGGCGAACACGTGAGCTCCTTACTGGATCAGTAGTGACCCGCGCATTGGCTTCCCAGTCTCACACACGCGCGGTCAACAGGGCGGACAGCGGCCTGAACGGCTGCAGCCACGCCCCCTGGTCGGGCAGCGAATCCAAGCCGATTCGCGGCAATGGCTCCCGGAAAACACCCGCGATATCTTCCAGGTCGACAAAGTCCAAGGTATCCGACGCTAGCGCCCAACTGGCGTGTTCGCGAAATCCGAGCACCTGAACAGCGATGCCGCCACGGGCGATCTCCTCGAGCGGCTGACGAAACGCCTGACCGTCGGCGGAGGCCACCACCAGCGCCGCGAGCCCCTCCTCGCGGCGCCGCTCGATGTGCTCGAGCATGTCGCGGTCGACGTCGCTGTCCTCGTCGATCTTCGGCTTGGCGAAGACGGCGAATCCCACGTTACGCAGCGCGTCGACCCACGGCCGGACCACGTCGGCACTGCCCGGCGCGATGTTGGTGAACACGGTTGCCTCGGGTTCGATAACGACCCCCGGCCGGGTGGCGCTCACCTCTGCCGTGCGCGCCAGCAGCCAGCGGCCCAGAGCGTCGAAACGGGGGCGTTCCAGGGCGGTGGGGCGGCGTCCCAGTATCGAGCCGAGGCCCATGTCGAGGTTGGGCGCGTCCCACACCAGCAGCACGCGGCCGCCGGGCGAGAAACTGCCCAGCGCCTCGTCGGACAGCACCGCCGGCGGCGCGACAGGTTCCGCCGACCGGGCGGACTCCGGTGCGGTTTCTTCCGTCAGGCTCATGGTCACCGCCTTTTCAACGTCGCTGCCAGAGGAATTCGGTCACGGCGCTGCCCGCCTGGTGTGCCTTGCTCTCGTACTTGGTGGTGGGTCGCACCACCGAGATCGGGAGCGCGGTCTCGGCGGTGACCCGGCGCAGCCGCGGCTCGGCCTCGCCGACCTCGGCGATGTGCTCGGCGTAACCGGGGTGGTCCGTCGCGGCGTGGAAAACACCACCAGGGAGTAACCGGTCGGCGATCAGGCCAACCGTGTTCGGCTGCAGGAACCGGCGCTTGTGGTGGCGCGCCTTCGGCCACGGGTCGGGGAAGAAGACGCGAACGCCGGTCAGCGAGGCCGGCGCGATCAGATACTCGAGGACGACGATCGCGTTCCCCCGGATCAGCCGGATGTTTCCGACCCGTTCGCGGTCGATCGCGGAGAGCAGCTGCGCAAGCCCCCGCCGGTAGACCTCGACCGCGATCACGTCGACGCCGGGTTCCTCCTGTGCCATGGCCAACGTGGATGTGCCGGTGCCGCAGCCGATCTCGAGCACCACCGGGGCCTGGCGACCGAACCACGCCCGGGTGTCGACGGGCTCCGGGCCGGCTTCACCGGGGGCCGGCGTACCCACCGACAGGCCGAGCCGGGGCCAGAGCCGCTCCCAGGTCTGGCGCTGCGCGTCGGAGAGCGCCGAACGACGCGAACGAAAGGTGCTGGCCGGCAGGTAGCGCTGCTCGCTGCGGTCCGCGTCGGGCGGTTCCGGTGCGGAGACCGCGGCTGAACAGGCCTCCCCTCCCACCGGCGTGCCGGGACCCCGCCCCACACCGGTTTGCGCACGCATTTGTCCATGGTGGCCCATGAACTCCCGATGTAGCCGCCCCTGGTCCAGATTGATATCCAACAGTTGTCTTCGCCTGCTACCAGACGGCGGCTCGCGGTGGCTCGCATCTCGGCGTGTCGGGTGCCACGATCGGTGTGACCGACGGTGGTGGCAAGGTTGGCCGGAACGTATCGAACGGAACGGGCGGGACATGAGGGGACGGGGACACCAGATCTTCGCCGAGGGGCTGACGCGGTTCGCCGCCGCGCACGCCGACCCGCGCGTGACGGCAGTCGCCGAGCGGACCGCCGCGCCCCTGCGGGTGGCCGTCCATGGGCGGCCGGGTGTCGGCCGCGGCACGGTCGAGCGGGCCCTGGGCGGCGCCGGCCGGGCCTGGGGGATCGCGGTGACGACCGGTCCGGCCGATGTCCTCGTCTACGCCACCGCGGAGGTCTTCAAGGCCGAAGACGTCGACGCGATCGCCGCCGCGGACCGGCCCGTCGTAGGGGTGCTGAACAAGGCCGACCTGATCGGTCCGCTCTCGGACCGGGGCGCCAGGGCGTCGGGTGGGCCCATCGCGGCGGCGCGGCGCCGGTGCGCGGAGCTCTCCGCCCTGGCCGGCGTCGCGGTGCGGCCGATGATCGGGCTGCTGACGGTCGCCACGCTGGACGACCTCGACGGCGGGTTGTGGGCGGCGCTGCGGACGCTGGCCGACGAGCCCGGGACCTGCCTGGACGGTTCCTTTTCGGAGTTTCTGTCGGCGGACTGTCCCGTTCCCACCGAGGTGCGGGTACGCCTGCTCGACAGGCTGGACCTGTTCGGCGTGGCCCTGGCGATGGTGGCGGTCCGGCAGGGCCGGACGTCGGGCCAGGTGCGGGCCCTCCTGCACCGCATGGGTGGGGCGGACGACGTCCTGCGCGCGATCGCGGCGGCCGGGGCCGAGCTGCGCTACCGGCGCGTCCTGGACGCCGTCGCGGAGCTGGAGGCGCTGGCGGTCTCTGGGGCGGTCTCTGGGGCCGTCTCGCGGGACGTGAACGGCGAGCGGATCACCGCGTTCCTCGCCGGTGACGACGCGGTCATCGCCCGGATGGCCGCGGCCGCCGATATGGCCGAGGCCGCCGGGCTGGAGATCGGCGCGGGTGGCGGCGACCCGGCCGAGCACCTCCAGGCCGCCGCGCGATGGCAGCGCTACAGCCGCGGCTCGGTGGGCCCGGTGCAGCGTGCCTGTGGTGCGGACATCGTGAGGGGATCGATGCGGCTGTGGTCGCGTTCCCGCCGGACGCTGCCCGGGGAGGGGCCATGAGCGTCGAGGACTCTGTCGACCCGATCGCGCAGGTGGACGCGCTGGTGGCGGCCATCGGCCCCGACTTGGGTCCACCCGCGGTCAATCGCCGCGACGTGGTCCTGGTGGCCGGCCCGTGGTTGGCGGGCGTCAGCTCGGTGGCCGCTGCGCTGCGCGAACGGCTGCCCCAGTGCAAGTTCGTCGAATCGACGGACCTGGGGCCGGGCGACGCGCCGCTGGCGGTGGTGTTCGTCGTCTCCGCGGTGGCCCCGCTGGCGGCGTCCGACTGCGCCCTGCTCGACGCCGCGGCCGAAAACACCGACGTGGTGGTGGGTGTGGTGTCCAAGATCGACGTGCACCGCGGCTGGCGCGACCTGGTCGACGCCAACCGCGACGCGCTGGCCGCCCACGCCCCGCGGTATGCCGACGTGCCGTGGGTGGGGGCGGCCGCCCTCCCCGATCTCGGCGAACCGGACGTCGACGGCCTGGTCGAGGTGGTCTCCCGTCGGCTCGCCGATCCCGACAACCCGCGCCGGAACAGGTTGCGGGCGTGGGATTCCCGGCTCCTGACGGCCGCGCGGCGGTTCGACCGCGACGCGGACGGCGCCGGCCGGCGGGCGCGGGTCGACGCGCTGCGCGAGCAGCGCAGCACGGCGCTGCGGGAGCGGCGCGAGGCCAGGACGGAGCGCAGCATCACGCTGCGTGGCCAGATTCAGCAGGCTCGCGTCCAGCTGTCCTATTTCGCCCGCAACCGTTGTTCGTCGGTGCGCACAGAACTGCAGGAGGAAGTCGCGGGGTTGTCGCGGCGGAAGATGGCCGGCTTCGAAGCGCACACGCGCGCCCGGCTCGACGACGTGGTCGCCGAGGTCGGCGAGGGCATTTCCACGGAGCTCTCGGAGCTCACCGAAATGGTCGAAGCGACGGGCGCGCCGGTCGCGCTGCCGGCCGGCCAGGACCTGCCGGCTGTCGAGGTCTCTTCCCCGCCCCTGAAATGCCGGCGGCACGAGGCGTGGCTGATGACGCTGCTCGGCGCCGGATTCGGGCTCGGGGTGGCGCTGACCCTGGGCCGGCTGGTTGGCGGCGTGGCCGCCAAGCTGAGCCCCGCGGTCGCCGTCGCCGCCGCTGCGGCCTGCGCGGCGGTCGGGTTGGCCGTCACGCTGATGGTGGTCCACATCCGTGCGCTACTGCACGATCGCGGGTTGCTGGACCGCTGGGTGGGCGACGCCACGTCGTCGCTGCGCTCGGTCGTCGACGAGCTCGTCGCCACCCGCGTCCTCGTCGCCGAGACGGCGCTGAGCGCGGCGGCGACGGCACGCGACGAGGCCGAGAACACCACGGTGTCCGCCCAGGTCACCGCGATCGACGGCGAGCTGCGCGAGCACGCCGTCGCGGCGGCGCGGGCGGCCGCGACGCGCGACCGCGAGATGCCCACAGTAAAGGCCGCGCTGGACGCCGTGCGTGCAGAACTCGGCGAACCGGGTATACCTGAACTCAAGATCCCTTCGGCGGCCCCCGGCGCGGACGTGGCCGAGAAACCGGGCCTGAGGAGCGACGATGGCGACGACGGGTGACGATCGGTGACGCTTCTGAATCGTTGTTGTGAGAAGGCTTATACCCGCCCGAGACTTCCCCGACAAGGCGTCCGCGATAACCTGTAGTTAACGCCACCATAGGAACAGTTGTGTGGGCGAGTGCATACGCAAGCCACAGAAGCCCGAGTACAGAGACGAATTCAGGAGACTTCGATGACCTCAGCCACCATTCCGGGACTGGATACCGCGCCTACCAATCACCCGGGTCTGCTGGCGTGGGTACGCGAAGTCGCCGAGCTCACCCAACCCGACCGGGTGGTGTTCACCGACGGATCCGACGAGGAGTGGAAGCGGCTGACCGACCAGCTCGTCGAGGCGGGCACGTTCAAGCGGTTGAACCCCAAGGAGTACCCGAACTCCTTCCTGGCGCTGTCGGACCCGTCCGACGTGGCCCGCGTCGAGTCGCGGACCTTCATCTGTTCCGAGCGCGAGATCGACGCCGGGCCCACCAACAACTGGATGGATCCCGCCGAGATGCGCTCCACCCTGACCGATCTGTACCGCGGCTGCATGCACGGCCGCACCATGTATGTGGTGCCGTTCTGCATGGGCCCGCTCGGCGCCGACGACCCCAAGCTCGGCGTGGAGATCACCGACTCCGAGTACGTCGTCGTCTCGATGAAGGTCATGACCCGGATGGGCAAGGCCGCCCTGGACAAGATCGGCGACGACGGTTTCTTCGTCAAGGCGCTGCACTCCGTGGGCGCACCCCTGGAGCCGGGCCAACAGGACGTGCCGTGGCCCTGCAACGACACCAAGTACATCACCCACTTCCCGGAAACCCGCGAGATCATGAGCTACGGCTCCGGCTACGGCGGCAACGCCCTGCTGGGCAAGAAGTGCTACTCGCTGCGCATCGCCTCGGCGATGGCCCACGACGAGGGCTGGCTCGCCGAGCACATGCTGATCCTCAAGCTCATCTCCCCTGAGAACAAGGCGTACTACTTCGCCGCGGCCTTCCCCTCGGCGTGCGGCAAGACCAACCTCGCGATGCTGCAGCCGACCATCCCCGGCTGGCGCGCCGAGACGCTCGGCGACGACATCGCCTGGATGCGGTTCGGCAAGGACGGCCGCCTGTACGCGGTCAATCCCGAGTTCGGCTTCTTCGGGGTGGCGCCGGGCACCAACTGGAAGTCCAACCCCAACGCCATGCGCACCATCGCCGCCGGCAACACCGTCTTCACCAACGTCGCCCTGACCGACGACGACGAGGTGTGGTGGGAAGGCCTGGAGGGCGAGCCCGACCACCTGATCGACTGGAAGGGCAACGACTGGTACCTCCGCGAGACGGAAACCAAGGCCGCCCACCCGAATTCGCGGTACTGCACGCCGATGTCGCAGTGCCCCATCCTGGCGCCAGAGTGGGACGACCCGCAGGGCGTGCCGATCTCCGGCATCCTGTTCGGCGCCCGCCGCAAGACCACGGTGCCGCTGGTGACCGAGGCCCGCGACTGGCAGCACGGGGTGTTCATGGGCGCCACCATGGGCAGCGAGCAGACCGCCGCCGCCGAGGGCAAGGTCGGCACCGTGCGCCGCGACCCGATGGCCATGTTGCCTTTCCTGGGTTACCACGTCGCTGACTACTTCCAGCACTGGCTGGACCTGGGCAAGAACTCCGACGAGTCCAAGCTGCCGAAGGTGTTCTTCGTCAACTGGTTCCGCCGCGGCGACGAGGGCCAGTTCCTGTGGCCGGGCTTCGGTGAGAACAGCCGCGTGCTGAAGTGGATCGTCGACCGCATCGAGCACCGTGCCGGCGGCCAGGACACCCCGATCGGTGTGGTGCCGAGCGCAGACGACCTGGACCTCGACGGGCTCGACGCCGACAGCGCCGACGTCGCGCAGGCCTTGGCGGTCAACGCCGACGAATGGCGCCAGGAAGTGCCGCTGATCGAGGAGTGGTTCGAGTTCGTCGGCGACAAGCTGCCCACCGGCGTCAAGGACGAGTTCGAGGCGCTCAAGCAGCGGCTGGCCGAGTCCCGGTAACGTTGCCCGCTGAGCGGGACCACTTGACACCCGTCAAGTTTCGCGGCGGTACAGTCTGCGCATGCAGATTCGCGACCATTGCGGCTCGGGTAAGCCCGCCATCGTCCTTCACCCCTCCGGCACGGTCGTCACTTTCGACGAACTCGAGGCGCGCGCCAACAGGCTGGCGCACCACTTCCGGCGGGCCGGGCTGCGCGAGGGCGACGCCGTCGCGATCCTCATGGAGAACAACGAGCACATCCATGCGGTGATGTGGGCAGCTCGCCGCAGTGGCCTGTACTACGTCCCCATCAACACTCACCTCACCGCGGCCGAGGCCGCGTACATCATCGACAACAGCGCCGCCAAGGCGATCATCGGGTCGGCCGCGCTGCGCAAGACCTGCGAGAACCTGGCCGAGCACCTGCCGGGCGGCCTGCCCGCGTTGCTGTTGATCGCCTCGGAAAAGGGAGAACCCGACCTCGAGGGCTGGCAGCGCTACCCGGAATGCGTTGCCGGCGAGCCGGACACCCCGATCGACGACGAGCGTGAGGGCGACCTGCTGCAGTATTCGTCGGGCACCACGGGCCGGCCGAAGGGCATCAAACGCGAACTGCAGCACGTCTCGCCGGCCGAGGCGCCGGGGATGATGTCGGCGTTGGTCAGCTTCTGGATGAACCCGGATTCGATCTACCTGAGCCCCGCGCCGCTGTACCACACCGCGCCGTCGGTGTGGTCGATGAGCGCGCAGGCCGGCGGCGTCACCACGGTCGTCCTGGAGAAGTTCGACCCGGAAGGCTGCCTCGACGCCATCGCGCGCCACCGGGTCACGCACGGCCAGTTCGTCCCGGCGATGTTCACCCGAATGCTCAAACTTCCGGAGGCCGTGCGCAATTCGTATGACCTGTCCAGCCTGCAGCGGGTGATGCACGCGGCGGCGCCGTGCCCCGTGGAGATCAAGAAGCAGATGATCGACTGGTGGGGCCCGATCATCGACGAGTACTACGCCTCCTCGGAGGCGATCGGCTCGACCCTGATCAGCGCCGAGGAGTGGCTGGCTCATCCGGGGTCGGTCGGCAAACCGATGGCCTGCGAGATCCACATCCTCGACGAGGACGGCAACGAGCTGCCCCCGGGCCAGCCCGGTGAAATCTATTTCGCGGGTGGCTATTCCTTCGAATACCTCAACGACGACGCGAAGACCGCCGCCTCACGCGACGGGCGCGGCTGGGTGACGGTCGGCGACGTCGGCTACCTCGACGACGAGGGCTACCTCTACCTCACGGACCGGCGCCACCACATGATCATCTCGGGTGGGGTCAACATCTACCCGCAGGAGACCGAGAACCTCCTGGTCACCCATCCAAAGGTGTTGGATGCGGCGGTGTTCGGTGTTCCCGACGACGAGATGGGCCAACGGGTGATGGCGGCCGTGCAGACCGTCGACCCTGGCGACGCCACCGCAGAGTTCGCCGACGAGCTGACGGCGTGGCTGCGAGACCGCTTGGCGCACTACAAATGTCCCCGGTCGATCGCCTTCGAGGCGCAGCTGCCGCGGACCGATACCGGCAAGCTGTACAAGAACGGGCTGATCGAGAAGTACTCGGTGTGACACTGCGCGTCATCGATCTGAGCGCGCCGCCGCCGCCCGATGACGTTGCGCCGCCAGGCGTGGTGGTCGGCGCCGGTGCGATCGGTCGCGCGCCCGAATATTGGCTCGATCACGCCACTTTCACGCTCACCGAAGACCCGTGTGACGACCGGCGGGCGATCACCGTCGCGTCGTTGCCCGACGCCCTGGCCGAGCTGGCGCTGCGCTGTGAACGCTGGCCGCACGCCAGCAGCGTGTGCGACGACGTGCTGCGCGCGATCGATCCCGCCGGCCCGGCGTCGGCCGGGGTGATCACCGAGTCGCTGGCGTACTCGACGCTGCAGGGCGGCCCCGAGTTCGCGCGGTGGCTCGCCGACCGCGGCCCGGCGCGCATGCCGGACATCGCCGAGCCGGTCCTTTGTGGGCGCGACGGCGACACCGTTGTCGTCGCGTTCAACCGGCCGCAGCGGCACAACGCCTTCTCGACGGATGCCCGCGCTGCGCTGCTGGAGGCGCTCACCGTCGCGCGGCTGGACCCGTCGGTGACCCGAATCGTGCTGCGCGGCAACGGCCCGTCGTTCTGCAGCGGCGGTGACCTCGCCGAGTTCGGCAGCCTGGCCGACCCGGCCAGCGCGCACCTGGCCCGCACCCGGCACAGCCCGGCCCTGGCGCTCGACGCGCTCGCCGCCCGGCTGGGCCGGTCCTGCCGCGCCGAGGTGCACGGCCGAGTGCTCGGCAGCGGGCTGGAGATGGCGGCGTTCTGCGGATGGGTTGAGGCGCAACGTGACTCGCTGTTCGGACTACCCGAACTTGCGCTGGGCCTGATCCCGGGGGCCGGCGGCACGGTCAGCGTCACGCGCAGGATCGGCCGTTGGCGCACCGCCTACCTGGTGTTGACGGGACGCACCATCGACGCGGCTACCGCGTTGTCCTGGGGGCTGGTGGACGCGGTGGCTCAGTAACCGGAGTAGGTGGTGGTGACGTTCGACGGCGCGTTCGAGATCGCGAACACGATGAGGCCGAAGTAGAGGATGGCGCCGATCACGGCGGCCACCGCGCCCACTATCGCCCCGATGATGGCCCACTTCTTCGCATTGTTGGCCGCCGCCTGGGCCTCGGCGTACCGCCCCTGCGCCCACAGGCCGGAAACCTTGGTCGAATAGACGATCGAGACGACCCCGAACGGCAGGCAGCACAGGACGGTGCACAGGATCGCCCACACGAGGTAGTTGTCGGGCTCGCGCTGCCCCTGCCAGCCCGGCTGTGGACCCGGCCAACCCGCCGGCTGCTGGCCCGGCCAGCCGGGTTGCTGGCCCTGCCATTCCGGTGAACCCTGGTACGGCCCTGGGGGATAACTCATGGCACCCGGCTTTCCTCGAAGTCAGGCAAATATACAGCAGGGGCCGACGCCGGTCCGGGATTTAGATGGTCAGATCCCGCCCCGGGCGACCAGCTGCCGGGCGATCACGTTGCGCTGGATCTCGTTGGTGCCTTCGCCGACGATCATCAGGGGCGCGTCGCGGAAGTACCGCTCGACGTCGTATTCGGTCGAATAGCCGTAGCCGCCGTGGATGCGCACCGCGTCGAGGGCGATCTCCATGGCGACCTCCGAGGCGAACAGCTTGGCCATCCCGGCTTCCATGTCGCAGCGTTGCCCGCTGTCGTAGCGCTCGGCGGCGTACCGGGTCAGCTGGCGGGCGGCGGTGAGCTTGGTGGCCATGTCGGCCAGGTAGTTGCCGATCGACTGGTGCTTCCAGATCGGCTGACCGAAGCTCTCCCGCTGCCCGGCGTACGCCAGCGCGTCCTCGAGCGCCGCCGTCGCGACGCCCAGGGCGCGGGCTGCCACCTGGATGCGGCCGGTCTCGAGGCCCTTCATCATCTGCGAAAAGCCTTCCCCGGCAACGCCACCCAGGATGGCCGACGCGGGCGCGGAGAAATCGTCGAACGACAGCTCGCACGCCTCGACACCCTTGTAGCCGAGCTTGGGCAGGTCCCGCGACACTGTCAGGCCCGGGCCGTGCCCTACGAGCACGATCGAGACCCCCATGTGGCGGGGTGTGGCCTCGGGATCCGTCTTGCACAGCAGCGCAATCAGCCCGGAGCGGCGCGCATTGCTGATCCACGTCTTGGCCCCGTTGATGAGCAAGCCGTCCGGACCGTCCGGCAGCGCGGTCGTCGACATGTTCTGCAGATCGGAACCGCCGCCGGGTTCGGTCAGCGCCATGGTGGCACGCAGTTCGCCCGTCGCCATCGGCGGCAGGTAGGCGCTCTTCTGCTCGTCGGTTCCGAACAGCGTCAGCAGCCTGGCCACCACGGTGTGTCCGCCCATCGCACCCGCCAGGCTCATCCAGCCGCGGGCCAGTTCCTCGGTGACCCGCACATAACACGGCATCGACACCGGTGACCCGCCGTACTCCTCGCCGATGGCCAGCCCGTAGATGCCAATCCGCTTCATCTGGTCGATCCACGCTTCCGGATAGGTGTTGGCGTGTTCGACCTCGCGGACGGTCGGCTTGACTTCACGGTCGATGAACGCCCGCACCGTGGCGACCAACATCTCCTCTTCCTCATTCACGCACGCCATATTGCACCCACCCCGCGCGCCTGCCAGCATGTGGCGTTGTGCACAGCGGCTACGCGGGCCAGCGCGAGGGCGGCCCCTTCTTCGATGACCTGTCGGTTGGCCAAGTGTTTGACTGGGCTCCCTCGGTGACGCTGTCGTCGGGACTGGCTGCCACGCACCAGTCGATCGTGGGGGATAGGCTGCGCCTCGCGCTGGACGCCGTCCTGTGCACCGCGGTCACCGGCGTGCCGGGGCCGCTGGCCCACCCCGCGCTGGTGTGCGACGTCGCGATCGGGCAGTCGACCCTGGCCACCCAGCGGGTCAAGGCCAACCTGTTCTACCGGGGCCTCACGTTCCACCGCTTCCCCGTCGTCGGCGACACCATCTACACACGCACGGAAGTGGTTGGGCTGCGAGCCAATTCGCCGAAGCCGGGCCGGGCGCCGACGGGGATGGCGGCGCTGCGCATGATCACCATCGACCAGGCCGACCGGCTGGTGCTCGACTTCTATCGGTGTGCGATGCTGCCGGCGAGCCCCGATTGGCGTCCCTCCGACGAGCTCGGCGACGACCTGTCGGTCATCGGCGCCGACGCGGCCGGGCCGGCCGCCGACCCCACCGCCCACTGGGACGGGGACGCCTTCCGCAGCAGGGTCCCGGGCCCGCATTTCGACCCGGCCATGGCCGGTCTCGTGCTGCGTAGCACCGGCGACGTGGTCAGCGGTGCCCCGGAGCTGGCCCGGCTGACGGCGAACATCGCGGCAACGCATCATGATTCGCGGGTCGGCGGTCGCCGGCTGGTGTACGGCGGGCACACCATCGGGATCGCGCTGGCGCAGGCGAGCAGGCTGCTGCCCAATCTGGCGACGGTGCTGGGCTGGGAGTCTTGCGATCACACCGGTCCCGTCCACGAGGGGGACACGCTGTACAGCGAGCTGCGGGTCGAGTCGGCTGAACCCGCGGAGCGCGGCGGCGTGCTGGCGCTGCGATCGGTCGTCCACGCGGTCGGCGACGGTTCCGGTGTGGCGGACCGCCCGGTGCTGGACTGGCGGTTCAGCGCGTTGCACTTCTGAGGCCCGGGCCGTGCGGCCGCGGGGCGAGGCGCGCCCGGGGTTACTCTCGGCGAGATGAACCGCGCGACGCGTCGCTGGGGGAGCAGCGGGCTGGCCCACCTGACGGGCTTGCCCGACGGGCCCCCGGACTTCTCCCGCGCCAACGTGCTGGCCCGCGCCGAGGCCGTGGCCGCCGCGGTCGCGCGCAGCGGCATCGCGATCGATGCGGCCGCCGAGCTCACCTGCCGGGCCGCGTGGCTGGGTTTGGGGCGGCGCGGACGGGTGTCGGCCGGCGGCGCCACCCGGATGCTCGAGGCCCGCGATAGCTGGTGCGCGATCACACTCTCCCGCCCCGACGACGTCGCGGCGGTGCCCGCGCTGGTGCAGGCCGACGACGTGGGGACCGATCCCTGGCCGGCGCTGGAGCGCTGGGCCGCAACGCGTTTCACCTCTACGGCCGTCGACCGGGCGCGCCTGCTCGACATCCCGGCAGCTGCCCTGGGCGAGGTCGTCGCCAGCCCGCCACGGATACGCCGGCTGGGCGCCAGGGCGGCGGGACGCCAGATGAGCGACTTGCTGGTGGCCGACCTGTCGTCGATGTGGGCGGGTCCGCTGTGTGGGCGGCTGCTGGCCCGGGCCGGTGCTACGGTCGTGAAGGTCGAAAGCCCGCGCCGACCGGACGGCACCCGAAACGGCAGCCGAGCCTTCTTCGACTGGGTCAACAGCGAAAAGCTGATGTACGGCATCGATTTCGATGCGGAGGCCGACGAGGTGCGCGAACTGCTCGCGGCCGCCGACATCGTGATCGAAGGCTCGCGCCCGGCGGCGCTGGCGCGGCGCCGGCTCGGGCCGGCGGACGCGGCGGCCCGGCGGGGGCGAATCTGGCTGCGCATCGTCGGATCCTGGGGCGGCGGACCGGCCTTCGGCGATGACGCCGCGGTGGCCGGCGGCCTGGTGGGGGCCAGCGCCGCGGGGCCGGTGTTCTGCGGGGACGCCGTCGCCGACCCGCTGACTGGGCTGGAAGCCTTTGCCGCGCTCCATGATTCGCTGACCCGGGGTGGTGGCGAGCTGATCGAAGTCTCGATGGCGGCGGTGGCCGCCACCTATGCCGCGCTGCCGGCCGAACCGTCGGTCGCGCAGTGCCCCGCCCCGCCGCCGGTGGCGCCTCCGCCGGTCGAACCGGCGGGCGCACTCGGCGCGGACAACGTCGCCGTGCACCGGCTGGTCGCGCGACGACGTTGCGCCGCATGCTGATCAAGCGGGCAGCCCTGCTCGATGGCAGGACGGCCGACCTGCGGGTGGGCGAGCGGATCGAGGAGGTGGGCGAGGGGCTCGAGGCGCGCGCCGGCGAGGGGGTCCTCTACGCCGGCGGCGGTGCCGTCCTGCCCGGACTGCACGACCACCACGTCCACGTGCGCTCGGCCGCCTCCGCCCTGAATTCGTTCTTCGTCGGACCGCCCGGCGTCAGCACCGAAGCCGAGCTGGCGCAACTGCTGTCGAACGCCACCCCGGGCCCCGACGGGTGGATCCGCGCCGTCGGCTATCACGAATCGGTCGCCGGCGAGCTCGACCGGGCCGCACTGGACGCCGTCGTGCGCGACGTGCCCGTGCGCGTGCAGCACCGCAGCGGCGCGCTGTGGATCCTGAACTCCGAGGCGCTCGGCCGCGTCGGCCTGGCCGGGCATCCCGACGGCCGCCTGCGCAGCGCCGACCGCGGCTGGTCGGACCTGCTGGGGTGGCGGGAAACCGACCTCGCCGAGCTTGGCCGCAGGATCACCGCGACCGGCGTCACCGGGGTCACCGACGCCACCCCCGACCTGGGCGCCGCCGACACGGAAGCGCTGCGCGCGGCCCACCTGCGCGGGGAGTTCCGCCCCCGCCTGGCCTTCCTAGCCCCGGGAAAGAGGATCCTGCAGGACGACCGACTCGACCTCGACGAACTCATTGGCTGGATCATGGGCCGGCACGACATCGGCCAGCCGGTCGCCGTGCACTGCGTGACAGCGGCCCAGCTCGTCGTCACCATCGCGGCCCTGCGCGCGGCCGGTGGCCATCCCCGGGACCGGATCGAGCACGCCGCCGTGGTGCCCGACGACAACCTGGCCGACCTCGCCGAGCTGGGCGTCACGGTGGTGACCCAGCCCAACTTCGTCGCCGAGCGCGGCGATCAGTACCTCGCCGACGTCCCCGCCGACGAGCACGGCCAACTGTGGCGCGTCGCGTCCCTGCTCACCGCGGCGGTGCCGACGGCGCTGTCCACCGACATGCCGTTCGGCCACGGCGACCCGTGGACGGCGATGCGCGCCGCGGTCTACCGCACCACCCCGAGCGGCGCCGTCCTCAACGCGGGCGAACGCGTCTCGGCGCGCGCGGCGTTGACGATGTTCCTGGGCGGCCCGGAGCGGCCGGGCCTGCCGCGAACCGTCGAGGCCGGACAACCGGGGGACCTGTGCGTGCTGAGCGAACCGCCCGCGACGGCGCTGGCCGAACTCGACGCCGGCATGGTGGCGGCCACGGTCATCGGCGGCGAGCTCGTCTACTTCGCGATGTGATCAGCCGGCCGGCGCCAGCGCGGACCGCAGCACCTCGCACTGGCGGCCGAAAAATCGTTGCGACACCGCGGCTTTCGGCACCACCAGGTCGAATCCGTGGAATGCGCCGTCGACCACCTCGAGGCCGCACGGCACCCCGGCCCCTTCGAGTCGCCGGGCGTAGTCGACGCTTTCGTCGTGGAACAGGTCGTGGGTGCCCACGCCGATCCACGCCGGCGGCAACCCGCCGAGGTCCTCGCGGCGCCCCGGGACGGCGACGCGGGGGTCCGCGCCGCCGAGGTACGCCGTCCAGCCGAAGTGATTGCTGCGGGTGTCCCACAACCGGTAGCGGGGGTTCTCCGGTCTGGCCGAGCTCCGGTCGTCGAGCATGGGGTACGCCAGCAGCTGGAACGCCGGGTCGGTTTCACCCCGGTCGCGGGCCAGCAAGGCGAGGGCCGCGGCGAGGCCCCCGCCCGCGCTGGCACCCGCGATCGCCACCCGTCCGGCGTCCACCCAGGGCAGCCCCGCGAGCCACGTCAGCGCCGCGTAGCAGTCCTCCAGCGGCGCCGGATAGGGATGGTCGGGCGCCAGCCGGTAGTCGACCGACGCGACGGCGATGCCCAGCCGGCGGCTGAAGCGGCGGCACAGCCGGTCGTCCTGCGCGGCCGTTCCGATCACGTACCCGCCGCCGTGGATCCACAGCAGCGCGGGCGCCGGCTCGGCCGCGCCAACGGGGCGAAACAACCGGATCCCGACGCCCGAGCTCAGCGTGATCGCCTCGACGTCCTCCGCGGGCCCCCTTCCGCGCAGCCGCTCGGTCAGCCCGCTGACGGCGCGCATCACCGGCAGGGTCCGGGCGCCGACCATGCGGCGGGGGGCGATGCGGGCGATGCGCCGCAGGTCGGGGTGAACGTCGTTGTTCGGCATCGGTCAAGTATTGCCCACGGGTTGTTTGCCGACGGGATAAGTTGCGGATGAACCGCGGCGGCGGTGGGCGCGTTAGGAGGGCATGGAGCCAGAGTGACCGACAAGACCGATATCCCGGAGGACGGGGATGTTCAGCTGGGTGTGAGGTTCCTCGACACGGTGCTCGGGACGATCCGCGTCCAGGTCAGCCGGGGAACCGGGCCGGCGGTCCTGATGTGGCCCAGCCTCCTGATGACCGGCGACTTGTGGGCGGGTCAGGCCACCCGCTTCGGCAACCGCAACCGCCTGGTGCTGATCGACCCGCCCGGCCACGGCGGCAGCGAGCCGCTGCGCGCAATGTTCACGTTCGACGAATGCGCGCGCTGCGTCGTCGACCTGATGGACGGGCTGGGCATCGACAACGCCCACTTCGTGGGCAATTCGTGGGGCGGAATGATCGGCGCCACGTTCGCCGCCCGCTACCCGGGGCGCGTCGGCCGCGCCGTGCTGATGAACTGCACGGCGTCGAAAGCCGGGGCGCCCCAGAAGATGAAGTACGCGGCCATGCTGTGGGCGGCCGTGGCGCTCGGCGGCATCCGGCCGCCCCTGACCCGCTCGGCCGTTCGCGGCTTCCTCGGCCCGACGTCGTTGCGCACGCGCCCGACGGTGGTCGAAACCGTCCGCCGCAACCTGCGGGCGGTCGACGCCGACTCGACCCGGTGGGCGATCCGCAGTGTCGTCCCGGCCCGACCGGACCAACACGCTTTGCTCGGCCGCATCGAGGCGCCGGTCCTCGTGGTCGCCGGTGCGGAAGACGCCACCTTCCCGGTCGCCGAGACGCGGGCCATGGCGGACTCGATCCCGCACGCGTCGTTCACCGTGCTGGACCGGGTGGCGCACCTCGCCGCCCTGGAAGACCCCGATCGGGTGAACCAGCTGCTCGACGCGTTCCTGTTCGGCGCCGCGCCGCCCCGCCTCATCGACGGCGACGCGGAGCGGTGAGGCCGCGGTAGTCCCGCGGACAATTCGCTGAAATGCCACCGCAACACGGCCCCCGTAACTTCGGGAATGAGGGCCGATTCGGGAGGGCGACATGGGAGGTCAACTGAGCACGGCGGGGCGCCTGCCCCGCTCGTCTGCTAAGCGGTGATCGCCGATGGCGCCGGCGCCGACGAAAACACACTGCCCGTACTGCTCGCTGCAGTGCGGCATCACCCTGGACGCATCGGGGGGTAGCTCCGAAAAGCCGATCCTCGAGCCGCAGCGCGACTTTCCGACCAATCGCGGCGGACTGTGTGCCAAGGGCTGGACGGCGGCCGAACTGCTGGGGCATCCGGAACGGTTGACCGGCCCGCTGGTGCGCGACGAGCGCGGTTCGCCGCTGCGGCCGGCGACCTGGAACGAGGCGCTGGAGCGGGTCGTGGCGGCGTTTCAGCGGGCGCAGGCGGACCACGGCCGCGATGCGGTGGGCTGCTTCGGCGGCGGCGGGCTGACCAACGAGAAGGCGTACCAGTTCGGCAAATTCGCCCGCGTCGCGCTGCGCACCTCCGCGATCGACTACAACGGCCGGTTCTGCATGTCGTCGGCCGCCGCGGCGACGAACCGCTCGTTCGGCATCGACCGCGGGCTGCCGTTCCCGCTGTCCGACATCGCGCGGGCCGATGTCATCCTGCTCGTCGGCAGCAACCCCGCCGAAACGCTGCCCCCGGCGATGCAGTACTTCGACGAGGGCCGCGCCCGCGGGGCCCGGCACATCGTCGTCGACCCGCGGCGCACGCCGACCGCCGCCCGCGCCGACCTGCACCTGCAACCGGTGCCCGGCACCGACCTGGCGCTGGCCAACGGCATGCTGAACATCATTGCCCGCGAAGGGCTTATCGACGAGAAGTATGTCGCGGATCGCACCGCGGGTTTCGAGGCGGTGCGGCGCGCGGTGCGGCTGTACTGGCCGGACCGGGTGGAGCGGATCACCGGTGTGCCCGAGCGCGACATCGTGGCCGCGGCGCGCCTGCTGGCTCAGGCCGACCGCGCGATGATCCTGACCGCGCGCGGCGCCGAACAGCACAGCGCCGGTACCGACACCGCGCAGGCCTTCATCAACCTGGCCCTCGCGCTCGGCCTGCCGGGCCGCCCCTACAGCGGGTTCGCCACGATCACCGGTCAGGGCAACGGCCAGGGGGGCCGCGAGCACGGGCAGAAGAGCGACCAGCTGCCCGGCTACCGCAAGCTCGACGACACGGAAGCCCGCGCCCACGTCGCGCGGGTCTGGGGCGTCAACCCCGCCGATCTGCCGCAGCCCGGGCGGTCGGCGTACGAAATGCTCAGCGCCATGGGGACTTCCGGCGGCGTCCGCGCGCTGTGGGTGGTGGCCTCCAACATCGTGGTCTCGGCGCCGAACGCGCTGCACGTAGCCGAGCGGCTCGGGGCGCTCGACTTCCTGGTGGTGTCCGACATCTTCCTGTCCGAGACGGCGGAACTGGCCGACGTGGTGCTGCCGACCACCCAGTGGGCCGAAGAGTCGGGAACCATGACGAACCTCGAAGGCCGGGTGATCCTGCGGCGGGCGGCGCTCGCGGCGCCCCGCGAGGTGCGCAGCGACCTCGACGTGATGGCCGACCTGGCGAAGCGCCTGGGAGTGCAAGGCTTTTCGGCCGAGCCGCAGGAGGTCTTCGAGGAGCTGACCCGCGCCAGCCAGGGCGGCAAGGCCGACTACCGGGGCATCAGCTACCAGCGGATCGAGGACAACCAGGGCGTGTTCTGGCCCTGCCCGTCCCCCCTCTACCCGGACACGCCGCGGCTGTTCACAGAGGACTTCCCGACGCCCGACCGGCGGGCGCATTTCCATCCCGTCGAGCACCGCGGCACCCCCGAGCTGCCCGACGACGAGTTCCCCTACTACCTCACGACCGGCCGGGTGATGCGCCAATACCAATCCGGGACCCAGACGCGCCGGGTGCCGCAGCTCGCCGAGGGCGAGCCCGAGCCGGTGGCCGAACTGCACCCGACACTGGCGCAAAGCGTCGGGGTCGCCAGCGGCGACAAGGTCCGCCTCAGGACTCGCCGCGGCGAGACCGTGATGACGGCGCGCACGGACAGCGGTATCCGCCCGGACACCGTCTTCGCGCCGTTCCACTGGGGTGGGGCGGGCAACATCAACCGGCTGACCAACCCGGAGCTCGACCCGTATTCACGGATGCCGTCGTTCAAAGTCTGCGCGGTGTCGGTGTCCAGAGCCGATACCGCACAACCGAGGGAGGGAGATTCGAATGGGTGACGAAAGCACGCCACGGTTCCTGCAGGGAGCGTTCGCGTTCGACGGCAAGGGGTACGACGCGCCGTCGCTGCTCGATGCGTCGCTGCGTTATGTCGTGCCGGCGGGGTCGATTGCCCAGCCGGTGTACTTCCGCGGCGGCAACAGCACCGACGAGCTGGTGACCGTCGTGGTCATGCGCGATGGCGCCCCGATGCGCTACTTCCCGATCGGGGCGAAAGACGCCGTGCACGTGCCGCTTCGGGTCGTCGAAGACCTGATCGCCGACACCGTCGTCGAGGTGTTCGTCGCCGCGCCCGACGGGTTGAGCGGCACCGTGTTCGTGGACATCGGCCTCGTCGAGGTCTAGCCGTGACCACACTGACCAGATCCGAAACCAACGGCCACCGGGCCGCCGGTCTGGCGACCCTGGTGGTCGTCGGCAACGGCATGGCCGGCGCGCGGGCGCTCGAGGAGATCATCGCCCGCGGCGGCACCGAGCGGTTTGACATCACCGTGTTCGGCGACGAGCCGTACGGAAACTACAACCGGATACTGCTGTCCAACGTGCTGGCCGGGTCGGACGACGCCGCCGAGATCTACCTCAATCCGCGAGACTGGTACGCCGACAACGGCATCGACCTCCGCGCGGGGGTCCGGGTGGTGCGCATCGACCCCTTCGCCCACGTGGTGCACGCCGACGACGGGACCACCGTCCGCTACGACAAGCTGGTCCTGGCCACCGGCAGCCGGTCGTTCTTCCCGCCGGTCGACGGCATCTGGCTGGACGACAAGACCCTGGCGCCCGGGGTTTTCGGCTTCCGCACGCTCGACGACACCCAGGCGATGATCGACTTCGCCGAGCGGCAAAGCCAGCCCGGCGCAAGGGTCCTCGTCGTCGGCGGCGGGTTGCTGGGCCTGGAGGCGGCGCGCGGCCTGCAGAACCGGGGCCTGCAGGCGGGCGTCGTGCAGGGCGGTTCGGCGCTGATGAACGCCCAGCTCGACGACCAGGGCGCCGCGATCCTGCGGCGCCTGGTGGAGGCCCTGGGCATCGAGGTGCACACCGGCAAGCGGACCACCCGCATGCTGAGCGAGAACGGGCTGCCGTCGGCTGTCGAATTCGCCGACGGCAGCCGCCTGCCGTGCGACATGGTGGTGATGGCGGCCGGCATCCGGCCCAACGTCGGCCTGGCCGCCCGCGCGGGCCTCACGGTCGAACGCGCCATCGTGGTCGACGACCAGATGCGCTCGATCGACGACGACGACATCTACGTGGTGGGCGAGTGCGCGGAGCACCGCGGGCAGGTCTACGGGCTCGTCGCGCCGCTCTGGGAACAGGCCACCGTCCTGGCCGAGCACATCACCGGCGCCAACCCCCGTGCGGCATATCACGGTTCGCGCACGGCCACCAAGCTCAAGGTGGCGGGTGTCGACGTGGCGGCGATGGGGGTGAAGGGGCCGGAGCGTGACGACGACGAGTTCGTGCAGTACTCCGAGCCCAAGCGCGGGGTGTACAAGACGGTGGTGGTGCGCGACGACAAGCTGATCGGGGCCACGCTGGTCGGCGACGTCAGCAAGGTGGCGTTCCTGATGCAGGCCTTCGACCGCGGCCTGCCCCTGCCCCCCGAACGGGTGTCGCTGATGTTCGACATCGGCGGGGCGCCCGACGAGGCCGGCGGCGCCGCCGAACTGTCCGACGACGCGCAGGTGTGCAACTGCAACGGCGTCGACAAGGCCACGATCGTGCGCTGCGTCAAGGACGGCCAGACCTCGATCGACGGCGTGATGGCGGCCACCCGGGCGGGCAAGGGCTGCGGGTCGTGCAAGGGGTTGGTCGCCCAGATCGTCGAGTGGGCCGCTGACGGCGCGGTGTCCCAGGACGCCGCGGCCAACTGGTACGTGCCCGCGATCCCGTACGAAAAGCCCGAGCTGATGCAGAAGATCCGCGAGCTCGAACTGCATTCCGTGTCATCGGTGTTCGCGGCGCTGGCCCCCGAGGGCCGGGAGGACGCCGGCTCGAAGATGGCGCTGGCGTCGCTGCTGCACATGATGTGGGGCGACGAGTTCGTCGACGAACGCGACAGCCGGTTCATCAACGACCGCGTGCACGGCAACATCCAGCGCGACGGCACGTTCTCGGTGGTCCCGCAGCTCAAGGGCGGGGTGACCAGCTCGCATCAGCTGCGCACGATCGCCGACGTCGCCGACAAGTACGAGATCCCCATGATCAAGCTCACCGGCGGGCAGCGCATCGACCTGCTCGGCGTGCGCAAGGAAGACCTGCCCGCGGTGTGGGCGGACCTCGGCATGCCCTCCGGCTACGCCTACGGCAAGAGTTTCCGGACCGTGAAAACCTGTGTGGGGAGCGACTTTTGCCGCTTCGGGCTGGGCGACTCCACGGCGCTGGGCATCGCGATCGAGGAGCGCTTCCAGGGCATACCTAGCCCCGGCAAGATGAAGCTGGCGGTGACCGGCTGCCCCCGCAACTGCGCCGAGGCGCTGTGCAAGGACCTCGGAGTCGTGGCTATCGAGGGCGGGCAATGGCAGATCTACGTCGGCGGCGCGGCCGGCGCACACGTGCGCAAGGGCGACCTGCTCACCACCGTCGGCTCCCCCGAGGAGGTCATCACGCTGACGGGCCGGTTCCTGCAGTACTACCGGGAGAACGCCAAGTGGCTCGAGCGCACCTACGATTTCGTCCCGCGGGTGGGCATCGACCGGATCCGCGAGATCGTGGTCTCCGACAGCGACGGCATCGCCGCCGACCTCGACGCGCGCATGCAGAAGTCGATCGACTCCTACCGTGATCCCTGGGGCGAAAGCGAAGAGCCCGTCACGCCTAACCAGTTCCGGTCCTCGCTACCGCTGATCCCGCTGCCGCAGGTGCCGGTCCGATGACCGACGTCTCGCTGGGCCCGGTGGACCAGATCCCGGTCGGGGAAGGCCGCACCTTTGTCGTCGACGACCGGCAGATCGCGGTGTTCCGATTGCGGGACGGGTCGCTGCGCGCGCTGGACGCGGTCTGCCCGCACCGCGGCGGACCGCTGGCCGACGGGATCGCCGACAACCGCGTCGTGATCTGCCCGCTGCACGGCTACACCTACGAGCTGGACACTGGCCGCGAGGTCACTAACGACGGTGCGCCGGTGAGCGCCTACCCGGCGCGCGCCGACGAGGACGGCATCATCCGGTTGCGCATCGACGGTCGCGTGCACGCCTGAATACCCGGTGAACCGTTCCCGCGGTTGCCACGTGTCCTTCCGGGCAAGGGATTACTTTGGCGAACTTCCGGGTATCGATCAGGGTGATCGAAACGCTGGCGCTGGTGGACATCAGCACGTCGGGGCCGCTTGGTCGGGGACGCGCGAGAGGCGGGCAATGCTGGGCCAACTCTACGACCGGGCGCTCGTCGGCGAACGATGTTGGATCCGCCGCCAGGACGGCGAGCTGAAAACGCTGCCAGCCCACCGGTGGCTCGGCGTGCCGCGCCCCGATGGCTCGGCCGCTGACGCCTCCGACGAGGTGTTCGACGAAGCCGTCACTCAGATGTGTGACGGGCCGACGATCGAGTTGGGGTGCGGACCCGGGCGATTGGTGGCGCGGCTCATTGCACGAGGGGTACCCGCGCTCGGCATCGACCGGTCCGCGACGGCGATCCGCCTGGCGGGCCGCGGTGGAGCGCCCGCCCTGCTGGGCGACGTGTTCGAACCGCTGCCCTGGACCGGATCCTGGCAAACGGTCCTGCTGGTCGACGGCAACGTCGGCCTCGGCGGGGATCCGCGGCGGATCCTGGGCCGAGCCGTCGAGTTGCTGGCCCGAGGCGGGCGGTGCGTCGCCGAGTTCGACGCCGAGGCCATCGGCATCCGGGAGCGCTGGGTGCGCCTGGAAACGAGCCGGGATGTGGGGCCGTGGTTCCGCTGGGCCTCCGTGGGGGTGGACAGCGCCGGCGTGTTGGCGGCCCAAGTCGGGCTGACACTGACCGAAGTCAGGCTGATCGGTAGCCGGGTGATCGCGAGTCTGGCAGCGTTGCAGCCCTGATGAGGGACGCGACCGAATACGGTTTTCCCGCCGGGGTGTGGCGCGCCGTCGAGGGGCATCCACCGCGCGGCGTGCGGCTGCTGGGGCGTTTTCGGAGTCCGCTGCGGGGTCCCTGGCTGACGTCCGTGTTCGGCCTCGTGCTGTTGATCGCGCTGCCGATCGTCATCGTCACCGGGTTGCTGTCGTACATCGCCTACGCACCGCAGTTCGGGCAGGCCATCCCCGCCGACGTCGGCTGGCTGCGACTGCCGGCCTTCACCTGGCCCACCCGGCCCGCCTGGCTGTACCGGCTGACCCAGGGCCTGCACGTGGGGCTGGGACTGATCATCATCCCGGTGGTGCTCGCCAAGCTGTGGTCGGTGATACCGCGGCTCTTCGAGTGGCCGCCGGCCCGCTCGATCGCCCAGGTGCTGGAGCGGCTGTCGCTGCTGATGCTCGTCGGCGGGGTGTTGTTCGAAATCATCACCGGCGTGCTCAACATCCAGTACGACTACATCTTCGGGTTCAGCTTCTACACCGCGCACTACTTCGGCGCCTGGGTCTTGATTGCCGGGTTCCTCATGCACATCGCCCTCAAGATCCCGCGCATGGTCACCGGGTTGCGGTCGCTGTCGCTGCGGGAGGTGCTGCGCACCGGCCGCGACGGCACCCGCCCGCAGCCGCGCGACCCCGACGGGCTGGTGGCCGCCGACCCGGCGGAACCGACAATGAGCAGGCGCGGCGCGCTGGCGCTGGTGGGCTCCGGGGTGCTGCTCATCGGCGTGCTGTCGGTGGGCCAGACGCTCGGCGGCGCCGCGCGCGGGGCGGCGCTCCTGCTGCCCCGCGGTCGCGGCAGAAACGACCCCGGCGGCGACTTCCCCGTCAACAAGACCGCGGTGGCGGCGGGCATCACCCCCGCAATGGTCGGCGACGGCTGGCGGCTGGTCCTGCGCGGCGGTCCCAAGGACGTGGTGCTCGACCGGGCGGCGCTGGCCGCCCTGCCGCAACGCACCGCGCGGCTGCCGATCGCCTGTGTCGAAGGCTGGTCGACCGTGCAGACCTGGAGCGGCGTGCCGCTGGCCGCCCTGGCCCGGATCGCCGGGGTGCCGGAGCCGAACGCGGTGCGCGTGACGTCCCTGCAACCCGGGGGTGCGTTCGGCGCAGCGACATTGCAGGCCAACCAGATTGGTGACCCCGACGCGCTGCTGGCCGTGCGGGTCAACGGCGCCGACCTGTCCCTGGACCATGGGTATCCGGCGCGGATCATCGTCCCGGCGCTGCCCGGCGTGCACAACACCAAATGGGTGTCGGCCATGAGCTTCGAGTCGAGCTGAAATGCCTGGGGCGGCAAAGCGTTTCACCGCGTTCTACGGGTCCCATCCCGCGCATCTGCTGACCATGCTGAGCGGTTTCACGCTGCTGGGCTATCTGCTGGTGACGTTCAAACCCGGAACCCTGTGGAACCCCGACACCTGGTGGCAGTCGATCGCGGTCTGGCTCGCCGCCGCGGTCATCGCCCACGACCTGCTGCTGTTCCCCCTCTATGCCCTGGCCGACCGGGTGTTGTCCGCGGGCCGGCGTGCCGACCGCCAGCCAAACATTAGCGCCCGCAACCACGTTCGGGTACCCGCCCTTGGTGCCGGGCTGACGCTGCTGGTGTTCCTGCCCGGCATCATCGAGCAGGGCGCACCGACCTACCGGGCGGCCACCGGGCAGACCCAGGACCCATTCCTGGGGCGGTGGCTGCTGCTCACCGCAGCGATGTTCGCGACCAGCGCGGCCGCTTACGGTGCGCGGCTGCTCGTAGCGCGCCTGCGCGCCGGCAGGCGCCGGTCCGGCCCCGGAACGCCTTCCGACGCAAACGTCGGTTTTGCCGAACCGCGCGGGGGTAAGCTCCCCTAATGACGGCGAGGGGACGAGCATGACACCCTGTGTGAAGTGGTTGCTGCGGGCCCGGCCTGCCGACTATGCGCTGGCCTTGAGCGTGGCGGGCGCTTCGCTGCCGGTGGTCGGTAAGCACCTCGAACCGCTCGGCACCATGACCGCGATGGGCACCTGGGGCGCCAAGCACGCGCCGGAATTCCTCTCGGCTGCGGCCAAGGGCTGGCTGCGGCCCGGCGCCAAGGCGGCGGAACCCCGCGATCGGGAGAGCGACCAGGAAATCTCGCTCGCGTCGCTGCGCGGCGTCGTGTCGGCCGCCGATCTCGAGGCCGAGTGGCCCATCGTCGACCGGACGCCCCCGATCTGGGACGCGCTGCGGCGGCGCCGCTACCTGTACCGGCGCGGGGTCCACTACGGAAACCACCCCGCGCAGGTGCTCGACGTCTGGCGCCGCAAGGACTTACCCGCACACCCGGCCCCGGTGCTGGTCTTCGTCCCGGGCGGCGCCTGGGTGCACGGTAAATCCACGGGGCAGGGCTCGGCGCTGATGTCGCGGCTGGCCGAGCAGGGCTGGGTGTGCCTGGCGATCGACTATCGCGTCGCGCCGCACCACCGCTGGCCCCGGCACATCACCGACGTCAAGACGGCCATCGCATGGGCCCGGGCCAACGTGGACCGGTTCGGGGGCGATCGCAATTTCGTTGCGGTGGCAGGATGTTCGGCCGGCGGCCACCTGTCCGCCCTCGCCGGGTTGACGCCGCACGATCCCGCGTTCGCCGAACACCTGCCCGAGGGCGCCGACAGCTCGGTGGACGCCGTGGTGGGCATCTACGGCAGGTACGACTGGGAGGACCGGTCCACTCCGGAGCGGGAACGATTCGTCGACTTCCTGGAACGGGTGGTGGTGAGACGCCGAATCGACCGCCACCCCGAGGTGTTTCGCGACGCGTCGCCGATGGCGCGCGCACACCGGAATGCCCCGCCGTTCCTGATCATTCACGGCAGCCGGGACCGTGTCATCCCCGTCGCGCAGGCCCACAGCTTCGTGGAGCGGATGCGGGCGGTGTCGCACTCGATCGTCGGCTACCTGGAGCTGCCCGGGGCGGGCCACGGATTCGACCTCATCGACGGCGAGCGGGCGGGCGTCGCCGCGCACGCGACATCGCTGTTCCTCAACCAGGTCTATCGCGCCAAAGCAAACGCGGCCAAAGAGGTTATCTGAGCTCGCACCGCTGAGTATGGTCCCTTTATGGGTAAGGGGCAGCGGTGAAGCGGCTGAGCGGATGGGACGCGGTACTGCTGTACAGCGAGACACCCAACGTGCACATGCACACCATCAAGGCGGCGGTCATCGAGCTGGACACCGACCGGCTCGACTTCGACATCGACGGGTTTCGGGAGGTGATCCGCGGCCGGCTGGGCAAGCTCGACCCGTTCTGCTATCAGCTCGTGGAAATCCCATTCAAATTCCACCATCCGATGTGGCGCGAACATTGCGACGTCGACCTGAACTACCACATCCGGCCCTGGCGCCTACCGGCTCCGGGCGGCCGCCGCGAGCTCGACGAGGCGATCGGGCAGATCGCCAGCACCCCGCTGGACCGCAGCCATCCCCTGTGGGAGATGTACTTCATCGAGGGCCTGGCCAACGGCCGGATCGCGGTGGTCGGCAAGATCCACCACGCGCTCGCCGACGGCGTCGCCTCCGCCAACCTCATGGCCCGGGGCATGGACCTGCAGCCCGGGCCCGAGGGCGGCCCGTACATCCCCGATCCCGCGCCCACCAAACGGCAGCTCATGAGTTCGGCGTTCGCCGACCACCTGCGGCACGTCGGGCGGATACCGCGGACCGTCCGCTACACCGCCGAGGGCCTGGGCCGGGTGCGCCGCAGCTCGCGAAAGCTGTCCCCGGAGCTGACCCGGCCGTTCGAGCCGCCGACCACCTTCATGAATCACAAGATCACCCCGGAGCGCAGGTTCGCCACCGCCACCCTGGCGTTGGCCGACGTCAAGGAGACCGGCAAGCGGCTCGGGGCGACCATCAACGACATGGTCCTGGCCATGTCGAGCGGCGCGCTGCGAACCCTGCTGCTGCGCTACGACGGCAAGGCCGAACCGCTCCTGGCCTCGGTGCCGATGAGCTTCGACTTCTCACCCGAGCGCATCTCGGGGAATCGCTTCACGGGCGTGCTGGTGGGTCTCCCGACCGACTCCGACGACCCGCTGGAGCGAGTGCGGTGCAGCCACGAGAACGCCATCCTGGCCAAGGAAAGCAACCAGCTGATGGGTCCGGAGCTGGTCAGCCGGTGGGCGGCCTATATGCCGCCCGTGCCCACCCAGGCCTTCTTCCGGTGGGCGTCGGGCCGGGACGGGAACAACAAGCTCCTGAACCTGAACATCTCGAACGTCCCCGGGCCGCGCGAGCGTGGCCGGGTGGGCGGGGCGCTGGTCACCGAGATCTATTCGGTGGGGCCACTGACCGCCGGCAGCGGTCTGAACATCACCGTGTGGAGTTACGTCGACCAGCTCAACATCTCGGTGCTCAGCGATGGGGCCACCCTCGACGACCCGCACGAGGTGACCGAGGCCATGGTCGCCGACTTCATCGAAATACGAAGGGCCGCAGGGCTTTCTGAAAAACTCACGGTCGTCGAGACCGCGATGGCACCCGCATGAGCCAGCCCGGTAATCCGGATCTCGGGTGAGGCCAATGGCATTTCCGCCCGGCCGCTACGATCGTTTCGACACCCGCCACTAGTCGAGGAGCTGCGCAGCACCGTGGGTAACGAAGACGCCGGCCATACCGAGCCCGAGGTCCTGGTCGAACAACGGGACCGGATCCTGATCATCACGATCAACCGGCCGAAGGCCAAGAACGCGGTCAACGCCGCGGTCAGCCGGGGCCTCGCGGACGCCATGGACCGGCTCGACGGCGACGCCGGCCTGTCGGTCGGAGTCCTGACCGGTGCGGGCGGCTCCTTCTGCGCCGGGATGGACCTCAAGGCGTTTGCGCGGGGGGAACTGCCGATCGTCGAGGGGCGGGGCATGGGCTTCACCGAACGCCCGCCGGACAAGCCCCTCATCGCCGCCGTGGAGGGCTTCGCGCTGGCCGGCGGCACCGAGCTGGCGCTGGCCACCGACCTGATCGTGGCGTCCCGCGAGTCCGCGTTCGGCATTCCCGAGGTCAAGCGTGGCCTGGTGGCCGGCGGCGGCGGGCTGCTGCGGTTGCCCGAGCGCATCCCGTACGCGATCGCGATGGAGCTGGCGCTCACCGGCGACAACCTGACCGCCGAGCGAGCCCACGAGCTGGGACTGGTCAACGTGCTGGCCGAGCCGGGTGGCGCGCTGGAGGCGGCCATCGCGCTGGCCGAGAAGATCGCCGCGAACGGGCCGCTCGCCGTGGCCGCCACCAAGCGGATCATCGTCGAGTCGCGCGGTTGGAACCGGGAGACCAGGTTCGCCGACCAGAACAAGATCCTGATGCCGGTGTTCGCGTCCAACGACGCCAAGGAAGGCGCGATCGCGTTCGCCGAGAAGCGGCCGCCGCGCTGGACCGGAACCTGAGCCGACGCCGACCGGGTTACACTGTGGCTTAGATTTGTAAAGCGTCGGAACCCCGGAAAGATCGCGGATGAGCATTTCCCTGCTTCTCGAGATGGCTGCGTCGAGCAACCCTGACCGCACGGCCATCGTCTCCGGCGGGGCGTCCGACGAGCTGCGGCTGACGACGCAGCAGCTCAGCGACCTGGCCGACGGCGGCTCGGGGGTGATCGCGGCGTCGGGTGCCAAGCATGTGGCCTACGTCGGCACCGGCGGAGCGACGCTGCCGGCACTCATCTTCGCCGCGGCGCGCGCCGGGGTGCCCTTCACGCCGATCAACTACCGGCTGTCGGCCGAGGGGATCCGCACACTGATCGAGCGGCTGCCTGATCCGCTGGTGATCGTCGACTCCCGGTACCGCGACGCGCTCGGCGACGTGTCGCGGCGCCGGATGACCACCGAGGAGTTCCTGGCCGCCGCGGGCCGCGCCCAGGCCGCCGGCGAATTTGCCGACCCGGAGTCCGTCGCGATCGTGCTGTTCACCTCGGGCACCACATCGCAACCGAAGGCCGTCGAGCTCACGCACAACAACCTGACGAGCTACGTGACCGGCACCGTGGAGTTCGAGTCGGCCGACCCCGCGGACGCCGCGCTGATCTGCGTTCCGCCGTATCACATCGCCGGGGTGGGCGCGGCGCTGTCGAACCTGTACGCCGGCCGCAAGATGGTCTACCTGCCCACGTTCGACGCGCGGGAGTGGGTGCGGCTGGTCAACGCCGAGCGGGTGACCACCGCGACCGTCGTCCCCACCATGCTGGACCGGATCGTCGACGTGCTGGAGGGCGGCGGTCACGAGCTGCCGTCGCTGCGCAACCTCGCCTATGGGGGGTCGAAGGTGGGTCTGCCGCTGGTCCGCCGGGCGCTGGAGCTGTTGCCGGGCGTCGGCTTCGTCAACGCCTATGGCCTCACCGAGACGAGCTCGACGATCGCCGTGTTGACCCCGGACGACCACCGGGCGGCGCAGGCGGCCCATCCGGCGAAGGAGCCGCACGTCGCCAGGCGACTAGGGTCCGTCGGAAGGCCAGTGCCCGGCATCGAGTTGCAGATCCGAGACGAGACCGGCGCGGTGCTCGGACCCGGCCAGACCGGTGAGCTGTTCGTGCGCGGGGAGCAGGTGTCCGGCCGCTACACGGGGATCGGTTCGGTGCTCGACGACGAGGGCTGGTTCCCCACCAGGGACATCGCCCTGCTGGACGAGGAGGGCTACCTGTTCATCGGCGGCCGCAGTGACGACACCATCATCCGCGGGGGCGAGAACATCGCGCCCGCCGAGCTGGAAGAGGTGCTGGTCGAGCACCCGCACGTGCGCGACGTCGCCGTGGTCGGCGTCGAGGACCCGCAGTGGGGCCAGGCGATCGTCGCGGTCGTCGTGCCGGCCCCGGGCGCGGCGCCCGACCCGGAAGAACTGCGCGAGCACGTGCGCAAGAGTTTGCGTGGGTCCCGCACCCCGGACCGCGTAGTGTTTCGCGACGAACTGCCCACCACCCCTACCGGCAAGGTGCTGCGCAGGGAGATCATCCAGGAGCTAGAAGGACTGCACGCATGATCAAGAACGGAACCCGCCTCGCCAGCCAGGTCTGTGACACCCAGGTGATCGTCGTCAGGAGCGCGGACAGCCTCGACGACCTGCGCTGCGGGGGCGTGCCGATGGTGCCGATCGGGGGCGAGCGGGCCGGCGAGCTCGACCCGGCGTTCGCCGAGGGCACGGTGATGGGTAAGCGCTACGTCGACGACGGGGGCGCCGAGGTGCTGGTCACCAAGCCCGGCGCCGGCAGCCTCAGCGTCGGTCAGACCCCGCTGCATCTCAAAGAGGTCAAGCCGCTGCCCGCCAGCGACTGAGGACGGGCCGGGTCACTCCCCGATCTTGTTACGGATCACGAATTCCTTTGCCTTGACCAGGAATTCGAGTTGTTCGCCGACCTGACGCAGCGGGTCCACGCTGCGGGTCGACCGCGACAACACGACGGCGCCTTCCAAGGCCGCGATCGACGTCACCGCCAGCGCGGCGGCATCATTGTCATCGAAACCGTCGTTGACGAAGGCCCGCGTGAGCGCCGAGCGCCAGCGGCCCAGGATGGCACCGGCCTCGTCGGAAAGGTTGAGGCCGCTACAGTCCGAGCCGATGGCGGCCGCCACCACGGGGCAGCCGGCGGCGAAGTCGCACTCGACCAGGGTCCGTTCCCAGAAATCGATGAACTCGCGAAGCAGCGCCTTGGCGCCCCAACCGGCCGCGTCATCGATCATCGCGGTGATCGAGTCGCCCGAGAAGCGCAGCGCCTCGATCAGGATCTGATTGCGTCCCTCGGGGAAGTGGTAGTACACCGAGCCGCGCGGAGCGCCGCTGCGGGCGAGCACCTCGTCGATCGTCACCCCGGCCGCGCCCCGCTCGCGCATCACCTGCGCGGCGCTCACCAACATCTTCGTGCGGGTGTCGCAGCGCTTTGTCGGAGCGGGGTCCCGCTTGGTGTCCGTGGTCGCAGGCACTGGCGTACCTCCCGGGGCGAACCTCATGCAGCGTGTGAATGCCGGGCTACCGGCCAGTGCATATTACGCGGGCTGAAGCGGAAGTTGTGGCGCTTCAGGTCGGGCAGCTCGCGGGTGAACTGATAGCCGGCGACGTTGAGCTCGATGATCCACATGTCTCTCTCCCGGCCGATGTTTTGCAATCATGCGCCGGGACCGGCGACCCATGATTATGCTGAGAACCATATAAGACATCAGTAAAGTAAGCAACTTTTATTCCCTAAGTAAACGCGAGTGCTCGGGAAACGGTTCACTGAGCGTTGCCAAGCGTCCTGATCAGGGCGATCGGAAAGCACCCGCAATATGGTGTGATGCATAACACCCGCTCGCGCCGACCGGCCGGGCCCAACGACAAGCGCCGAGCGTGTACCCACGGCGAGAAATCGGCCGGCAGAGGCCGAAATCTCGCCCTGAGTTCACGCTCGGCGCTTAGGTAACGCCGGCTAGGTGTGAGCTGGTCGGCGTCAGCCCTCCAGGGTGTAGCCCATCGGCATCAACACGCTCTTCTGCTGCGTGAAGTGCTCCACGCCCTCGGGCCCGTTCTCGCGGCCGATGCCGGAGTTCTTGTAACCGCCGAAGGGGCAACAGGGGTCGAACGCGTACCAGTTGACCGCGTACGTCCCGGTGCGGATCTTCTCCGAGATCTCGATGCCGCGCGGAACGTTCGTGGTCCACACGCTGCCCGCCAGGCCGTAGGCCGAGTCGTTGGCGATCTTGATCGCGTCGTCCTCGGTGTCGTACGGAATGATGCTCAGCACCGGCCCGAAGATCTCCTCCTGCGCGATCGTCATCTTGTTGTGAACGTCGGCGAACACCGTGGGCTGCACGAAGTAGCCGCTGTCCAGGCCCTCGGGCCGGCCGCCGCCGCACACCAGCCGCGCGCCCTCCTCGATGCCCTTGGCGATGTAGCCCTCGACCCGGGCGCGCTGCTTCTCCGAGATCAGCGAGCCGATCTGGGCGCCCGGGTCGGACGGCAGGCCGACCGGCAGCGCCTGCACGAAACCGCCCACCGCGTCCACGATTTCGTCGTAACGCGAGCGCGGGGCCAGGATGCGGGTCTGGGCCACGCAGGCCTGCCCGGTGTTCATGATCCCGGAGAACACCAGCATCGGGACCGCGGCGGCCAGGTCGACGTCGTCCAGGACGATGGCCGCCGACTTTCCGCCCAGCTCCAGGGTGCACGGCTTGAGCATGTCCGCGGCGCGCCGGCCGATCTCCTTGCCGACGGCGGAGCTTCCGGTGAAGGAGAAGATGTCGACGTCCGGGTTGGATGTCAGCGCCTGGCCGGTCTCGATCCCGCCGGGCACCACCGACAGCACGCCCTCGGGCAAGCCGGCCTCGGCGAACACCTCGGCCAGCGCGTTGGCACTCAGCGGGGTTTCGGCCGCCGGCTTGAGCACCACCGTGCAGCCGGCGAGCAGCGCCGGGCCCAGCTTGTTGACAGCCAGGAACAGGGGCACGTTCCACGCGACGATCGCGCCCGCCACGCCGATCGGCTCGCGGTGCACGATGCTCTGCCCGTAACCGCCGTTGCGGATCTCGCGCCACTTGACCTGTTCGGCCGCCGGCCCGGCAAAGAAGTTCAGGGCCCCGATCGAACTCATCCAGTGCATGGTCTCGATGCCCATCGGGGGCTGGCCCGTCTCGCCCCCGAGGAGCGTGATGAAGTGGTCCTTGCGCTCCTCCATCAACTTGAGCGCGTTGGCGATGACGGCCGCGCGCTCCTTCGGCGGCGTCGTCGGCCAGGGGCCGTTGTCGAAGGCGGCACGGGCCGCGGCGACCGCCGCGTCCACGTCGGCCGCCGCCGCCATCGGGACCTTGCCGACGTACTCGCCGGTGGCCGGGCAACGCACCTCGATGACCTCGTCGGACGACGGCTCCGCCCATTTGCCGCCGATGAAAAGCTTGTCGTACTCCCTTGTAGCGTTCTCTGTCACCTGCGCCGCTCCTCCTCGTGACTCCGCGCCGCATCGTCGCCGGCGCGTATGGGCGCCACCCTACCCAAGCCGGCGCCAAACGAGAACATGTTTCATTCTCGGGGCTGGAGCACCAACACGAGATTGCTGACCAGGAACTCCCGGAGCACCGGCACCGACGTCAGCCACCAGGCCCATCGCGGGTGGTAGCGGGGAAATGCAGCTATCAGCGCGCCCGTGCCGGCGGCCCAGGCCAGGCCGTCGGCGGCGGACACCGCGAACAACGACGACCCGTAGTTGTTTTTCGCCGGATGGCCGTGTTTGCGCGCATAGCGCGCGGCGGCCCTGGCCCCGCCGAGGTAGTGCGTCAGGCCCATCTCGTGGCCGCCGAAGGGGCCGAGCCAGACGGTGTAGGACAGCACGGCCAGCCCGCCCGGCCGGGTTACCCGCAGCATCTCGGCGCCGAGCCGCCACGGGCGCGGCACGTGCTCGGCGACATTCGAGGACAGGCAGATGTCCACGGAGGCGTCCGCGAAGGGCAGCGCCATGCCGGACGCCCGGACGAACGGGGCCTCGTTCCCCGAGGTGCCCGCCGGCGCGGCCGCGTGCATCTCCCGCGGGTCAGGTTCGACCCCGATGTAGTTGACCCCGGCGGCGGCGAAGGCCGCCGAGAAATATCCGGGGCCGCCGCCGACGTCGAGCAACGTGCGCCCGACCGGCGGCCCGCCGTGCGCGGCCGTCCACAGATCGCCCACCATCGCCGCGGTGTCGGCCGCGAGCGCGCCGTAGAAGCGCGCGGGGTCCGGCTGTTCGTAGCGGAATTCCGACAGCAGTCGCAGCGAGCGGGCCAGCGTCGCCCGGCGGGCGAAGGCGTCGGCGACTCGGGCGGGGGTGGCCACGGGCCACACCCTACGCAGACGTGACCAGGCTAGGCTGACGACTGATGTCTGGTCCGCGCTCCGTGTTGCTGCTGTGCTGGCGCGACACCGGCCACCCACAGGGTGGGGGCAGCGAGGCCTATTTGCAGCGCATCGGCGCGCAGCTGGCGGCGGCGGGCATCGCGGTCACGCTGCGCACGGCCCGCTATCCCGGTGCGGTCCGCCGGGAGGTGGTCGACGGGGTGCGGATCGACCGCGCCGGGGGTCGGTACTCGGTTTACGTGTGGGCGTTGCTGGCGATGGCGGGGGCGCGGTTCGGAGTCGGGCCGCTGCGGCGCGCCCGGCCCGACGTGGTCGTCGACACCCAGAACGGCCTGCCCTTCCTTGCGCGCCTGGTCTACGGGCGCCGCGTCGTGGTCCTCACGCACCATTGCCACCGCGAGCAGTGGCCGGTCGCCGGGCGGGTGCTCGGCCGGCTGGGCTGGTACGTCGAGTCGACGGTGTCGCCGCGGCTGAACCGGCGTAACCAGTACGTGACGGTGTCGCTCCCGTCGGCCCGCGACCTGGTCGCGCTGGGCGTGGACAGCGAGCGAATCGCGGTGGTGCGCAACGGCCTCGATGAAGCCCCCGCGCAGTCGCTGTGCGGGCCGCGCGCGGCCGCCCCGCGCGTGGTGGTGCTGTCGCGGCTGGTGCCGCACAAGCAGATCGAGGACGCCCTGGACGCGGTCGCCGAGCTGCGGCGCCGGACGCCCGGCGTGCACCTCGACATCATCGGCGACGGCTGGTGGCGGCAGCGGCTGGTCGAGCACGCGCAGCAGCTCGGAATCTCCCAGGCGGTCACCTTTCACGGCCACGTGGACGACGTCACCAAACACCATGTGCTGCAGAGCTCCTGGGTGCACCTGCTGCCCTCGCGCAAGGAGGGCTGGGGCCTGGCGGTCGTCGAGGCGGCCCAGCACCGGGTGCCGACGATCGGCTACCGGTCCTCGGGCGGGCTGACCGACTCCGTCGTCGACGGGGTGACCGGGATCCTGGTGGACAGCCACCCGGAGCTGGTCGACCGCCTCGAGGAACTGCTTGCCGATGCGGTGCTGCGCGACGAGCTCGGCGCCAAGGCGCAGGCGCGAAGCGGCGAGTTCTCCTGGGCGCAGAGCGCCGACGCGATGCGGGTGGTGCTGGAAGCGGTGTGCGCCGGCGGGTTCGTCAGCGGCGTGGTGTAGCCGAGCGCCGCCGCCAGGCGGCGGCCGCCGCGCCGGCCCCGCTGCCGGCCAGCATCGCCAGCCACGCCAGGTGGGCGACGACCGTCGCCGCACGCCGGCGGCCCGCCGCGCCCGGGGTGTCGCCGCCGATCCGGTAGAGCGCGAAATCGTGGTCCCGAAACACCGGCGTCAGCGCGTCGAGGGTGCGGGCCGCGGCGCCCAGGTCACCGGCGCTGTCCGATTCGACGACCAGCCACCCGATCCCGGCCGGTGCCAGGGCGGACGGGTCGGGGCCGCGCAGCAGCAGGTCCTGCACCTGACGGGCGCGCTTGCCCTCGCCCGGGACGACGACCCCCGAGATCGCCAGGTCGCCGGTGGTCAGCACGTCGGCGCGCAGCCAGCGCGGCAACGGGTCCAGCACCGGGGCCGGCCCGGACCACGAGAACCGCCGCATGGTGCCGGCGGGCAGCACCGCGACGGTGCGGGGGTCGGCGTTCACGGCCGTGGACACCGCGGCCCAACCGGGTGGATAGTGGACCGGCGTCACCCTGCCCCACACGCCCCAGGCCAGGTCGGGTAGCGCCAGGATCAGCGCGGCGCAGCACACCGACGCCGCGACCGCCGGCCCCAGGCGCCGCAGCGTCACCACTGCGCCGGCGGCGGCCAGCGCGTAGCCCGGCACGGCCAGGGCCACCCACTTCTGCCCGTCGCGCAACACCCCGAAGCCGGGCGCGGCGTCGACCACCGCGGCCAGCAGGTGCAGACCCGGGCCGGTCGCGAGGGCGGCCGGTACCAGCACGGCCGCCGCCGCCAGTACCAGCAGCGGCGCCGCCTCGCGACGGCGCACCGCCACCGGCGACCCGGCTGCCACCACCCCCAGCAGCACCGCGGCGGACACGACCGCGAAAAGCGTTGCGCGCGAGGCCGGCACGGCTTGGCCGTTCCAGATGCCGCCGAGGCTGGCCAGGCTGGCGAGGGTGCCCAGGTCGGGTTCCGCTCGGGGCGCGAAGGCGCCGACGCCCAGCGCGTTCGCGGCGGTGTGCGAGGCCAGCGACGAACCCGTCGCCGCCGCGGTCAGCCAGGGCAGCGCCCCTATCAGCGCGGCGCCCAAAGTCGTTGCCGCACAACGCCAGCGCGGCGCGGCCTGGCTGGGGTCCGCGCCGGGCGCAGCCACGCACGCCAGCGCCACGGTCACGGCCAGCAACAATCCCGTCGGGGTGAGCCCGGCCAGCGCGATCCAGAAGACCAGCCGAAGGACCCCGGGCCGACCGGCTCGCAGCCCCAGCATGGCCGTCGCCACCCAGGGCAGACAGCCGTAGCCCAGCAGCAGGCTCCAGTGCCCCTGCAAAAGCCGTTCGGCGACATAGGGATTCCAGACCGCCAGCGTGCAGGCGACGAACTGGCCGGCCGCGCCCGCAGCGGGGAGGGCCGCCGCGACCAGCCGCGCCGCGCCCCAGCCCGCGAGCCACAAGCCGACGACGAGCAGCGCCTTGACCACGATCCCGCCGTCGACCACCTGGGAGGCCAGCGCCACCGCGAAGTCCTGCGGGGTGGCGCGCGGCGCCGACGTCAGCCCGAGCGCGGCATCGGACAGGTACGAGCGCGGGGTCGACACCCCGTCGCGCAGGAGCAGGTAGCCGGGACCCAGAAGCGGCCCCAGCACCAGCAGCGCCAGGGCCAGGGCGTACCCGGGCAGGGTCCAGCGCACGGTGAGCTCGACCCGGCTACTCCCGTTCGGGCGGTTTGGGGTCGGCCGGGCCGGCCTCGGTCGGTTCGTCACCGGCAGGATCCGGGGAATCGGCGCCGGGCGGTCCGACGTCGTCGCGCGGCGTGGGCCGTTGGGTGGGTAGCTTCTCGGTCTCGGCCTCGGCGCCGGGCACCGGTTCCTCCAGCCCGCTGCGGCCGAAGAATTCCTGGTCGCCGCGGTCCAGGCCGGGGTCGGTCAGCGCGCTCTCCGTGCGCAGGCTGAACGCGGCGAGCACTCCGCCGCCGATCAACGCGATCAGGCCGACGGCGGTGAAGGTGATGGGCAGCACCCGCGACCACAGCGCCAGCCGGTCCCGCTCGTCGCGCGCGGCGTTGACCTGGGATTCGACGGTCTCCTCGTTGGAGGTGATCTTGTAGTCGACCAGCGTCATCTCGGGCTTGAGCGGATCCCGGGCGAAGTAGTGGTTGGCGTGCTCGGTCTCCTTGACGATGGTGCCCGTCACCGGGTCCACCCAGAAGGTCCGCTGCGCCGCGTAGTAGCGCGTCATGGTGACCTGCTCGCCGGGCTCGCCGGGCACCCCCCACATCGCCGCGGAGGCGGTGACCTTGGCGTCCTCGGCGCCGGCGTACAGCGACGGGTAGGGGATGGGGCTGGCCAGCCTGCCGTCGGCGTTGTAGCCGATGTTCTGCGTGAAGCGGTAGGTGGTCAGCCCGTTGATGTCTTCCTGGCTGTCGTAGTTGACGTCGAACGGCTTCTGCGCGATCGCGTCGAAATAGGGGTACGTCTTCTTTTCGGTGTGGAAGGGGAAGCGGTAGGCCAGGCCGTCGTGCCGCAGCGGGATCGCCGTCGGCGGGTTCTCGTCGCCGAAGGCGCGCGGCTTCTGGACCGACCCGCCGGCGTGCGTGTCGTCGGAGACGGCCATGGCCGTCTTGCGGTTCAGGGTGACCGTGTCCACGATCGCCAGCAGCAGCCCGCTGTCCTTCTGCTTGTCGGTGCGCCGCACCGAGGAACCTACCTGCAGCGTGACGACGTCGGCGTTGGCCGGCGACTCGACGCTGATCTGCTGCTGGGACACGAGCGGCACGTTCTGATTGACCGTCAGGTGCTCCGTGGACAGGGAGGCCGCATCGAGCGCGGTCCCGGTTCCGTCGCCGATCAGCGTGGTGTCGATGTCCAGCGGGATCTTGGTGATCCGGTGGCTGGTGTACGTCGACAACAACAGCGCAGCGATCAGCAGGGCGGCTCCGAGTCCGATGATCGCGCATGCGGCAAACCGCAACATGACTGCTCGGTTCACGTTGCCGTGCCCTCCCTAGTAATCCCCGAACTGGTGCCTGAAGCAAACCCGTTCGACCCTAACAGCAGGACATAAGGCATCCGCTCACGAACCCGATCCCGCCGCGCCGCGCGTTCCACGGGTGTACCCCGTTCGCTCGGCAGCACTCCAGGCAGACTGTGAAAGGTGACCGACGGCCCGCAACTGGGCGGCGCGCGCAGCTTCCTGCCCGCCGTGGAGGGGATGCGCGCCTGCGCCGCCATGGGGGTGGTCGTCACGCACGTCGCCTTCCAGACGGGGCACTCCACCGGTGTCGGCGGTCGGCTGTTCGGCCGCTTCGACCTCGCCGTCGCGGTGTTCTTCGCGCTATCCGGGTTCCTGCTGTGGCGCGGCCATGCCGCCGCCGCGCGGGGCATCGGGTTGCGGCCCCGCACGGCCCACTACCTGCGGTCCCGGGTGGTCCGCATCATGCCGGCGTACTTGGTGGCGGTCGTCGTGATCCTGTCGCTGTTGCCCGACGCCGATCACGCCAGCCCGACCGTGTGGCTGGCGAACCTGACGCTGACCCAGATCTATGTGCCGCTGACCCTGACCGGCGGGCTGACTCAGATGTGGAGCCTGTCGGTGGAGGTCAGCTTCTACCTGGCGCTGCCGCTCCTCGCGTTCGTGGCGCGCCGCCTTCCGGCCGCCGCCCGGCTGCCGGCGATTGCCGCGCTGGCCGCGCTGAGCTGGGCCTGGGGCTGGGTGGCCCCGGTGGTGGCGCACTCCGGGCCGGGCATGAACCCGCTCAACTGGCCGCCCGCCTTCTTCTCGTGGTTCGCCGCCGGCATGCTGCTGGCCGAGCTGGCCTATCACCCGCCCGGGCCGGTGCACCGGCTGGCGCAGAACGGAGTGGGCCGCCTGGTGCTCGCCGTCGCCGCGGTGTCGGCCTATCTGGTGGCGGCCTCGCCGCTGGCCGGTCCGGAGGGCCTGGTTCCGGGCACCGCCAGCCAGTTCGCCGTCAAGACGGCGATGGGCTCGTTGGTGGCGTTCGCGCTGGTGGCCCCGCTGGTGTTGGACCGGCCGGACACCCCGCACCGGCTGCTGGGCACCACGTTCATGGTGACCCTCGGGCGCTGGTCCTACGGGTTGTTCGTGTGGCACCTGGCCGCCCTGGCGATGGTCTTTCCGGTCCTGGGCACGTTCCCGTTCACCGGCCGCATGCCGGAGGTGCTGGCGCTGACCCTGCTGTTCGGCTTCGCGATCGCGGCCGTCAGCTATGGGCTGGTGGAGTCGCCGTGTAGGGAAGCGCTGCGGCGCTGGGAGAAGCGCACCCGGCCGGGCCGGACACCCCGGGCCATGGAGACCGCAGACGCCGAGGTAGACGCCGAAGCCGATGCCGTCGCGCCGTGACGTCGCACCCGCCTAGCCGTGCGCGCCCTCGACCGCGCCGTGGCCGCTGGCGCCGGTGGAGTCGGCGTCACCCAGGGCTTGCTGTAGCTGGTCCAGCGGGCTGCCGCCGTCCCCGGTGCCGAGCCGGTGGCCCGGCACCGATCCGTTGCCCGTCACCGGGATGCGGTCGGGGCTGACGTCGTTGAACCCGCTGGGTCCCCCGGGCTCACCGTTTCCGCCGCCGCCGTTGGGGCCGAAGACGGGGCCGCCGGGGCCCGAGCCGCCCGTTCCGGGCGGCGGGGGCGGCGGTTCGGGCGTGGAGGTCGCCCCGGGCGCCGGCGGGGGCGGCAGGTTCGTCTTCGTCAGCGAGGTCGGCGGGGGCTGTGGGTTCATCGTCTGCGAGGGGGGCGGCGGCTTCGGCGGCAGGTGCAGCGCTTTGATCTTGTCGGCCAGCCGCGCCGCGGCGTCGTTGCGGATGCGGCGCCGGTCCGGGTTGGGGTCGGCGTTGTCCTGGAAACAGTGGGGCGGCGCGCCCGAGATGACCTGCAGGGCGCCGTTGTAGCGCTCCTCGGCGCGGGATTTGTCGCCGTTACCGGCGGCGATGTCGCCCTGCGTTTCACGGACCACTTCCAGGTTGACGCGCACCGCACAGGCGTCCGCGCCGGCGGAGCGGTCCAGGGCGGCGGCGAACTGCCGTTCGGCGGTGTCGAGGTCGCCCTCCAGCACCGCCAGGTCACCGGCGATGAACGAGACCTTGCCCGGCTCGATGATGTTCAATCCGCTCAGGGCGGACACGTCGGAGCGCAGCGCGTCGATGTCGTGCTGGGCGAAGTCCGACACCGCGGCGTTGCCGATCAGCATGGTCGACACGATCTTGCCGATGCCGATCAGCAGCACCAGCGCGACCGGCAGCGAATACACGACAAGACGGCGACGCAGCCGCAACCGGGACGGCCCGCGCCGCCACCAGGCCGTCAAGCGCAGGCGGGCGCGGCGCGCGGCCGGGCGGGGATCACGTTGCAACATCTACACACTCACTCGTCGGGGCGGGCGGTTGCGGCGGAATTCCCGCAGCGTCAGGTAGGCCTCGACGAGAGCGAGGATCGCGGCCAGCCCGGTGAACAACCAGTACAGCTCGGTGCGCTCCACGGTGGACGAGGAAATCGCCGGGGCGTCGCTCGTGCCGGTCACGTCGACGGCCGGGACCACCGGGGTGATGGGGCTGTTGTCGCGGTGGAAGTACGGCACCCCGAGTTGCCCGGCGACGCCCTTGAGCGCGTCCTCGTTCAGTGTCGAGTTGGCCGCCCGGTCGGACCGCTCGTCCCACTCGTAGACGAGGTCGCCGTTGGCGAACGCCTCCGGGATCGGCCCGCCGGCCGCCGTGCCGTAGCCCAGCACCGCGCCCCCGGCGATCGACTTGCGGGGGATGTCGAAGCTGCCCTGCGTGGCCCGGGAGCCGCCGGCGCCCTCCCCAAAATAGAAGACCAGGTTCTTCGAGTTCCGGTGCTGCTCGGTCGCCTCGGCGAGCTTGGCGCGCAGCAGCCCGTTCGCGGCCCCGGAGTCGACGGCGAACATGGCGTCGGGCGGCACTTCCGTGTAGGTCGACAGGCCCTTGATCAGCGGCTTGAGGCTCCAGACGTCGTCGGACAACGGCCAGTCCAGGCTGGCTTTGGCCGCGAAGCTGATGACGGAGAAGCGGGCCCGCGGGTATTGGTCGATGAGCGCGGCGATGTCGCTGCGGATCCCCGACATGCGCGACTTGCCTTGCCCCGCCTCCTGGCCGAAGTCCTTCACCCGCCCGTCCACCGATCGGTCGATCACGAAGAACACGTTGGCCTCGGTCGACGCGGTGGACGCCCGGTTGCCGGTGTGGCCGCGGGAGTCGCCGTGCGGCAGCCCGGGGCGGGCGGCGGCCAGCACCAGCAGCAGGCCCGCGACGGTGAGCGCGCCCCAGCGCAGCACCACCCGCAGGTACCGGCCGGTGCCGGTGCGGACGAGGACGCGGTAGAGGGCGGCCATCCGGATCACGGTCAAGACGGCGGCGATCGCCGCCAGCAGGGCCGCGGGCACGATCGGTTCGAAGGTCATCGGCGCAGCACCGCCAGCGAAACGAACAACAGGCTGGCCATCAACAGCGCGCCCAGCAGCGGCACGTTCGGGTAGTCCCAGGAGCGGCTGGTGACGACGGTGCCGCTGGGCAGCACCACGTTGGGCGGGTTGGCGCGGATCTTGTCCAGCAGCGCGGCCAGCGTGGGGTCGGTCCCCGACGCACCGGCGGTGCCGGCCGGGTTGTAGACGCTGTAGCGGCCGTTGGTGACGCCCGCGATGGCGGCGAGCGCCTGGTTGGACTGCTCGGGGGACTTGACGACGTCCGCGCGGTTGATCACGTTGATCTGGACGCCGGCCCTGGTCGCCATGTCCTTGATCTGCTGGTCGGAGTAGAGCGACGGGCGCGTCTCGTCGGTTCCCCGAAAGTCGCTGTAGCCCAGGTAAATCAGGGAGCGGCGGTGGGTGCTCTTGTCCTCGAAAGAGGGGAAGCCGGTCATGCACAGCGCCAGGATGTCTTCCACGCTGCGGGCGTAGTCGACGTAGGCGACCTGACGCGAGAAGTCGTTGATGCCGGCGCGCAGCTCGTCGGCCTGTGGCCCGGGCAGTTCTTTGGCGGTGTCCAGCTGGTGCTGCAGGGCGGCCATGTCGGCGTAGCGGCCGAACTGGGACCCGGCGTAGGTGTAGTCGCGGGTCAACGGCACCACCCGTAGTGTCGGCGAGGTCAGCCCGATGCGCTGGGTGTGGTAGCTCTTGAGCTGGTCGTCGAAATAGTTGAGAAACCCGGCGGTGGTCGGGTCGGTGACCGGCTGCCCCACGCAGACCATGATGTCCTCGGGATGGACGGCCTCGAAATTGCGGCTGGCGGAGGTGAATCCGGTGGGGCGCGAGGTGGTGAGCAGCGACGTCACGAACACCGCCACCAGCAGCACCAGCGTGATCAGCATGGACCAGTACTGGACGCGGGCCACCCGCGCGTATTCCGGCATCCCGGTGAGCCGCTCGACGTGGGCGAGCGGGCGCAGCACCTTGGTGATCTTCGGCATCGGCGCGAGCATCCCCACCGCGAGCGCCGCCACCAACGCGACGAGACCGACGATCAGGACGGCCGGCCACTTCAGGTCCATGTCCGGATCACCTCCGTCGTCGCGAGGGCGACGCGGTCGATGTCGGCGCGTTCGGTCGAGAATCGGGCGTCGTTCAGGGCGGCGAAAACCGGTGCAGCCGCAGCCAATTGCGGGTTGTCGGTGATGTCGCCGATGTGCATGTACTGCACGCGCGCGCCCGTGGACAAGTGCAGGAAGCTGCGCAGTGTGCGGCTCATCGCGGCGGCGGCCTGCCCGCCCGAGAGCTGACCGGCCCGGTACCGGCCGGCGATGGTAGCGATGGTGCGGGCGAAGCGCCGCCGCAGCAGCCGCGCGTGTAACACTCGGAGCACCGGGACGCGGCGCAACTGGGCCGCCGGCAGCGTCCACACGTACACCCCGCCGTAGTAGCCGACGAGCGCCGCCGCGCAGAGGGCCGCTACCAGCCACCACCATCCCGAAAACCCGGTGGGCCCGCCGAGATAGCGCAGCAGCTCACCCGGCATGCTGGAACGCCTCGGTCAAAGCGACGAGCTCCGAGCGGATCTCGCTGCTGCCGGCGATGCGGGCGAAGCCGATCCCGCGGGTGGTCAGGAAATCCTCGAGGTGGGCGACACGGGCCGCTTCCCGGCGGCGGTAGGCGGCGATGATGCGCGGCCCCAGCGTGGCGCCGTTGAGGACGTAGGCACCGGTCGCGACGTCGTAGCCATCGCGCTCGCCCTCGGCGGAGCCGACGGCGGGCATGTCCGAAACCATCACCCACATCAGGTCGTGGCGCCCGGACAGCTGCTGTAGGGCAGCGTCCAGCCGCGCGTCGACGTCGGGTTCGTCCGAGACGATGACGATCAGCATCCGGCGGCGATATCCCGCTGCGGCGTAATCCAATTGAGCGACGAGATCGCTGCCGGCCGGCTGGCCGGAGGTGTGGGCGTAGAACCGGTGCAGCAGGCTTTCGACGTGGGTCTCGCCGCGGCGCGGGCGAATGTTGGCGCTGCCGCGGGAGTCCCCGAATACCAGCGCGACCTCGTCCGAGCGGCCCAGCGTGATCAGCCCGATCGCGCCCATCGCGTGCAGCGCGACGTCGCGCTTGAGTTCCCCGCTGGGCGCCAGGGCCGTCATGTTGCGTCCGGCGTCGGCGATCAACAGGATCTTGTGGTGCTTCTCGGAGACGTAGCGCTTGATGAGCACCGAACCCGAACGCGCCGACGCCTTCCAGTCGATGTCGCGGATGTCGTCGCCGGCCACGTAGGGACGCAGGTCGTCGAACTCCAGGCTGCGGGTGTGCAGCAGCGCGTAGCGGCCGCCCTCCAGGAGGCCGCGGGTGTCGGTGCCGAAATATTGCTTGGCGCGGTTGAGATGCGTTCCCATCTGCGCCTAGGGCACCCGCACCGCTTGCAGCACCGCGTCGACGACGGCTCGCGGGGTGACCTTGGCGCCGGTGGCTTCGAAGCTCAGGATCAGCCGGTGCGCCAGCACCCGATGGGCCAACTGCTGAATGTCTTCGGGCCGAACGTGATTCCGGCCGCGTAGCAGCGCCAGCGCGCGAGCGCTCTCGCAGAACGCGATGGTCGCCCGCGGGGATGCCCCGTACTCGACGAACCGGCCCACCTGCGGCGGCAGCGCCTGGGGGTTGCGGGTCGCCGCGACCAGTTGGCTGGCGTAGTGCATCAGCGCGGGGTCCATGTGGATGTTGCGGACCACCGCCCGCAGCCGGCGCACGTCGTCCAGGCCCAGCACCGGATTTGCTTGCCGCTCTTTGTCGTAGACGCCGGCGTCGCGGCGCACCATAACTTCGACCTCCTCCTGCGCGGTCGGGTAGCGCAGGATGTCTTTGAGCATGAACCGGTCGGTCTGGGCCTCCGACAGCGGATAGGTGCCCTCCTGGTCCACCGGGTTCTGGGTGGCGATCACCAGGAATGGCTCGGGAATCGGATACACCGTTCCGGCGATGGTGGTCTGGCGTTCCTCCATGGCCTCGAGCATCGCGCTCTGCGTCTTCGCGCTGGAACGGTTGATCTCGTCGAGCAGCACGATATTGGCGTGCACCGGACCCAGTTGGGTGGCAAAGGAATTGGTGGCGGCCTCGTAAACCTGGGTGCCGAGAATGTCGCTGGGCAGCAGGTCCGGGGTGCACTGGATGCGCTGGAACCGCCCGTTGATGGACTCGGCCACCACCCGGGCCGCCGTCGTCTTCGCCAGGCCCGGGACGCTCTCGATCAGCACGTGCCCGCCGGCGAGCAACCCGATCAGCAGCGACTCACGCAGGTTGTCCTGCCCAACCACCTTGGCCGTGAACGCCTGCGACAACGCGGCGAGGCGGCGCTGTGCGGCGTCGATCTCCTGGTGGTTGGGTTGCACCCGTGCTGCTGCGGTCGTCATCGCGGCCTTTCACGTCAACGGTTGGTTTACCGAAAGCTCAGCGCCGGTGGCGTTTTGGCCACGTCGGCGGATCCGGACAGGAACTGGGTGGCGTCGCCCTGCTTGGTGGCGCCGCCGGTGGTCTTGACGGAGATCGACGCCTTGACCTGACCGAAGAACGTCAACTCCAGCCGGTAGGGGTCGAAGTTGTCGAACTTGACCGCGCTGATGTCGGCGGGACCCCACGCGGCCGTGCCGTCGGCCAGGCCGTAAGGGTCCACGCTCATTGGGCAGCCCGGTGGCGCCAAAAGGTTCGACTTCTGGCAGTTGGCCATCGCGGCGCTCAGCTGGTCCCGCGCCGCGTCGCGGCCCTTGTCGGACAACGCGAACGTGGTCTGCAACCAGGGCAACCCCATCATCGTGAGTTGGTCCAGCAGTAGCGGTTTGGTGGTCACCGTCATGTACGGGTTGGTGGTGCCGACGTCCATCCAGCCCGGGAACACGTACACGGTGGAATCGCCGACGGGCTTTCCGAAGAAGGTCAGCGTCTTGGCCGCGGCATTGCCCGCCGTGGAGGCGGGGTCGGGGGAGACCTTGATCGCGGCCGTGTTCAGCTTCCAGCTGCCGTGGTCCTTCTTGACCTCCAGAGTGGAGTCGGAGACCTTGTCACCGAACGTGGCGACGACGTGGACCTGGGCCATGCCGAGGGGCCCGCCCGCGCCGGTCGAGTCGTCGTTGAGGATCCGCACGTTGGTGATGGGCCATTGCGCCACTTGCTTTTTCAGGACCTCGTCAGTCAGGAACTCCTTGCTCGCGGGCTGGTCGGCGCTGTACGACAGGGCCGTCTCGGCGTCGCCGTTGGCGAGCGCCTGCAGGTAGTCCTTGACCACGTCGCCGGCCGAGCCGCCGCCGTGGCCGGCCCGGCCGGTCAGGGTGATCGCCAGGACGATGGCCACCACCAGGACCACCGCCCCACCGGCCGCGAGCGTGACGAACAACGGCTTGCGGTTCTTCGGCGGCTGAAACGGCGGGCCGGGCGGTGGCTGCCAGGGCCCGCCCGGGGGCGGCTGCTGTGCTGGCCACCCGCCCGAATGCGGCGGTTGCTGCGGCTGCCACCCCGCCGGTTGTGGTTGCCAACGATCGGCCGGCGGCGCCGGGGGCGGCGCCCAACCGCCCGGTGGGGGGTACGGCCCGGCGAAAGTGGGCGCGTTGGGGTCGACCCCACCAGACCAATCGGTCACCGCAACCTCCCCATGTCAGCTCCCCGTCCCGGGAATCCCACCTTGGGCAGTATTCAGCAAGGTGCGGATATCGCCAGTCACCCGGGACCGGACCCGCCCCGATCAGGCCAGGACCACTGCGAATCACTCTATCGACCCTGCGGCCGCGCCGACGCCGTTCGATCCGCGCTTAGTAGGCGCCCTGGCGCTCGAAGATGCGGCGCGGGTTGTCGACCAGCATGGTGTGAAGCTGCTCGTCGGTGACGCCGCGCTGCTTGAGCGCGGGGATCACGTCGTTGTGGATGTGCAGGTAGTGCCAGTTCGGCGCCATCTGCGGCACCAGCGCCTCGGGGAGCGCGTCAAAGTAGCAGTTGGCGTCGTGGGAGAGCACCATCTTGTCGGCGTGCCCGCGCTCGCACATCTCCGCCACGATCCTGACCCGCTCCTCGAACGGTGAGATGAGGTCGAGGCCGAAGCGATCCATGCCGAGGTAAGACCCCGCGGCGATGAGTTCCTCGAGGTAGCCGACGTCGGTGCTGTCGCCGGAGTGACCGATGACCACGCGGGTCAGATCGACCCCCTCCTCCTCGAAGATTCGCTGCTGCTCGAGACCGCGGCGGAGCCCGGCGTGGGTGTGCGTGGAGATCGGCACGCCGGTGCGTTTGTGCGCCTGGGCCACGGCCCGCAGCACCCGCTCGACTCCCGGCGTGAGGCCGGGCTCGTCGGTGGCGCACTTGAGGATTCCGGCCTTCACGCCGGTGTCGGCGATGCCCTGCTCGATGTCGCGGACGAACATCTCGGTCATGATCTCCGGGCCGCCGAGCAGCCCGCCGGGGCCTTCGTAGTGGAACCGGAACGGCACGTCGCTGTAGGTGTAAAGACCAGTCGCCACAACGATATTCAGCTCGGTGGCCGCCGCCACGCGCGCGATGCGCGGAATGTAGCGGCCCAGCCCGATCACGGTCAGGTCGACGATCGTGTCCACGCCGCGGGCCTTGAGCTCGTTCAGCCGAGTGATGGCGTCGCCCACCCGCTGCTCCTCGTCGCCCCAGGCGTCGGGGTAATTCTGGGCGATCTCGGTGGTCATGATGAACACGTGCTCGTGCATGAGGGTCACGCCAAGATCGGCGGTATCGACGGGTCCGCGGGCGGTATTGAGTTCTGACACCCGTCTGATGCTAGGTCCGTCGCCGCCGGGCCGACAGGGGCCGCCGACAGTGGCGGTTTGCCCGGTGCGAGCAGTACCGTCACCCTCGTCTTGGTTCCGGCCGTCGGGAGGCGCGTCATGTTGCTCGATCCCCACCACCTGCAGCGCAAGCACCGCGACCGTCGCTCGGGGGAGATCATGGCCGCGACGGTGGACTTCTTCGAGTCCCGGGGCAAGGCGCGGCTGAAGTCGGACGACCACAACCGGGTGTGGTACTCCGATTTCCTTGACCACATCGGCCGCGAGCGGATCTTCGCGTCGCTGCTCACGCCGTCGGAGTACGGCTCCGGCGATACCCGCTGGGATACCTACCGGATCAGCGAGTTCGCCGAGATCGTGGGCTTCTACGGGCTCAGCTACTGGTACCCGTTCCAGGTCACCGCCCTGGGGCTGGGTCCGATCTGGATGAGCGACAACGAGGACGCCAAACGCAAGGCGGCCGCCCAGCTCGAGGCCGGCGAGGTGTTCGGCTTCGGCCTGTCCGAGCAGACCCACGGCGCCGACGTCTATCAGACCGACATGATCCTGACGCCCAGCGAGCACGGCTGGGTGGCCAACGGCGAGAAGTACTACATCGGCAACGCCAACGTCGCCCGGATGGTCTCCACGTTCGGCAAGATCGCCGGATCGGACGAGTACGTGTTCTTCGTCGCCGACTCGCAGCACGACCGGTACGAGCTGATCAAGAACGTGGTGAACTCGCAGAACTTCGTCGCCAACTACGCGCTGCGCGACTACCCGGTCGCCGAATCCGACATCCTGCACCGCGGCCCCGAGGCCTTCCACGCCGCGCTCAACACCGTCAACGTCTGCAAGTACAACCTCGGGTGGGGCGCGGTCGGCATGTGCACCCACGCCATGTACGAGGCGGTCACCCACGCCTCCAATCGCATCCTCTACGGGACGGTCGTCACCGACTTCAGCCACGTCCGGCGGCTGCTCACCGACGCCTACGTCCGGCTGGCCGCCATGCGGCTGGTCGCCGCCAGGGCCTGCGACTACATGCGCAGCGCGTCCGCCCGGGACCGCCGCTACCTGCTCTACAGTCCGCTGACCAAGGCCAAGATCACCAGCGAAGGGGAGCGCGTGATCATCGCGCTGTGGGACGTGATCGCCGCCAAGGGGGTGGAGAAGGACACCTTCTTCGAGGCCGTCACCCGCGAGATCGGGCTGCTGCCCAGGCTGGAGGGCACCGTCCACATCAACATCGGGCTGCTCGCCAAGTTCATGCCCAACTTCCTGTTCGCCCCCGACTCCGCGCTGCCGACGATCGGCCGCCGCGACGACGCCGCAGACGACACCTTCCTGTTCGCGCAGGGGCCGACCGGGGGGCTGGGCAAGGTGCGCTTCCACGATTGGCGCGCCGCCTTCGAGAGCTTCGGGCACCTGCCGAACGTCGCGCTGCTGCGCCAGCAGATCGACGTGCTCGCCGACATGCTCGCCAGCGCCACCCCCGACGCCGCGCAGCAGAAGGACATCGATTTCGCGTTCGCCGTCGGGCAGCTGTTCGCGACGGTGCCGTATGCCCAGCTGATCCTCGAGGAGGCCGGGCTGTCCGGGGTTGACGCGGCGCTCGTCGACCAGATCTTCGCCGTGCTGGTCCGCGACTTCAACGGCTACGCCGTCGAACTGAGCGACAAGCCGGCCACCACGCAGGATCAGGCCCGGTTCGCGATGCGGATGATCCGGCGCCCGGTGCACGACCCGGCGCGCTACGACCAGGTCTGGAAGGAACACGTCCAGCCGCTCAACGGTGTCTACCAGATGCGGCCCTGACGTCCGGGCGGAGCGCCCCGCCCAGCCCCTTGACTGTGAGGTGCCTCACAGTAAGATGACCCGTGGTCATCGAGGCTAGGAGGCAGCGTTGCCGACGGTCACATGGGCGCGCGTCGACCCCGCGCGCCGCGCGGCGATCATCGAGGCCGCCGAAGCCGAGTTCGGCGCCCGTGGATTCTCCGGCGGCAGCCTCAACGTCATCGCCCGGCGTGCCGGGGTCGCCAAGGGCAGCCTGTTCCAGTATTTCGCGGACAAGCGGGACCTTTACGCGTTCATCGCCGACATCGCCAGCCAGCGGGTGCGCTCCTACGTGGAGGACCTGATCCGCCGGCTCGACCCGAGCCGGCCGTTCTTCGAGTTCCTCACCGACCTGCTCGACGGCTGGGTCGCCTATTACGCCGAACATCCCCACGAACGGTCCCTGCACGCCGCGGCGACCCTCGAGGTCGACGCCGACGCCCGGGTCAGCGTGCGCAGCGTCATCCACCGGCACTACCTGGAGGTGTTGCGGCCCTTGGTGCGCGACGCCCGGGCGCGCGGCGACCTGCGCGCCGATTCCGACACCGAGGCGTTGTTGTCGCTGCTGCTGCTGATCTTCCCGCACCTGGCGCTGGCCCCGTACATGCGTGGGCTGGACCCCATCCTCGGGCTCGACGAGCCCACCCCGGAGCAGCCCGCGCTCGCCGTGCGCAGGCTCGTGGCTGTCCTGGCCGCCGCGTTCTCCGACCGGCCAGTCACGTCAGCCGTCAAACGATCTGAGGAGGTCTCATGACACGCAGCAGCACGGGTTCCATGGTCAAGGGCGGCCTGAACTGGGACAGCTTGCCGCTCAAGCTGTTTGCCGGCGGCAACGCGAAGTTCTGGAATCCGGCCGACATCGACTTCTCCCGCGATCGCGCCGACTGGGAACTGCTCTCCGGCGACGAACGCGACTACGCCATCCGGCTGTGCGCCGAGTTCATTGCTGGCGAGGAGGCGGTGACCGAGGACATCCAGCCGTTCATGGCCGCGATGCGCGCCGAGGGGCGGCTGGGCGACGAGATGTACCTGACCCAATTCGCGTTCGAGGAAGCCAAGCACGTGCAGGTGTTCCGCATGTGGCTCGACGCCGTGGGCGTCACCGAGGACCTGCACCGCTACCTCGACGACATACCCACCTACCGGACGATCTTCTACGAGGAATTGCCCGAGTGTCTCAACGCCTTGTCGGTGGACCCGTCACCGGCCGCCCAGGTGCGGGCGTCGGTCACCTACAACCACATGGTCGAGGGCATGCTGGCGCTCACCGGCTACTTCGGCTGGCACAAGATCTGCGTGGAGCGCGGCATCCTGCCCGGCATGCAGGAACTGGTGCGGCGCATCGGTGACGACGAGCGGCGCCACATGGCGTGGGGCACCTTCACCTGCCGGCGCCACGTCGCCGCCGACGACCGCAACTGGGAGGTCTTCGAGGCGCGCATGAACGAGCTCATGCCGCTCGGCCTGCGCCTCATCGAAGAGGGTTTCGCCCTGTACGACCCGATGCCCTTCGGGCTTTCGGTGGACGAGTTCATGCAGTACGCCGCCGACAAGGGCATGCGGCGCTTCGGCACGATCAGCAGCGCCCGTGGGCGCCCGGTCGCCGAGATCGACCTCGACTATTCGCCGGTGCAGCTCGAGGACACCTTCGCCGACGAGGACGAGAAGGCCCTGGCGGGCGCGTCGGCCTGATCGATTGCCGGGCGAGGCCGGTCATGACGCCAGGGTTTCGTCGAGCCAGTCGAACATCCGCTGGTGAAACAGCGTCAGGGCGCCCTCGTGGCAATGCTGTTCGGCGCCCTCGGCGGCGGTGAATTTCACCAGCGTCTTCGGGCAGCGCAGCGCGTCGTACAGCAGTTGTGGCTGGCCCTTGAAGAATTGGTCCTCCTCGGCCTCGCACACCAGCGTGGGGCAGGTGATCCCGTCGACCACGGGGCTGAGGTCGTACTTCGCAAACGCGTCGGCCAGTTCCCGGCCCGTCGCGGCCCCGAGCGCCCACAGCCCGTTGAGGACCGCCCACCGCAGTTGCGTCGGCGCCTTCTCGGGAGAGGCGATCACCTCATCGATCGCGCTGACCGGCGGCAGGGCGGCGGCGAAATTGAACACGCCGTCGTAGGCGATGCACGCCGCGATCCTCGTGTCGAAGGCCGCCGCCCGGGGCGCGAGGTAGCCACCCATGCTCATGCCCAGCAGCGCAATCCGTTCGGTGTCGACCCCGGGCAGGGTCACGGCGACGTCGAGCACCGGGGAGACGACGGCCTCCCAGTCGTGGCGGAACGGGAGTTTGTCGATCCGCAACGCCGCGCCCTGGCCCGGACCCTCGAAGATCAGGCAGTTCCAGCCATGCCGGTGGGCCGCCTCGCCGACGCCGAAGAACATTTCCTCGACCGTCGAGTCGTAACCGCCGTGCGCGACCAACGTCGGCCCGCGGTTCTTCCCGCGGACGTTGAGGTAATAGCCCTTGAGTTCGATTCCCTGGTAAGGGATTTGCACTGGGATCCAGTGTTCTTGGATCTCCGGAGCGGCGGTGAAGGTCTGCACGGCCCGAGCCGACGTCTCGGCCACCCGCGGGTCACTGGCCGGGTCCTCGCGCAGAAAGAATTCGGCGGTCCGGTAATAGTTCGAGGCCCGAAGGTAGGCGCTGTTGGCGCTGACGGTGTGTCCCTTGGCCGCGCACGCATCGGCGATGCCGGCGATCCGGTCGGCCAGGGCCCGCCATTCCCGGTGCCATGACTCCCAATCGCCGGGGGTGATCCGGGCCGCCGTCGCCATCACCTCGCCGATATCCGCTCCGCCGTAAACGGTGTATCCGACCGCCCGCAATGTCTCGAACGAGAAGGACTCGTCCGTTTGAAACATGAACCGCATGCCGCCTCCTCCGGTAATGCAACTGGTCGATGCATTAGCGCGAGTATGGCATGCTTAGTGGCACTAACACAACAGGAGGTTGCGTTATGGGCGGCGTAGTCGACGGAGCCACACCGCCGGGGCCGGGCACCACGCGGCCCGGCGGCCGGACGTCGCGGGTGCGCGCCGCGGTGCTGGACGCCGCGCTGCTGGTGCTGGCCGAAGCCGGCTACACGGGACTGACCATCGAGCGCATCGCCGAGCGGTCGGGGGTGAACAAGACAACCATCTATCGGCGCTGGCAGACGAAGGAGGCCGTCCTGGCCGCCGCCATCGACGAGGTGGCCTCGGACGAATTCCCGATCCCCGCCACCGGTTCCATCGACGGGGATCTGCGCGCGTTCGGCCGTGGCCTCGTCGACTTCCTGACCAGCGATTCGCCGGCGCTTGCCGGCATCGTGCGCGCGATGTTCTCCGACGCCGCCCAGGAACCGCTGATCGCCGGCCTCAAGCGCGACTTCTTCGCCAGCCGCTACGAGGGCGCGGCGGGCATGGTCGAGGCGGCGATCGCGCGGGGCGAGCTGCCCGCCGATGTCGACGTCCGCGAATTCGTGGGCCTCGTTGCCGCGCCCATCTACTACCGGAAGTTGGTCACCGAGGAACCGCTCGACCATGCGGTTGCCGACCGCGCGGCCGCCACCGCGCTGGCCGCGGTCCGGACCGGGCTGTGTCGCCGCCAGCCTCGTTGACGGCGGCGAAGGTCACTCGACCTTGCTGCCACCCGCCGCCGAGCCGCTCTCCGACTCGCCGACCCACACGGTCTTGGCGTTGACGAACGCCCTGATGCCCAGACCCGCGAGTTCGCGCCCATACCCGGATCGCTTGACGCCACCGAAGCCCAATTCGGGATAGGACACGGTCATTCCGTTGATGAAGACCTGGCCGGCCTCGATGTCGTCGATGAACCGCTGCTGTTCGGCCTCGTCGTTGGTCCAGGCGTTGGAGCCCAGCCCGAAGGTGGTGGCATTGGCGATCTCGATGGCCTCGTCGATGCTCTCGGCCCGGTACATCGAGGCGACCGGGCCGAACACCTCTTCGGTGTAGAGCGCCATGTCCTTGGTGATGTCGGTGACTACCGTCGGCGGGTAGTACCACCCCGGCCCCCCGATGGGCTTGCCGCCGAGCCGGATGGTGGCGCCCGCCGCGGCGGCGTCGTCGACCTGCTTGGCGATCTCGTCGCGCCCGGACTCGGTGGCCAGCGGGCCCACGTCGGTGTCCGGGTCGGTCGGGTCGCCCACCTTGAGCGCGGCCATCCGCTCGGTGAACTTGTCCACGAATGCGTCGTAGATGTCGGTGTGGATGATGAACCGTTTGGCGGCGATGCACGACTGGCCGTTGTTCTGGGTGCGGGCGGTGACCGCGGTCTTGGCGGCCTCGTCGAGGTCCGCGGACGGCATCACGATGAACGGGTCGCTGCCGCCGAGCTCGAGCACGGTGGGCTTGATCTCGTCGCCGGCGATGGCGGCCACCGACTGCCCGGCCGGTTCACTTCCGGTAAGGGTGGCGGCCGCGACGCGCGGGTCGCGCAGGATGCGCTCGACGGCGCTCGAGGAGACCAGCAGCGTCTGGAAGCAGCCGTCCGGGAAGCCGCCCCGGGAGATGACGTCGGCGAGATACAGCGCGGACTGCGGGACATTGGAGGCGTGCTTGAGGAGGCCCACGTTGCCGGCCATCAGCGCCGGCGCGGCGAACCGGACGGCCTGCCACAGCGGGAAGTTCCACGGCATCACGGCCAGCACCACGCCGAGCGGCTGGTAGCGGGTGTAGGCCTGCTTCGCGCCGACCGCCGCGGCGTCGGCGGGCTCGTCGGCGAGCAGCTTCTCAGCGTTCTCCGCGTAGTAGCGAAACCCCTTGGCGCACTTGATGACCTCGGCCTTGGCCGATTTGAGGGTCTTGCCCATTTCCAGGGTCATCATCGCGCCGACCTCGTCGGCCTCGGCTTCCAGCAGGTCGGCGGTGGCGTTCGCCCACTGCGCACGCTGGGCGAAGGTGGTGTTGTGGCGGTAGTCGAGGAATCGCTCGTAGGCGCGCTCGATCGCCGCGTCGACTTCGGCGTCGGTCGCCGGGGTGAAGGTTTTGACTGTCTCGCCGGTGGCCGGGTTGATGGTGGCTATAGGCACGCTGACATCCTTCGTTGAGTTGGGTAGCTGCGTATGTAAACGTCCATACCCAGCCTGCCATTTCCGAACCCGCGCAGGAACCGCGGTCCGAGAGATACCCCCGTGCCGCGCGACGCCGCCGGACTACCGCGCTACCTTCGGGACTATCGTCGCGAAGTGTCGCGAAGGGTCGCGAAGTGGAGGTGCCGGGATGAGCAAAGCCGCGGAGCTGATGGTCAAGTGCCTGGAGAACGAGGGGGTGTCCGTCGTCTTCGGGTTGCCGGGGGAGGAGAACATTCGCTTCGTGCAGGCACTGGCGTCCTCGGACATCCGCTACGTGCTGACGCGGCACGAGCAGGGCGCGGCGTTCATGGCGGAGATGTACGGCCGCGTCACCGGGCGGGCGGCGGTGGTGTCCGCCACCCTGGGCCCGGGCGCGATCAACATGCAACTCGGCGTCGCCGACGCCACCACCAACAGCACCCCGCTGGTCGCGATCTCCGCGCAGGTCGGCCAGGACCGGGAGTTCAAGGAGTCGCACCAGTACGTCGACCTGGTGCGAATGTTCGCCCCCATCACCCGGTGGTCCGCCGGTGTGCCGACCGCGCGCGCCATACCGGAGATGTTCCGCAAGGCGTTCAAGGTCGCCGAGACGGAGCGGCCCGCCGCGGTGTACCTGGCGGTGCCCGAACACATCGATGCCGACGAGGCCGACTACGACCTGGCGCCGTTGCCGCGCAATGTGGTTCGCGCCGACGCGCCGGCGCCCGGCCAGGTCGCCCGCGCGGTGGACATCCTGCGGCAGGCCAAGCGGCCGGTGGTGCTGGCGGGTCACGGCGCCGCCCGCGGCGGCGCGACGGCGGCCCTGGTGCGATTCTCCGAGCAACTCGGCATCCCGGTCGCCAACACGTTCCACGGCAAGGGCGTGATGCCCGACGACCATCCCAACAGCATCGGGACGCTCGGGTTCATGCGGCACGACTACGTCAACTTCGGGTTCGACAACGCCGACGTGGTGATCGCGGTCGGCTACGAGCTGCAGGAGTTCGACCCGGTCCGGATCAATCCGCAGGCCGACAAGAAGATCATCCACATTCACCGGTTCCCGGCCGAGGTCGACGCGCACTACTCAGTGGACGTCGGGATCATCGGCGACATCAGCGCCTCGCTCGACGCGCTGACGGAAGGGCTCGCCGGCCACGCCTACGAGGCGGATCCCGAGGTGCCCGGCTCCGGGCTGCTCGCCGAGGAATTCGCTCAGGCGCAGGAGGATTCGCGTTACCCGCTGGCGCCCGCGCGGCTGGTCGCCGACACTCGTGCGGCGCTGGGCCGCAGCGACGTCGTCCTGGTCGACACCGGTGCCACCAAGATGTGGATGGCCCGGCTCTACCCGACCTACGAATGCAACACCTGCTTGGTATCAAACGGCTTGTCCACCATGGGTTTTGCGCTGCCCGGCGCGCTCGGCGTCAAGCTGGCCCGGCCGGACTCGAAGGTGCTCGCGGTCGTCGGCGACGGCGCGTTCCTGATGAACTCGCAGGAGATCGAGACCGCCGTCCGCGAGAAGATCCCGCTGGTGGTGTTGATCTGGGAGGACGGGGCTTACGGCCTCATCGAGTGGAAAATGGACCTGGAGCTCGGCGAGCATTACTACGTCAACTTCGGCAACCCCGACATCGTGAAATACGCGGAAAGCTTTGGCGCCAAGGGTTATCGGATCAACAGCGCCGACGAGCTGCTGCCGACGTTGCGGGCGGCGCTCAACGATGACGGGGTTTCGCTGATCTGCTGCCCGGTCGACTATTCCGACAACCTCCGGCTGACCGACCGGCTGGGCGAACTGGACGAGACGCTGTAGCGGCTCGGCGCCCCGGCTCGGGGCCGGTGATTGCGCCTCGAATCGTCGGCGTTGCGGCCTCGGTGTGATCCGAAATGGGTTGGCTGAAAGTAATTTTTCGAGTGTGTATCTGGGGCGATTTGACCGGCGGGTTTTGTCGGGGGTGGGGGTTAGTTTGGCGGTGTGAGTGCGGGTGGTTGTGCAGAGATCGATGCGGTGTTCGACGCGCTCGATGCCGACTTGGACCGTGCTTTGGGGTTGTCGTTTGATGTGTTGGACACCGGTGCGCGGTTGCGGGTGTTGCGCCGGTGTGAGCGGGTGCGTCGGCGGATCCCGGCGATCGAGCATCCGCTGATCAATGACCTGGCCCGGCAGGCCACCGCTGAAGAGTTGGGCGGCAAGCTGTCTCATGCGATCGCCGAGACGGTGTTGATCAGCCGCGCCGAAGCCGGCCGGCGCATCAAGGGCGCCGCCGAGTTGGGTGCGCGGTACGGCCTTACCGGGGAGCCGATCGCGCCGGCGCTGTCGGCGACCGCCGCCGCCCAGCGCGCCGGCACGTTGGGGGTCGAGCAGGTCGCGGTGGTCCGCCGGTTGTTTCACACCCTGCCCGCCTCGGTGGGCGTCGAGACCCGCGAACTGGTGGAAACCCAGCTGGCCGCCCTGGGCGCGCAGTGCGGCCCTGGACACCTGGCGCAGTTCGCCGCCGCGGTGGCCGACCGGCTCAACCCCGACGGCAGCTACACCGACACCGACCGCGCCCGGCGGCGCGGGCTGACCCTGGGCCCCCAGGGCGCCGACGGCATGTCGCAGCTGCGCGGGCACCTGACCCCCCAAGCCCGCGCCACCGTGGAGGCGGTGCTGGCCAAACTGGCCGCCCCCGGCATGTGCAACCCCCTCGAGCAGACCCCGTGTGTGGACGGCGCCCCCACCCGGGAGGCGATCGACCGCGACGCCCGCACCGCCGCCCAACGCCACCACGACGGACTGCTCGCGGGCCTGCGTGCGCTGCTGGCCTCAGGCAACCTCGGCCAACACAACGGGCTGCCCGCGGCCATCATCGTCACCACCACCCTGCGGGAGCTCGAAGCCGCCGCCGGCACCGGCCGCACCGGCGGCGGCACCCGGCTACCGATCAGCGACGTGATCCGGCTGGCCCGCCACGCCCACCACTACCTGGCCGTCTTCGACCACGCCAAAGCCCTGGCGCTCTACCACACCAAACGGCTGGCCTCACCCGGCCAACGAATCGTGCTCTACGCCCCAATGGATCCCCCACCCCACCAAGAACGCGGCCAACCCCGCACCAACCCCTGCTGGCACCCCGAAAAACTCCTCCACAACGAGAACGAAGACGAAGGCGACGACGGCGCGGCCTAGCTGAGCCGGCCCTTCGATAAGGTTTCCCCTGTGTCGCTGTGGCTGTCGTTGAGACCGTGGTGGCTGCAATGGCCGCTGTACGCGCTGGTGGTCGTGCTGGGCCTGACCCCTCTGGTGATGATCGGCGACTATCCGACCGGGCCGGCCCCATCGCACTGGACCAGCGCACCGTGGTGGATCACCGTCGCGGTCGTCGCGCTGGTGATCGGCCTGGCCACGGCGCTCGGCTCGTCCCGCCGCATGACGGGGCTGCGCCCCTCGTTGGAAGCGCTCTCATTCGCAGACTGTCGTCAAGTTTCGAAGGCGATGCGTTCGGGACCCGTTCCCGACGATCCGGCAAGACGTCAGGCGGCGCGGCAACTGATCAAGCGCGCCCGCGACTCCATCGCGGGTTCGGCCAAGCTGATGATCGCCGCCTGTTGGATCCTCGTGGCGGTGCAAGTTGTCGGCTTCATCAGTGACGCACAGCATTTCACGCTGCGGAGCCTGGTGCTAACAGTGGCCTTCGCATATCTCGGCGGCTACTACTGGTACTACCCGCGGCTGCTCGACGCGCGTCTCCAGCTGCTGGACCGGCCGGCGGCGGGTTAGCGCCGCCCGGAATCCGCTTCCAGCGCCATCGGCGGAACGTACGCGCCGATCAACGTGCGATGCCACCAGGCTCGCTCGGCGCGCAACTCCCGCCACGTCGTGAACCGGTACTCATAGAGTCGCGCGCGCACGTGGCGCGGCGGCGACTCGGGAAACGGGTTGTGCCGCAGGAGCCGCAGCGTGGCCGGATCGTTGCGCAGCAGCCGCTCCAGGAACGGCCTCAGCCACGGCCGGGCGTAGCCGGGCGAGATGGCGGCGAACCACATCAGCCAGTCCAGGCGCAGGTGGTAAGGCGCCCATTGGCGCGGGAGCCGGCGCACGCCGCCGGGCTTGCCCTTGAATTCGTACTCCTTCCATACCGTCTGGCCGGTGATCACCGGCTCGTCGGTGCCCTCGACCACCACCTCGCGGCGGACGCGGCCGATACTCCCGAACGCCCCGTACGTGTTGACCAGGTGAAAGGGGTTGAAGGACATGTTCATTCGCTGCCGGGTGGACAACATGTTGCGCACGGGCCAGTAGCTCAGAAACAGCACCGCGCCGGTGAACACGACGACCACGCCGGCGAACCAGTGAGGTGGCGCCGACCAATGATGCCCCGGCACCGGGAGCACCGCCCGCACCGACGCGTCATCGATGGCGCTGCAGGCCAGCAGGATCGTCACCCAGTTGAGCCAGGCGAAGTTGCCCGACGCAACCAGCCACATCTGGGTGACCACGACGACCGCCGCGGCCACACTGGCCACCGGCTGCGGTGCGAATAGCCCGAACGGCACGATCAGCTGCGAGAAGTGGTTGCCCGCCACCTCGATTCGATGCAGCGGCTTGGGCAGATGATGGAAGAACCAGCTCAGCGGCCCGGGCATGGGCTGCGTCTCGTGGTGGTAGTACAGGCAGGTCAAGTCGCGCCAGCATTCGTCGCCGCGCATCTTGATCAGCCCCGCGCCGAACTCGACCCGAAACAACAACAGCCGCGCCATCCACAGGGTCAGCAGTGGGGGCGCCACCCGGTCGTTGCCGAGGAAGATCATCAAGAAGCCGGCCTCCAGCAGCAGCGACTCCCAGCCGAACGAGTACCACGCTTGCCCCACGTTGACGATCGACAGGTAGAGGACCCACAGCGTCAGCCACATCACCATCGCGGCCCATAGCGGCACCAGGTCGGCCGCCCCGGCGACGACGCCCGCCGCCAGCGCCGCGCCGAACCACGAGGCGCCGGCGAACAGCCCATCGGAATATCGCAGGTGGAAGATGCTCGGCGAGCGCCAAAACGACTGCTCCGCCAGGAAACGCGGCACCGGCAGCATGCCCCGTTCGCCGATGAGCGCCCGGAATTGGGCAGCGGCGCCGACGAACGCGATCAGGTAGATCGCCGCGACGCCGCGCTCGAGGACCAGCCTGCCCAGCCAGTAACCGGGCGCCGAGAACCATCCCATGGCGTAACTCCTTGGACCGGTTGCCCAACCCGCATGCCCAGTCAAGCAGGCGATAAACGCCGAGCCAAGCTATTGCCCGCCGAGGCGGGGCTTCCGCGCCGGCAGGGCGACCACCGAGGCGGCGAGCGCCGCAAGCGAGACCAGCGCCAGCAGTTGGACATTCGCCGAATGTCCGGCATAACCGTCGACCGATCGCCAGGGATGGCGGGACAGCACCGCCCCGGCCAGGATCAGCCCGCCCGCGCCCAACGCGACGGTCACGCGGGACAGCAGCCGCTCGTTGCCGCGCAGCGCGTACGACAGGCCGAGCGCGGCGCCCATCACGGCCACGCCTGCCGCGCCGGCGACGACGGCACCGGCCGCCAGCGCCGCGACCGCCGCCCACGCCCCTGGCGTCCATGGCACGGCAGGTGGGTCGTCATCGTCTCGGTGTCGGCGGGTGCGCCAGAACGCCAGCACCGCGAGCAGCGGCAGCAGCGCCAGTCCGACCGCCAGGCCGGCACGATAGAGCGTGTCGGACGCGAACGTCAGCGTGATGGTGCCGGGATCCCCCGCGGGCACCACCCAGCCCTGCTGCCAACCGTTCACAGCGACCGGCGTCAACCGCGCCCCGGTGTGAGTGCGCGCGACCCAACCGGGGTTGACGCTCTCGGGGATGACCAGCAGCCGGGACCTGTCCGACGCGGGTGTCCGTATCTCGCGCCGAGTCTCGCCCCACGCCCCGACGGGCGCGGAATGGGTTACGGCACTGAGCGATTGCGCGGCGGTAGTCGACAGCTCGGCGCCGTCGACGACGAACGCGGCGCCGGGGCTGATGAGCAGTTCCTGCCCGCCGGCCGGGAGCGCGATGGGGTCGGGCTGGCACGGTTGCGCCTGGACGGGCGCGCCGTCGAGCAGCGCGCCCACCGTGGTGTGGATAGCGGTATGCACGAACCGGCCCGCCACCGCGATGACCGGCCCCTGGTCGCAGTCGACGGTGACCGCCCGGCCGCGGTTGCGTCCGGCGTCGGCGGGTGCGATGGGGTTGCCGTCGGCTCCGAGCACCGCGACCTCGGCCAGCCCCGGTGGCTTGAGCTGGTCGAAACCCAGCGCGTTGCGGTCGATGATGTCTTCCCAGTCCAGCAGGCTGACGCTGACCGTGTCGGTGACGCGGGGGCGCAACGTAAGCGTCTGTGGCTGGTCGGGCTCGAGCTGCCGCACCTGGGGGCCGTCGCCGAGGTTGACGGCCACCGTGGTCGGGTGGGCCGGCAGCGTCGACCGGCTGGGCACCAGGCGCAGGCCGGTGACCTCGGTGGGCTGCGGCAGCGTCAGGGTCAGCGTCGGCGGGGTCTTGTGCTGCACCACCCGCTGCGGCGCCGTCCACGCCGTGGCCGGGTCGCCGTCGGTGGCCGCATAGGCGGAGCCCAGGACGTCCACCAGGTCGGATTCGCCCCCGGCGCGGGTGGTGTTCGGCTCGGCGATCAGGTCGGCCAGCTTCGGGCCCTGCCGCGGTCGCACCCAAACGGTGGGCGTCACGGAGACCGGCGCGGGAACGGTCAGCGTCCGGCTGAAGTTGACCGGCTCTTCCGGTGCCAGGGCCATCGACGACGCGCAGCGCACGCTGTCGGGCCCCTGGGCGCAGCCGGGCCGGCCGAGCAGGTCCGAGCCCAGGTCCCAGCCGGCGACCGCGGAGCCCGGCGGCGGGCCGGGTACCCGCACGGTGTGGCGCAGGTCCACGGGATGGGCGAAGCCGGACGCGTCGTACTGCGTGATGGACAGGTCGGTGATGCCGAACTGCACCCCGGGTGAGCCGTCGTCGGTGCCGGCGGCGGTGATCCGCACCCACGGCGTCTCGCCGTAGGGCAGCGCGGCGGCGAGCGGCTTGCCGGGCTCGTCGAACCGCAGCGTGGTGCTGCCGTTGGCGGTCTCGATCAGGATGCGGCGGACCTGGGCGCCGACGGCGGTGGCGCTGGGCGTCAGCGTGATCGCGGCGTTGGTCAGCGGGTGGTCGAAATCGACCTGCAGCCACTGCCCGACGGCGGACTGCAGCGAGTTGGACACCCACGCGGTGGCCGGGTCGCCGTCGGTCGCGGCGACGGCCGAGGTCGCCGGAGCGACATCGGGCATCGCGGTGGAGTCGGCCGACGAGCTCGATACCGTGATCCGGCCACCCGACCACGCACCGAACACGGGCTCGGCGCCGGGGACCGGATAGTCGGGAACCCGGTTGTAGGTGTGCCGCGCGTCGCCGGGCGCGCGAATCGCCGAGGAATGCTGGTCGACGCGGCCGTAGTCGGTCTCGCGGACCAGCGGGGTGTCCGTCACGGTCACGGCGGGCGCCGTCAGGCCCGCGGCGCGGGCGTCGGTCGTCATGAGGACGGGACCCAGCGGCGGCCGGCCCAGCAGGCGCCGCCGCTCGTCCAAGCGCAGCAGCACCTCGGGCCCGCCGTCAACGCGGGGGAGGTGGTCGGTGTCGGCGAAATATGGTGCGCCGGGGTCACTTTCGGTGGCGACCCGGTAGATCTCCACCGCCGGGTAACGCGGCCGCAGGCCGCTGTCGGCGACGAACCCCGCCAGCGTGCCGGGCCCCACCGGCTCGCCGAACTGTGCCACCTTTCGCAGCCCCGGCGACCCCTCGACGGCGCGGTGCACCAAGATCGGTCGCGCCGAGCGCGATGCCTCCGGGTCCAGGTCGTTGCGCAGCACCACATACGAAATGCCTTGCCGGGCAAGGGTGTCCGCGAGCCCCGCCGAGGCGCGCCCGGCGGCGAACAGGCGTTGCACGGAATCAAGCGCGCGGATGGTCTGCGGCGGCGTGAGCGGGATCGAGTCACGCACGCCCCAGGGGCTGCTGCCCAGCACCTGCAGCGGCTCGTCGTGGCTGGTGCCCCACACCTGGGTGGCGAACGGCGCGCCGGGGACCACCAGCACCCGGCCCGGGGCCGGGGTCCCGGCGTCATGGGCGCTGAGCCAGTCGGCGGCGTCGTGCCAGTACCGGGGGATCGCGGCAAACGTGCCCGGCGGGGCGAGCCGACCCGTCCACGCCAGCGAGGTGCCCACCGCGAGCGCGGTCAGCACCACGACGGTCACCGCCACGCGCTTGTCGCGTTCCGGGTGGGCGAAGGCGCGCAGCCATTCCGAGCGCGGCACCGATCCCGGGAGGACCACGCGGCCGAGAAGCTGGGCGATACCCAGCGCCACGGGGATCCGGATGACGGATCCCAGCTTGTGCACGTTGCGCAGGGGCGCCCCGGCGGCGTCGAGGAACGCCTGCACCTGGTGGGCCAGGGGCGAACCCAGCCCGCCGCTGTAGCCGGCCGCCATCAGCGCCACCCCGACCAGCAGCATCGCCACCAGCCGACCCCGGGCGGGCATTCCGGGCGTGGCCAGCCCGGCCAGTCCGGCCGCCGCGACCAGGCAGGTGGCCAGGACGGCAGCCGAGCCGGTCACCAGGGGCGCGCCCGCCGTCGCCGTCGGCGCCACGAACGGCGTCCAGCTGTCGGTACCGCGCAGGATCTCGGTGAGCGACGACCACTGCGTCGTCACGCCGGAGGATTCGATGAAGTCCAAGAAGGGCGGGCTGATCGCCCGCAGCAGCGCCAGCGCCACCACCCACCAGAGCGTCGCCAGGCACAGCGCGACGAGCCACCAACCCGTGTAGCGCCACCACCGCCGGTTGGGCCGGTGGCAAGCCCACCAGATCACCGCGGGCAGGCACCCGGCCAAGGTCGCGATGGCGTTGACCGCGCCCATCAGCGCGACGGCCACGCCCGCCCGCGCGGCCAGCGCCCGCACCGACCGGTCGGAACCCGCGCCACGCAACGCCAGGATCGTCGGCAGCAACACCCAGGGCGCCAACATCATCGGCAGGGTTTCCGACGAGATCGACCCCAGGGTGGTGAGCACCCGCGGCGACAGCGCGAACGCCACGGCCCCGACCACGCGGGAGGATGCGCTCCCGATACCCAGCGCCTCGGCGACGCGCAGCAGCCCCCAGAAGCCGACGGTCAGCAGCAGCGCCCACCACAGCCGCTGCGTCACCCAACCGGGCAGACCCAGCGCGTGGCCGACGAGGAAGAAGGTGCCGTGCGGGAACAGGTAGCCGTAGGCCTGGTTCTGGGCCTGGCCGAAGGGGAGCTCGCTGTTCCACAGGCTGGTGGCGCGCGCCAGGAACCGCAGCGGGTTGGCGGTGAGGTCGAGCTTGGTGTCGGGGGAGATTTGCCCCGGAGCCTGCGCGAACGTGCACACCAGCGCGATCGCGCCGACCACGACCAGCCACCGACGTGATAGGGGCGCGACCGACGGGTCGGGGACCGACGCCGAGTTTTCGGTTGCCCCGGTCCTCGCCGGGGAGTCCGTCGGCGGCGCCCGGTGCCCGGCCTCGCCGCTAGCTACGGTTGCCGTACTCGACCCGGTTGAGCACTGAGGACTGCGGATCGCCCCCGGGGAGTGGCGGCTTCGTGTCTTGCTGGACCATCAGGGTGACCCCGAAGATCGCGGCCGCGCCGAGCAACAGGCCGACCACCACGCTCGCGGCGGCGGGCGCAACGATCCGGTTCATCGATGGCTCCTTGGGGTTTTCGCGACCTTGAAGGTCATTTCGCGACCTTGAAAGGCCCAAGCGCCAACCTAGCAGAAGAGCGGCGCGCGACCGCGTCGCAGGTCAGCGCTAGGGGCGCAGTTCCGGGGGGAGCTTGCTCAGGCAACTTTCCTTGCTGTCACAGGGCAGGCAGTGCCCGTGGAAGCAGCGGTCGCCGTAGTCCACCATGTTCGGCCCGGCGGGGGCGGGCGGCTGCCGCGCCGGCGCCGGGCCGTGGTCCTCGCGCGAATCGGAGGCGAGCGTCACCCCGACGGTCGCCGCGGCCCCGAGCGACAGCCCCACCGCAATGCTCGCCGCAGCGGCCAGCGTCACCCCGCTCATCCTGGCTCCTCCCTGCCAGTCAAAGGGTTCGCTGGCCAACGTAACAGGGGGGTTGGGGGGATTCGCGCAGGAAGCGGCGGTCGGCGCGCCCCCGGTTGGGCGCCCGCGATGCCGCCTGAAAGCATGGCCCGATGCCCTTCCCGCGCACCCTCGCCGTGCTCGCCGTGCTCGCTGCCGCGGCGGCGCTGGTGTCGGGCTGCGGCCACGCCGCCCGGCCGCCGGCCGCGTCGTCGACCAAAGCCGCCACGCCGACGGCCGCTCCGCCGCCGCCGATCTGCGGTGACGTCACCGCGCTGCCGCCGCGCGACAAGCTCGCCCAGCTGTTGATGGTCGGGGTGAAGAACGCCGACGACGCCCGCGCCGTCGTCGCCAACTACCACGTCGGCGGCATCTTCATCGGCAGCTGGACCGACCTCTCGATCTTCGACGGCCCGCTGGCCGGCATCACGGCCAATCCCGGGCCGCTCCCGCTCGCGGTGAGCGTCGATGAGGAGGGCGGCCGGGTGTCGCGGCTGAAGAAGCTGATCGGGCCCTCCCCGTCGGCGCGGGAACTGGGGCAGACCCGGACGCCTGAGCAGGTTCACGACCTGGCGCTGACCCGGGGCCAGGCGATGAAGAAATTGGGCATCACGGTCGACTTCGCGCCGGTGGCCGACGTCTCGGACGCCCCCGACGACTCCGTGATCGGCGACCGGTCGTTCAGCTCCGACCCGGCGACGGTGACGGCCTACGCCGGGGCGTACGCCGACGGCCTGCGCGAGGCGGGCCTGCTGCCCGTGCTCAAGCACTTCCCGGGCCACGGGCACGGCTCAGGGGATTCCCACACCGGCGGCGTGAGCACGCCGCCGCTGGCCGACCTGCAGGGCAATGACCTGGTGCCGTACCGCACCCTGACCAAGGCCAAGCCGGTCGCCGTGATGGTGGGTCACCTCGAGGTCCCCGACCTGACCGGCAGCGACCCGGCCAGCCTGAACCGGGCGGCGGTGCAGCTGCTGCGCACCGGCACCGGATACGGCGCCGATCCCTTCGACGGCCCGATCTTCAGCGACGACCTGTCCAGCATGGCCGCCATCTCGGACCGGTTCGGCGTGTCGGAGGCGGTCCTGCGCACCTTGCAGGCCGGAACCGACATCGCGCTGTGGGTGACCACCGACGAGGTACCGGCGGTGCTGGACCGGCTGGACAAGGCGCTGGCCGGTGGCGAGCTGAAGATGACCGACGTCGACGCCTCGCTGGCACGCGTCGCCGCGGTCAAGGGGCACAGCCCCAAGTGCGGGCCCTGACAAGCCCTGACAAGCCCTGACAACGCCTGACAGCGGGTGCCGCGGCGCGGCATTGCTTACCCTTGAGTCAGATGTCCGGGGTGAGAAAGGCGCGTGAATGGCGGGTGGTACCAAGCGGCTACCGCGTGCCGTCCGCGAGCAGCAGATGCTCGACGCCGCCGTGCAGATGTTCTCGGTCAACGGCTATCACGAGACCTCGATGGACGCCATCGCCGCCGAGGCGCAGATCTCCAAGCCGATGCTGTACCTGTATTACGGCTCCAAGGAAGACCTGTTCGGCGCCTGCCTGAACCGCGAGATGAGCCGGTTCATCGATGTTGTGCGCGCCGACATCGACTTCACCCAGGGCCCGAAGGACTTGCTGCGCAACGCGATCAGGTCCTTCCTGCGTTACATCGACACCCACCGGGCGTCGTGGATCGTGATGTACACCCAGGCGATCAGCTCGCAGGCGTTCGCCCACATGGTGCGCGAGGGCCGCGAGCAGATCATCGAGCTGGTCGCCGGGCTGATGCGGGCGGGCAGCCGCACCCGGCGGCCGGAGCGCGAGTACGAGCTGATGGCGGTCGCGCTGGTCGGCGCGGGCGAGGCGATGGCCAGCCGGCTCAGCGCCGGCGACATCGACGTCGACGAGGCGGCCGAGCTGATGATCAACCTGTTCTGGCACGGCCTGCGGGGCGGCCCCGAGGACCTGGAGGCCGCCGGGACGCAGCCCGAGCCGGGTGGCTCCGGTGCCGGCGCGCGCTAGACCCTACATTCGAGGGGTGGCCGCTTCGGCTCGATTGCCCGCCCGCCGCTGCAACATCGAATTCTTCTGCGCCGTGATCATCGTCGGATTGCTCGCCGGGGTCGCCGGGTTGGCGGCGACGGCGGTACTGCGCTTCGTCGAGCACGCCGCCTACAACTACAGCTTCGGCACGTTGCTGAGCGGCATCGCCGGCAGCAGCCCGGTCCGCCGCGTTGCGGGGCCGGTGGTCGGCGGCGCGCTCGCCGGACTCGGGTGGTGGGCGCTGCGGCGCCGGAGCGACGTGCCGCCACTCGCGGAGACGATCGCCCGCCGCGCCCGGGTCCCGCGGCTGGCGTGGAGCGTCGACGCGCTGTTGCAGGTGCTGTTGGTCGGCTCCGGCGCGTCCCTGGGGCGGGAGGGTGCCCCGCGCCAATTTGCGGCCGCCCTCGGCGATTTCGGCACCGGATGGCTCAAGCGGCTGTCCGTCCACGACCGGCAGGTCCTGCTCGCGTGCGCGGCCGGAGCCGGACTGGGCGCGGTGTACGCGGTTCCGCTGGCCGGCGCGCTGTTCGCCGTGCGGATCATGCTCAACACCTGGCACCCGCGGGCGGTGGGGGCCGCGCTGCTCACCTCCAGCCTGGCCGTCGCCATCTGCTCGGCCGCCACGCACGACCAGCCCACCCTGAGCTGGCCAAGCGCGGAATCGTCGTACGTTCTGACGGCCCACGCGCTGATTCTGGCGCCGGTGACCCTCGTCGTGGGGTTGGCGTTCAATCGGCTCATGGCGGCGGCGCGACCGGCCGCCCTGATGCGGTCCTGGGTGCTCGTCCCCGCGCTCGCCGCGGCGGGCCTGGTGATGGGCGCCTGTTCGCACTGGTGGCCGGAACTGCCCGGTAACGGCCGCAGCATCCTGACCGTCAGCCTCGCCAGCGGCATGACGCTGTCCGCGGCCGCCTCCATCCTGGTGCTGAAGCCGCTGCTGACGGCGCTGTTCCTGCGGGCCGGCGGTGCGGGCGGAATGCTGACGCCGTCGCTGGCCACCGGCGCCGCGGCGGGATCGGCGCTGGTGCTGGCGATCAATGCGGCGGCGGGCACGCACCTGCACACGCCGGCGGTGTCGCTGGCCGGAGCCGCCGGCGTGCTCGCGGTCACCCAGGGCTCACCGATTTGGGCCGCCATCTTCGTGTGGGAGCTGGCCCATCCGCCGTTGTGGCTGTTCCTGGTGTTCCTGCTGACCGCTTGCGGCGCCTACGGATTGAAGGTCCAGCTCTTGGGCCGCAGGCCCGCGTAGCAACGCCTAAAGGGCTCGCACGGCACCCGTCAGGTACGGGTAGTTCTTGGCGACGTTGCGCAAGGAAATGTCCCAGCCACCATCATCGCTCTGATCGACATACAGCCCCGCGGTCGCGGGCAGCACCAGCGGCTTGCCGAACCGCACCGAGTACCGCACCGCGTCCGGGAACCGGGCCTCGATGTTCGGCAACACCGCCGCCGCGCTGAACATCCCGTGCGCGATGACCGTCGGGAACCCGAACAGCTTGGCGGCGATCGGGTTGGTGTGGATCGGGTTGTGGTCGCCGCCGACGGCGGCGTAGCGCCGGATCTGTCCGGGGGTGACGCGCAGGACGGCGCCGGGCGGTGGCAGCTTCGGCTGCTTCTCCGGAGGCGGCTTCGGCTCGTCGGACAGGCTGGTGCGCTGCTGGTGCAGGAACGTCGTCACCTGGTGCCACGCCGTCTCGTTGCCGACGCCGACGTCCGTCACCAGGTCGACCAGCAGCCCCTTGCGGTGCTCGCGCAGGTTTTCGGCGTGCACGCGCACGCTGACCGTGTCGGTGACCGCGATGGGGCGGTACTGGGTGATGTGATTTTCGGTATGCACCGAACCCATTGCGGCGAAAGGGAAGTCGAACCCGGTGACCAGCGACATCAGCGCGGGGAACGTCAACGCGAAGGGGTAGGTCAGGGGCACGCGGTTGCCGTAGCGCAGGCCGGTGACCGCCGCGTACTCGGCCACGTGGGCCTGGTCGATCGGCAATTCCTCGATTGTGACCGTACGGCTGGGCACGTTGCCCGCACGCGAGACGACCGGCAGCGCGCCGGCGACCGCGCGCAGCATGTTCTTCAGGCCGCTTGGCTGGTTCATCGCATCCCCCCGCAGCTCACGCGCCCAGCATGGCCTGGCCGCAGACCCGGATCACGTTGCCGGTCACGGCATTCGAGGCGGGGCTGGCGAAGTAGGCGATGGTCTCCGCGACATCGACCGGCTGGCCGCCCTGGAATAGCGAGTTCAGCCGGCGACCGACCTCGCGGGTGGCCAGCGGAATCGCGGCCGTCATCTGGGTCTCGATGAAGCCCGGAGCGACGGCGTTGATCGTGATGCCCTTGTCGAACAAAGCGGGCGCCAACGCCTGGGTGATCCCGATCATCCCGGCCTTGGTGGTGGCGTAGTTGGTCTGGCCGCGGTTGCCCGCGATGCCGGCCATCGACGACAGCCCGACCACCCGGCCGCCCTCCCCGATGCTGCCGTTGCCGACCAGCCCTTCGGTGAGGCGAAGTGGCGCAAGGAGATTGACGGCCAGGACGGCGTCCCAGCGGGCATCGTCCATGTTCGCCAGCAGCTTGTCGCGGGTGATGCCGGCGTTGTTGACCAGGATGTCGGCGTGCCCCGCATAGTGGTCACGCAGGTGCTCGGTGATCTTGTCGACCGCGTCGTCGGCGGTGACGTCGAGCCACAGCGCCGTGCCACCCACCCGGCTCGCGGTCTCGGCGAGTGTCTCAGCGGCGGACTCCACGTCGATCGCGACGACGCGGGCGCCGTCGCGGGCGAACACCTCGGCGATGCAGGCGCCGATGCCCCGCGCGGCGCCCGTCACGATGGCGACCTTGCCGTCCAGCGGCCGGTCCCAGTCGGCCGGCGGGGTGGAATCGGCCTCCCCGACGTAGAAGACCTGGCCGTCGACGTACGCCGACTTGCCGGACAGGATGAACCGCATGGTGGACTCGAGGCCCGTCGCGGCGGGCTTGGCGTGCGGCGACAGGTACACCAGCTGCACCGTCGACCCGTTGCGCAGCTCCTTGCCCAGCGAGCGGGTGAAGCCCTCCAGCGCCCGCTGCGCGATCCGCTCGTCGGTGTCGGCGGCGGCGTCGGGGGTGGTTCCCACTACGGCGACGCGCGCGGAGTGCCCCAGGTTGCGCAGCACGGGCGTGAAGAACTCGTACAGCCCCTTGAGTCCCGCGGGCGTCGTGATGCCGGTGGCGTCGAAGACGAGGCCGCCGAACTTGTCGGCCCAGCGGCCGCCCAGGTTGTTGCCCACCAGGTCGTAGTCCGCGGCCAGCGCGGCGCGCAGGGGCTCGACGACCCGGCCCGGCTGATCTCGGGGGGCGCCGATCAGCAACGGCCCGGACAGTGGCGGCTCGCCGGGCTTGTACCGGCGCAGCGTCTCCGGCTGGGGTATGCCGAGTTGCTTGGCCAGAAATGATCCGGGGCCGGAGTTGACCACTTGCGAGAACAGATCGGAGGAGACCTTGGGAGCCACTGAGCTGCCTTCCCTTTCTTTCCAGGTCGTTCTGGGCGTGGGCGTGCCGTTACATGGCAACCGTATCGGGGACGAACTTACTGCAGAGTAAGAACAGTAGGTATTATGGCCCCCGACGGCCGGTTCAAAACTGAGGTACCCAGAGAATCACGGAGAAATACAGTGGCCCCTGCCAGTACTGAGACCACCGCATCCCGACGGAGAGTCGCCGTGCTCGGCGGCAACCGCATCCCGTTCGCGCGATCGGACGGCGCCTACGCCGAGGCGTCCAACCAGGACATGTTCACCGCGGCCCTGGGGGGCCTGGTGGACCGGTTCGGGTTGGCCGGCCAGCGACTGGGCGTCGTGGTCGGCGGCGCGGTGCTCAAGCACAGCCGCGATTTCAACCTGATCAGGGAATGCGTGCTGGGATCCGAGCTGTCGTCGTACACCCCGGCGTTCGACATCCAGCAGGCCTGCGGGACCGGCCTGCAGGCCGCCATCGCCGCCGCGGACGGCATCGCCGCCGGCCGCTACGAGGTGGCCGCCGCGGGTGGCGTGGACACCACCTCCGACCCGCCGATCGGCCTGGGTGACAACCTGCGCCGCACGCTGCTGAAGCTGCGCCGGTCCAAATCCAACCTGCAGCGGCTGAGGTTGGTGGGCACGCTGCCCGCCACGCTGGGCATCGAGATCCCGGCCAACAGCGAGCCGCGCACCGGCCTGTCGATGGGGGAGCACGCCGCCCTCACAGCCAAGGAGATGGGGATCAAACGCGTCGACCAGGACGAGCTGGCCGTCGCGAGCCACCGCAACATGGCGGCCGCCTACGACCGCGGCTTCTTCGACGACCTCGTCACGCCGTTCCTCGGCGTGTATCGGGACGACAACCTGCGGCCGAACGCGAGCGTGGAGAAGCTGGCCACGCTGCGCCCGGTGTTCGGCGTGAAGGCCGGAGACGCGACCATGACGGCCGGTAACTCCACCCCGCTGACCGACGGCGCCTCGGTGGCGCTGCTGGCCGGCGAGGACTGGGCGGCTAGCCACTCGCTGACCCCGCTGGCCTACCTGGTGGACGCGGAGACCGCGGCCGTCGACTACGTGAACGGCCGCGACGGCCTGCTGATGGCGCCCACGTACGCGGTGCCGCGCCTGCTGGCCCGCAACGGGCTCAGCCTGCAGGACTTCGACTTCTACGAGATCCACGAGGCCTTCGCGTCGGTGGTGCTGGCGCACCTACAGGCGTGGGAATCCGAGGACTACTGCAAGGAGCGGCTCGGCCTGGATGCCGCGCTCGGGTCGATCGACCGGTCCAAGCTCAACGTCAACGGCTCGTCGTTGGCCGCCGGGCACCCGTTCGCCGCCACGGGCGGGCGCATCCTCGCCCAACTGGCCAAGCAGCTCGCGGAGAAGAAGGCCGCCAACGGCGGCGCGCCGGTTCGCGGCCTGATCTCGATCTGCGCCGCCGGCGGCCAAGGCGTCGCCGCCATCCTGGAGGCCTGACCCGCCGCGCGGATGTTTTTCGTCACAGCGGGTTACTGGCGCGGGGAGGGCGGGTATCCGCCTGACTGGATGGCTCCGTGTTGTGGTCCGACCCCCCGACCCCGACGGCAATACGGGGCCTCCCTTAATACGACCGCTCGTCGGCATGCGTGCTCGGACGGGCGTGCGAAAAGGGCCGCCGCTGGAGTGAGGGGATCCAGCGGCGGCCCCTTTCGTATGCCGGTGTCTTTGGCGGACACATATAAGCCACGCGTGTCGCGTACGCAGGTTATGTGTCGCGGCGCTCGGCCAAACGCAAAATCCCCCGCCCGAAGGCGGGGGATTTCACGTTTCGTGGATGCGGGATGCGGCCTAGAAGGCGGCCTCGTCGAGCTCCATGATGTCGTTGTCCAGCGTCTCGATCACCTCGCGGGTGCTGGCAAGCAGCGGCAGGAAGTTCTTCGCGAAGAACGACGCCACCGCGACCTTGCCCTCGTAGAACGAGCGCTCGGCACCGCTGGCGCCCGCGTCGAGCGCCTGCACGGCGACCGCGGCGTGACGCTGCAGCAACCAACCGATGACCAGGTCACCGACGCTAATCAGGAAGCGCACCGAGCCGAGGCCCACCTTGTACAGGCTGGTCACGTCCTCCTGCGCCGCCATCAGGTAGCCGGTCAGCGTCGCCGCCATCGACTGGACGTCGGCCAGTGCCTTGCCGAGCAGCTCGCGCTCCGTCTTCAGCCGGCCGTTGCCGGTTTCGCTGTCCACGAACGCCTGGATCTGCTCCGACACGTGGGCCAGCGCCACACCCTTGTCGCGGACGATCTTGCGGAAGAAGAAGTCCTGCGCCTGGATGGCCGTGGTGCCCTCGTACAGGGAGTCGATCTTGGCGTCCCGGATGTACTGCTCGACCGGGTAGTCCTGCAGGAAGCCGGACCCACCGAACGTCTGCAGGCTCTCGGTGAGCTTGGCGTACGCCTGCTCCGAGCCGACGCCCTTGACGACCGGCAGCAACAGGTCGTTGACCTTGACCGCCAGCTCGGCGTCCACCCCGTGCAGGGCCTCGGCCACCGCCGCGTCCTGGTAGGTCGACGTGAACAGGTACAGCGCGCGCAGACCCTCGGCGTAGGCCTTCTGGGTCATCAGCGACCGGCGCACGTCCGGGTGGTGCGTGATGGTCACCCGCGGCGCGGTTTTGTCGGTCATCTGGGTCATGTCGGCACCCTGCACGCGCGACTTCGCGTACTCCAGCGCGTTCAGGTAGCCGGTCGACAGCGTCGCGATGGCCTTGGTGCCGACCATCATGCGGGCCTGCTCGATGACCTCGAACATCTGCGCGATGCCGTTGTGGACCTCGCCGACCAGCCAGCCCTTGGCGGGCACGCCGTGCTGGCCGAAGGACAGCTCACAGGTCGCCGAGACCTTGAGGCCCATCTTGTGCTCGACGTTGGTGACGAAGACGCCGTTACGCTCGCCCAGCTCGCCGGTGGAGAAGTCGAACAGGAACTTCGGTACGAAGAACAGCGACAGACCCTTGGTGCCCGGCCCCGCGCCCTCGGGACGGGCCAGCACCAGGTGGAAGATGTTCTCGAACAGGTCTCCGGAGTCAGCGGAGGTGATGAACCGCTTGACGCCGTCGATGTGCCATGAGCCGTCCTCCTGCTGAACGGCCTTGGTGCGCCCCGCGCCGACGTCCGAGCCGGCGTCCGGCTCGGTCAGCACCATGGTGGAGCCCCAGCCGCGCTCGGCGGCGATGACGGCCCACTTCTTCTGCTCCTCGGTGCCGAGGTGGTAGAGGATGTTGGCGAATCCCGCGCCGCCGCCGTACATCCACACGGCGGGGTTGGCGCCGAGGATGTGCTCGTGCAGAGCCCACACCAGCGCCTTCGGCATCGCCACGCCGCCCAGTGCCTCGTCGATGCCGACCTTGTCCCAGCCGGCGTCCGTGACGGCCCGGACCGACTTCTTGAAAGCCTCGGGCAGGGTGACGGAGTGGGTCTCCGGGTCGAAGACCGGCGGGTTGCGGTCGCCCTCGACGAACGATTCCGCGACGGGCCCCTCGGCGAGACGGCTGATCTCGGTCAGCATCTCCTTGGCGGTGTCGGCGTCCATCTCGGTGTACTCACCGGCGCCCAAAGCCTTTTCAACGCCCAGCACCTCAAACAGGTTGAATACCTGGTCACGGACGTTGCTCTTGTAGTGGCTCACTACGTTCCTCCTCGTTGAGAATGCCACTTGTGGTTGGGTACTAGGTCTAAGTTACCCACCAGTAACTCAGCTAAAATATCGCTGTCGGACAGTCCAACGCAAGTCGAAGTGACCCAAATTTCATCGTCTAATTAACCAACCGGTTGGGCAGGCCGAGAATCCCGTCCTGACCAGCAGAGATGAAGAGCATATGACGAACGTGAGCAGCATCACTGCCCTCCCGCTGGTGGACCTGCGAGCCGATCCTGGCCGCTTACGGTCGGGCCTGCGCCAAGCCGCACACGATGTCGGTTTCTTCTACCTGACCGGTCACGGAGTGCCCGACGACCTTCGGGACCGGCTGCTGCGGGCGGCTCGCCGGCTGTTCGCCCTGCCGGACGCCGACAAGGACGCCGTGGCGATGGTGCGCAGCCCCCACTTCCGCGGCTACACCCGGCTGGGCGGTGAACTGACCCGGGGCGAGGTCGACTGGCGCGAGCAGATCGACATCGGTCCGGAGCGTCCCTCGATCGGCGGGCCGGGCAGGCCCGACTACCTGTGGCTGCAGGGCCCCAACCAGTGGCCGGCCGCGCTGCCCGAGCTGCCCGGCATCGTCGCCGAGTGGGATGCCGCGCTCGCCCGGGTGGCGTGCGGCCTGTTACGGCACTGGGCTGCCGCGCTGGGCAGCCCGGCCGACGTCTTCGACGAGGCCTTCGCCGAAACGCCCGCCACGTTGATCAAGGTCATCCGGTATCCCGCGGGCGCGGCGAGTTCGCAGGGCGTGGGCGCCCACCGAGACGCCGGCGTCCTCACCCTGCTGCTGGCCGAGCCGGGCAGCCGTGGGTTGCAGGTGCGCCCGCCCGGCGGCGACTGGGTCGAGGTGCCGCCGGTTGAGGGCGCGTTCATCGTCAACATCGGCGAATTGCTCGAGGTGGCGACGGGCGGCTACCTGCGGGCGACCGAACACCGGGTGGTCCTCGGCGAGTCGGCCGCCGAGCGCATCTCGGTCGCGTACTTCTTCAACCCGCGGCTGGACGCGCAGATACCGGTGCTTTCGTTGCCCGCGCAGCTCGCGGCACGCACCGCCACCGTCGACGATCCGTCCGATCCGATATTCTCGGTCTACGGTCGCAACGCCTGGAAGAGCAGGCTGCGCGCCCACCCGGACGTGGCCGCCGCGCACGGGTATTCGGCGGGTAAGGTCGGGCACGAGAATCCGTCCTCGGTTGCAAGGGGCGAGTGAACTCCGGTGAATTCAACTAAGAAGCTGACCCCATCGACGCTTCGTGACGCCTTCGGCCACTTCCCGTCCGGGGTGGTCGCCATCGCCGCCGAGGTCGAGGGAATCCGGGAAGGCCTGGCCGCCAGCACGTTCGTCCCCGTGTCGCTGGACCCGCCGCTGGTGTCGTTCTGCGTGCAGAACACCTCGACGACATGGCCCAAGCTGAAACGCGTTCCCATGCTCGGAATCAGCGTCCTCGGGGAGGCCCACGACGCAGCGGCGCGCACCCTGGCGGCCAAGACGGGGGACCGGTTCGCCGGTCTGGAGACGGTGTCCCGCGACAGCGGCGCGGTGTTCATCAAGGGCACGGCCCTGTGGTTGGAGAGCGCGATCGAGCAGCTGATCCCGGCGGGCGACCACACCATCGTGGTGCTGCGAGTCAATGAGGTGACGGTCGACGCCGAGGTGGCGCCGATCGTCTTCCACCGCAGCGGCTTCCGCCGGCTCGGCGCCTGAGATCAGCGGCGCAGGCTCAAGGCCGGTGGCTGAGTTCTTCCCGGTAGCCCCCGATGCGGCGCTCGATCTCGGCGGCGTCGTCGGGCCGCCCTTCCTTTCGGGCGAGCTCGGCCCGTAGGGACAACTCGCGGATCGCGGTCCGGATTTCGTTGATGCTGGTGGTTTCTCGCATTGGCCCATTCCTCACTGACCCCCATCGGTTACCCGATGGCAGCTCGGACCTAACGCACGGGAGCCGAGCTCAGCGGCGGAACAGCTTGTTCCCGAGCCACACCACCGGGTCGTACTTGCGGTCGACAACCCGCTCTTTCATCGGGATCAGCGCGTTGTCCGTGATCTTGATGTTTTCCGGGCACACCTCGGTGCAGCACTTGGTGATGTTGCAGAAGCCCAGGCCGTGGGATTCCTGCGCCTGCTTGCGCCGGTCCATGGTGTCCAGGGGGTGCATCTCCAGCTCGGCGATGCGCATGAGGTAGCGGGGGCCGGCGAACGCCTGCTTGTTCTCCTCGTGGTCGCGGATCACGTGGCAGACGTTCTGGCACATGAAGCACTCGATGCACTTGCGGAACTCCTGCGAGCGCTGGACGTCTTCCTGCGCCATCCGGTACTCGCCGGGCTGCAAATCCTTGGGCGGTGCGAACGACGGGATCTCCCGTGCCTTCTCGTAATTGAAGGAGACGTCGGTGACCAGGTCGCGGATGACCGGGAACGTCCGCAGCGGGGTCACCGTCACGACTTCGTCCTCGGCGAACGTGGACATCCGGGTCATACACATCAGCCGGGGATAGCCGTTGATCTCGGCCGAGCAGGAACCGCACTTGCCGGCCTTGCAGTTCCACCGCACCGCGAGGTCCGGCGTCTGCGTCTGCTGCAGGCGGTGGATGATGTCGAGTACCACCTCGCCCTCGTTGACCTCGACCGTCAAGTCCTGCAGGGCGCCGGTGTTGTCGTCGCCGCGCCAAACCCGCAGGTTCGCGTTGTAGGTCATCAGCCTCTCCGTCCTGGGTGGTCGGCCAGCTCGCCGTCGGTGTAGTACTTCTCCAGTTCGGCGATCTCGAAGAGCTCGAGCAGGTCCGGCCGCATCGGGACCTGGTCCTCGCGGGTGATGGAGATGTTGGGAATCACCTCGTCGCCGCCGGCCGCGCGGCAGACCAACAGCACCTTGCGCCACGACGAATCCATCGCCGGGTGGTCGTCGCGGGTGTGCCCACCGCGGCTTTCGGTGCGCTCGAGCGCGGCCTTGGCGACACACTCGCTGACCAGCAGCATGTTGCGCAGGTCGATGGCCAGGTTCCAGGCCGGGTTGTACTCGCGATGCCCGTCGACGTGCAGGTGCTTGAAGCGCTCTCGCAGCTTGTCGAGCCGGGTGAGCGCCTCGGTGATCTCCTCCGACTTGCGGATGATGCCCACCAGGTCGTTCATCGACTGCTGCAGCTCCAGCTGCAGGGTGTACGGGTTCTCGGCCTGGGCCCCGTTGGTCGGCGCCTCGAAGGGGGCCAGGGCCCGCTTCGCCGCCGCGTCGACGGACTCCTGGGCAACGCCCGGGCGGCTGCTCAGCGCGCGCACGTAGTCCGCGGCACCCAGGCCGGCGCGTCGACCGAACACCAACAGGTCCGACAGGGAGTTGCCGCCCAGCCGGTTGGACCCGTGCATGCCGCCCGAGCACTCGCCGGCGGCGAAAAGGCCGGGCACCTTCGCGGCGCCGGTGTCGGCGTCGACCTCGACACCGCCCATCACGTAGTGACAGGTCGGCCCGACCTCCATCGGCTCCTTGGTGATGTCGACGCCCGCCAGCTCCTTGAACTGGTGGTACATCGACGGCAGGCGCCGGTTGATCTCCGCCGGCGTCAGCCGGGACGCGATGTCGAGGAAGACGCCACCGTGCGGGCTGCCGCGCCCGGCCTTGACCTCCGAGTTGATGGCACGCGCGACCTCATCGCGCGGCAACAGGTCCGGGGTGCGGCGGGCCGAGTCGTTGTCCTTCAGCCACTGGTCCGCCTCCTGCTCGGTCTCGGCGTACTGACCCTTGAACACCGGCGGGATGTAGTCGAACATGAACCGCTTGTTGTCGGAGTTCTTCAGCACCCCGCCGTCGCCGCGCACGCCCTCGGTGACCAGGATGCCCTTCACGCTGGGGGGCCACACCATGCCGGTGGGGTGGAACTGGACGAACTCCATGTTGATCAGGGTCGCGCCGGCACGCAGTGCCAGGGCGTGCCCGTCGCCGGTGTACTCCCAGGAGTTCGACGTCACCTTGAACGACTTGCCGATCCCGCCGGTCGCCAGCACCACAGCCGGAGCGTCGAACACGATGAACTTGCCACTCACCCGCCAGTAGCCGAACGCCCCGGCGATCGCGTCACCGTCCTTGAGTAGTTCGGTGATCGTGCACTCGGCGAAGACCTTGATCCGCGCCTCGTAGTCGCCCAGCTCGGCGTAGTCCTCCTGCTGGAGCGAAACGATCTTCTGTTGCATCGTGCGGATCAGTTCCAGGCCAGTGCGGTCTCCGACGTGCGCCAGCCGCGGATAGGTGTGGCCACCGAAGTTGCGCTGGCTGATCTTGCCGTCCTTGAGGCGGTCGAACAGCGCGCCGTAGGTCTCCAGCTCCCAGACCCGGTCGGGGGCCTCCTTGGCGTGCAGCTCGGCCATCCGCCAGTTGTTGAGGAATTTCCCGCCGCGCATGGTGTCGCCGAAGTGGGTCTTCCAGTTGTCCTTCGGGTTGGTGTTGCCCATCGACGCCGCGCAACCGCCCTCGGCCATGACCGTGTGGGCCTTGCCGAAGAGCGACTTGCACACCACCGCGACCCTGAGGCCGCGTTCCCGCGCCTCGATGACCGCTCGGAGGCCCGCGCCGCCGGCACCGATGACGACGACGTCGTAGGAGTGCCGTTCGACCTCAACCATGAAATCCTCGCTAGCTAAGTTCTGGGGTGATTTTCAAATGGCTTTTCAGCCAACAAATCTCAGGTCACCGATGGTGCCGCTGGCGACCAGCGCGATGTAGAAATCGGTGAGCATCAGCGTGCCCAGCGTGATCCAGGCGTACATCTTGTGACGGGTGTTGATGCGGCTGACCTGGGTCCAGATCCAGTACCGCACAGGGTGCTTGGAGAAGTGCTTGAGCCGCCCGCCGGTCACGTGCCGGCACGAGTGGCAGGACAGCGTGTAGATCCACAGCATGATGACGTTGCCGACCAGGATCAGGTTGCCGAGCCCGAAACCGAAGCCGCCCGGGCCGGAGTCGGAGTGGAACGCGACGATCGCGTCGTAGGTGTTGATCACCGAGATGATGCCGGCGACGTAGAAGAAGTACCGGTGGCTGTTCTGGATGATCAGCGGCAACCTGGTCTCGCCGGTGTAGTGGACGCGGGGCTCGGCCACCGCGCAGGCGCTGGGGGACTGCCACACCGTGCGGTAGTAGGCGCCGCGGTAGTAGTAGCAGGTCAGCCGGAACAGCAGCAGGAACGGCAGCGACAGCGCCGCGTACGGCAGCCACCACACGTTCGGCAGGAACTGCGGCCAGATGTCACCGGCCTCACCGCAGCCCTTGCTGAGGCACGGCGAATAGAACGGTGTCAGGTAGTGGTACTTGGGGACGAAGAAGTAATTCTGCTGGAACGCGCGCACCGTCGCGTAGATAATGAACGCCGCGAAACCCAGGTCGATCCGCAACGGCGACATCCACCACCGGTCGGTGCGCAGGGTTCGCTGCGGGATGTGGGCGCGCGTGGGTGAAAAGACACCGGACGCAGGACGGTTCGCCGTGGGTGCGCTCATCTAGTGTTCCTCTTCGAACGGGCTGTTGGTCGAAGGGTACACAGACAGCGCACCCCCGCTTTCGGGGGGTTTGGTTGTCAGGACCTTGTCAGGACCTGCTGTGACCCCCGACACCCTCGTCGTCGACATCGCGCCAGAATGCGCTGTCGTACTGGGTGTCGGGAATGACGATCTTGTCGCCGGACTGCTGCACGGTGGCGCGGGAAAGGTCCAACTCGGACACGTCGGTGTCGAGCAGGTCGACGTCGGAGAGGATCCGGTCCGCGTCGATCACGATGCGCCGCATCGCCGGGCTGTCGCCGTAGCGCGCCCGCAAGGAGCCGACGCACCGCCGCAGGCCGCCGATCAGGTGGTGCAGCTCGGCGAGTTCAGTCGTGGTGGACAAGGGATCTCCTCATGCAGATGGTGTCTCGGATCACAGTACGCCCCCGATACTATCCGCGGCACAGCCCCGACGCAGGCGAGTCCGCACGCGCGACGCCTGGAGCAAACACCGATGACAGGTCACGCCGCACCGGCCCAGCGCGCTACGGCGCTGTTGAACCCGCACCGACCCGGCGACCCGGTAGTGCTGCCCACCGTGTGGGACGCCCGGTCGGCGCGCCTTGCCACCGGCGCCGGCTTCGCCGCGCTCACCGTCGGCAGCCACCCGATGGCCGATTCCGTCGGCAAACCGGACGGCGAGGGCATGGCGTTCGACGATGTCCTGGCGCGGGTCGGCAGATCACCGCTGCGGTCGACGTGCCGTTGCGGCGCTTGGCCGCCGAGCTGCCGCTACCGATCAACGCGATCGCCCTGCCCGACCGGGACGCCCGGGCGTCGCTGGCCCGCTGGAGCTGACGCGGCCGGGCGCAAACGCCTGCGCCGTAAACGAATCCGGCGGGGCTCGCCGCCCCGCCGGATTGTGTCCACTTGCTACTTGGTGATGGCGATGCGTTGCGCCTGGTGGCCCGCCGGCTCCTGGTACGCGCCGGCGACCCGGACGGTCAGCACGCCCGCGTCGTACGAGGCCGTGACAGCCTCGCCGGTGACGTGCGCCGGCAACTTGAACGACCGGCGGAACGTGCCGTAGCGGATCTCGCGCAGCGTGCGGCCGTCCTGCTCGTCGGCGCGCTCGTCGCGGTGCTCGCCGTGGATAACCAGGCGACTCACCCCGTCTTTCCGGTCCACCTCCACGTTGACGTCCTTCTCGACGTCGACGCCCGGCAGCTCCAGGCGTACCACCGCGTCGTCGCCGTCCTTGACGATTTCCGCGGCGGGGGTGAAGCCACCGGTGGCCGGCTTGAACCAGTCCGCCGATGCGGCGGGGCCGAAGAAGTCGCGCAGCCACCGGTCGGTGTCCCATGCCGGCCGCGACCACAATGCGAGGTTGCTCATGGATGTCTCCTTATGCTTCCTTGTGAGTTGGCTGTGACCGGCGCCTTACCGGTCGGCTATTTCTTCAAACATGAGTCGACCGCGCTTAAGTTCCACTCGGGCGTTCGCCCGCGGCGAACAACTTCACACGGGTGCGTGTGAGGTGTGAGCCGCCCGTCATGCGAGCGTCACATTGGGCGAAACCGCGTTAATTTCTGGCGCCTACCCTCAATTCCATGGCGACAGACGGGATTTCGCGCGCCCACTGTGCGGTCCGTCACATCATCGTAGTCGGCCACGGCATGGTGGGTCACCGGTTGGTCGAGGCGCTGCGCGCCCGCGACAACGGGGGGTCATGGCGCATCACGGTTTTTGCCGAGGAGGCCGACGCGGCCTACGACCGCGTGGGGCTGACCTCCTACACCGAGAGCTGGGATCGCAGCCTGCTGGCGCTGCCGGGCAACGACTACGAGGGTGACGAACGCGTCCGGTTGGTCTTGAACATGCGCGTCACGGAAATAGATCGCGAGGCGAAGTCGGTGGTCACCGCCGACGGCCAGCGGCACGAATACGACGCCCTGGTGCTGGCCACCGGGTCCTACGCGTTCGTGCCGCCGGTGCCCGGCCACGACCTGCCGGCGTGCCACGTCTACCGCACGCTGGACGACCTCGACGCCATCCGCGCCGACGCCCTGCGCACGGTGCAGGCCGGTCGGACCCCCGCCGGTGTCGTCATCGGCGGCGGGCTGCTCGGGCTGGAGGCCGCTAACGCCTTGCGCCAGTTCGGCTTACAGACGCACGTGGTCGAGATGATGCCCCGATTGATGGCCCAGCAGATCGACGAGGCCGGCGGCGCGCTGTTGGCTCGGATGGTGTCCGAGCTGGGGATCGCGGTGCACGTGGGGGCGGGCACCGAATCGATCGAAACAGTCGGGGACTCCGACGACACGACGTCGGTGCAGGTCCGCCTGACCGGCGGCGAGGTCATCGATGCTGGCCTGGTGATCTTCGCGGCCGGCATCCGGCCGCGCGACGAGCTGGCGAAGGCCGCGGGACTGGAGCTCGCCCCGAGGGGTGGCGTGCTCACCGACCTGACCTGCCGCACAAGCGATCCCGACATCTACGCGGTCGGTGAGGTGGCCGCGATCGGGGGTCGCTGCTACGGCCTGGTCGGCCCCGGTTACACCTCGGCCGAGGTGGTGGCCGACCGCCTGCTGGGCGGCGCCGCCGAATTCGGCGAGGCCGACATGTCGACGAAGCTCAAGCTGCTGGGCGTCGACGTGGCGAGCTTCGGCGACGCGATGGGGACGACGGACAACTGCCTCGAGGTCGCCATCAATGACGCGGTGAAGCGGACCTACGCCAAGTTGGTGCTCTCCGACGACGCCAAGACGCTGCTGGGCGGCGTCCTGGTGGGCGACGCCTCGTCGTACGGGGTGCTGCGGCCCATGGTCGGCAGCGAGCTGCCGGGGGATCCGCTCGCGCTGATCGCTCCGATCTCCGGCGAGGCTCCGGCACTGGGCGTCGGCGCGCTGCCGGATTCGGCGCAGATCTGCTCGTGCAACAACGTCACCAAGGGCGACCTGAAGTGTGCGATCGCCGACGGCTGCGCCGACGTGCCCTCGCTCAAGTCGTGCACGGCGGCCGGCACGTCCTGCGGATCGTGTGTGCCGCTGCTCAAGCAGCTGCTGGAAGCCGAAGGCGTCGAGCAGTCGAAGGCGCTGTGCGAGCACTTCGCTCAGTCGCGTGCGGAGCTCTTCGAGATCATCTCAGCCACCGAGATCCGCACCTTCTCCGGCCTGCTGGAGCGCTTCGGCCGCGGAAAGGGTTGCGACATCTGCAAACCCGTCGTCGCGTCCATCCTGGCCTCCACCGGTTCGGACCACATTCTCGAGGGCGAGCAGGCCTCGCTGCAGGATTCCAACGACCACTTCCTGGCGAACATCCAGAAGAACGGCAGCTATTCGGTGGTGCCGCGGGTGCCCGGCGGTGACATCAAACCCGAGCACCTGATCCTGATCGGCCAGATCGCCCAGGACTTCGGCTTGTACACCAAGATCACCGGCGGCCAGCGGATCGACATGTTCGGCGCACGGGTGGACCAGCTGCCGGAGATCTGGCGGCGGCTGGTCGACGGCGGCATGGAATCCGGCCACGCCTACGGCAAGGCGCTGCGCACCGTGAAGAGCTGCGTCGGCACCGACTGGTGCCGCTACGGCCAGCAGGATTCGGTGCAGCTCGCCATCGACCTGGAGCTGCGGTACCGCGGCCTGCGGGCGCCGCACAAGATCAAGATGGGCGTCTCGGGCTGCGCGCGCGAGTGCGCCGAGGCGCGCGGCAAGGACGTCGGCGTCATCGCGACCGAAAAGGGGTGGAACCTCTACGTCGGCGGCAACGGCGGCATGACGCCCAAGCATGCGCAGCTGCTGGCCAGCGACTTGGACACCGAAACGCTGGTGCGCTATGTCGACCGGTTCGTCATGTACTACATCCGGACCGCGGACCGGCTGCAGCGCACGGCGCCCTGGGTCGATTCGCTCGAGGGCGGGCTGGATCACGTGCGCGAGGTGGTGTGCGAGGACTCGCTGGGCCTGGCCGAGGAATTCGAGGCCGCCATGGAGCGGCACGTGCGGAACTACAAGTGCGAGTGGAAGGGCGTGCTCGACGACCCGGACAAGTTGTCGCGGTTCGTGTCCTTCGTCAACGCCCCGGGCGAGGTCGATTCGACGGTGGCGTTCACCGAGCACGCCGGTCGCAAGATCCCGGTGTCCATTGGCATGCCGCGCATGCGGGCGGCCCGAATTGGGGAGGAATCATGACGCTTCTCAACGACATTCAGGTGTGGACGACGGCCTGCGAGTACGACCGCCTGATCCCGGGCCGGGGGGTCGGCGTGCTCCTCGACGACGGTTCTCAGGCGGCCTTGTTCCGGCTGGACGACGGCTCGGTGCACGCGGTCGGCAACATCGACCCGTTCTCCGGCGCGGCGGTGCTCTCGCGCGGGATCGTGGGTGACCGCGGTGGCCGGATGACGGTGCAATCGCCGATCCTCAAGCAGGCGTTCTCGCTCGAAGACGGTGAGTGCCTCGACGATCCGAGCTTCTCGGTACCGGTGTACCCGGCGCGCGTCACCGCCGACGGGTTGGTCCAGGTCGGCCGGATCGCCGGCTAGCCGATATCGCCCACGAGGTAGCGCTGCATCGTCGGACCGATGGCATCGACGAGCGCGTCCACCGACATCGAATGCAGGGGTTCGGAGCGAACGCCGTAGCGCATGATGCCCAGACCCACGAGCTGGGAAGCGCATAGCGACGCCCGCACGGCAACCTTGTCGGCGCCCAGCATCTTGAGCAGCGGCCCGAAAACCGGTCCGATGAACATGCTTTGCACCACTTCGGCGGTCTTGGCCATTCCCGTGGACGCGACGGCGCTGGCGGCGAAAGGTCCGCCTCCGGCGGCGTCCCACGTGGTGATCAGCATGTGCAGGGTACGGCGTCCCGCCTGGTTGACCCCTCCGGTGACGATGCGGTCGATGAACTCCGGTGTGCCGAACGGCAACCGCAGCATCTTCGCGACCGGATCAAAGATGCCGTGCGACGGCTCTTCGCGGCGGGCCATGGTGCCAGGATTGCCCGGATGGGATCAAAGATCAAGCGTCACGGACGTCGGCGCGCCCCGACACGGCGACCGCATGCGACGCGGAACTCGGTAGCGCGTGTGGGCCCTGAGCGCGCCGCCGGCTGGGCCGGCGGGTCGCATGCCGCGCCGCCACCGGCCCGGGCGCGGCCCGCCGGAACCGATTGGCGAGCAGCCGCGGCAGGCCGGGGTGGATGCCCAGTGGCTCGCTGACCAGGTCGGCGCCGCAGGCGCGCAATCGTTCCTGAAACAGCCCGTCCGCCAGCAGGTATGAGGCCACGACGACGCGCCGCGCGCCCTCGCGCCGCGCGGCGGCGACCGCCTCGCCGATGTGCGGATCGCCCGTCGCCGCGAACCCCAGCCGCACCCGCGATCCCACCAGCGCGGACAGCGTCGTGGCGGTGACGTGCAGGTCCGCGCGCGCAAGCGGGTCCGTCGTGCCGGCCGCCCCGAGGATCACGGAATCGCCCGGGCGCCAACCGCATTGGATCAGTTGGTCGCCGACGATCCGGGCGATCTGCCCGTCGGGGCCCAGCGCGGGGGTCATCACGACGTTCGGGTGTCCGCTCGCCGCGACGTGCGCGGGCAAGTCGGCCCGCACGTGGTAGCCGCGGGACAGGAACGCCGGCACCAGGATCGCCGGCTGGCCGGGATCGGCCTGAGCCAGGACGTCGCTGGGCGTGGGCCCGAGCACGTCGACGAACGCTACGTGGACGGAGCGGCCGAGCGTGGCGCCGACGCGCGCCGCGAGGTCTCCGATCATCGCGACGCCGCCCGGCCTGCGGGTGCCGTGCGCGGCCAGGATCAGTGCCATGGGTAACCAGTCGGGTCGTCGATCGCGAGCCGGTAGCCGCGCTTGACCACCGTCGCGACAATGTTCTTGTCGCCCAACGCTGTTCGCAGCCGGAGCACGGCCGTGTCGACCGCGTGTGGGTCGTTGCTGTTGCCGGGCAGCACCCGTAACAGGTCGTTGCGGGCGACGACGGATCCGGGCCGCTGCGCCAGCGCGCGCAACACCGCCATGCCGGACGGGGACAGCAGCTTGATCGACCCGTCGACCAGCACGCACGTCCCGCGGATGTCGACGGTGTGGCCGGCAGCCTCGACCGTGCACGATCCCAGCAGCGGCAGCTCCTCGGCGATGTGCCGGGCCAGCGCCCCCAGCCGCATGCGCTCGGGCGACGAGGTGGGAACGCCTTTGCGGATCAGCGGTTTGGAGGTCACCGGGCCGACGCACATCGCGTGTACGTCGGTGCGCAGCGCCTGCAGGAGCGGGTTCTCGATGTCGAGCTGCCGGCTGCGTTCGAGCACGGCCGCCGCGGCGGGCGCCGACGTGAAGGTGACGGCGTCGAATTGCCGCCGTGCGATCCCCGAGACCAGCTGGTCAAAGTCGCCACCCAAAGGCGTTGGCTTCCAACGGTAGACCCGGAGGGGTACCACTTTTGCCCCGGCGGCGCGCAGCCCCCCGAGGAACTCCGGGAAGGGGTCCCATGCGTCCGCGGCCCCGTGCAGCTGGATGGCGATCCGCATTCCCGACACACCAGAGTCCAGCAGGTATTCCAGCACTTCGTGAGAGGATTCGGAGTCGGGGGACCACTCCTCGTGCAGGCCGGCGGCGCGCAGCGCGCCGGTCGCCTTCGGCCCGCGCGACACGATCCGGGCCGACGACAGCGATGCGAGGAGGGGATTCGCCAGCCCCCACCCCTCGGCGGCGGCCAGCCAGCCGCGGAAGCCGATCCCCGTGTGGGCTACCAGGATGTCGGGCGGCTCGGCGATCAAAGCCTCGGTGTGGCTGTGCAATTCGTCGTCGTCGGGTAGCGCGATCATGTTGATCGCGGGTGCGCTGCAGACCTCGGCCCCGTGGCGGCTCAGGAGCGCGCACAACTCCTCAGCCCGCCGAGCCGAGGTCACCGCGATGCGGTAACCGGTCAACGGCGCCGGTTTCGGCTGCTCGGCCCCCATATGACCTGTGTATGCCTGGCACGTTTCGGATGCGTTACCCGGCAATTGCCGCCGTATTGCCCCTGTTTCCAACACCATCACACCCGCACGGGCTCGGTGTCGATAATGCGTCCCGACAGGCCCGGCGCGGGGGTGGGGCGCCGCGCGTAGAGCGTCCAGGTCAAGGCGGCGGCGACTACGTACGACGCCAAGAACATCCAATACGCCGACGTCTCGGTGCCGGTGCTGAGGTAGGACTGGCGCAGTGCCAGGTTGATTCCCACGCCGCCGAGCGCGCCGACGGCGGAGCAGATGCCGATGAGCGATCCCGACTTCGCGCGGGACCACTGGCGGCGTTCGGACTCGCTGCCGTCCAGCGCGCGGCTGCGCGCCTGATACACCGACGGGATCATCTTGAACACCGATCCGTTGCCCATGCCGGACAGCACGAAAAGCACCATGAAGCCGGTGACGTAGCCGATCATGCTGGTCGAGCGGGCACCGGCGTCATGTCCGTCGAAGGTGCTGATGGTGACCAGGAGCCCGGCGGCCAGGATCATGCCGGCCAGCACCCCCAGCGTCACGCGGCTGCCGCCCTTGCGGTCGGCCAGCCTGCCGCCGTAGATCCGGGCGAGTGAACCCAGCAGCGGCCCGATGAAGGCGATCTGCGCGGCGTGCAGCGCCGCGTGCTTGGCGCTTTCGCCGTTGGCCAGGAAGTTGACCTGCATCACCTGCCCGAAGGCGAACGAGAAGCCGATCCACGAGCCGAAGGTGCAGATGTACAGCAGCGAGATGACGTAGGTGTCGCGCTCGAACAGGATGGACCGCATGGTGGTGAGCTCGGTGCCGTGATGGACGTCGTCCATGAACAGGGCCGCCGCGACACCGACGACGGCCAGCAGGACCAGGTAGACCGCGCACACCCAGTACGGCGCCTCGTGGCCGGCGGTGGCGAGCACCAGCAGTCCGACCAGCTGGATCACCGCGACGCCGAGGTTGCCGACGCCGGCGTTGACCGCCAGCGCCGCCCCCTTGAGTCGCTCGGGGTAGAACGCGTTGACGTTGGCCAGCGAGGCGGCGTAATTCCCGCCGCCCAGCCCGGTGAGCGCCGCACACAGCAGGTAAAGCCACAGGGGCAGCCCGGGATTGGCCAGCAGGACGATGGTGCCGGCGGTGGGGATCAACAGCACGAAGGCCGAGACAGTGGTCCAGTTGCGGCCGCCGAACGCGGCGATGCCCAGCGTGTAAGGAATGCGCGCGCAGCCGCCGACCAGGGTGGCCACCGCGCCCAGCAGCAGCTTGTCGCCGGCCGAGAAGCCGTAGACGTTCTCCGGCATGAACAGCGCCATCACGGGCCACAGCGTCCAGATCGAGAAGGCGACGTGGTCGGCGGCCACCGTGCAGAGCAGGTTGCGACGGGCGATGTCCTTGTTGCCGGCCTCCCAGGCCGCCGCGTCGTCCGGATTCCAGTCCGTGATGCGGTGGTTGCGGCCCATGGGATCCTCACCTTTCGTCGACGGGTTGACCATGTCACCGGGGCTTCGCGGATGCTCCCCGCCGCCATCCGCAACGAAACCAGCGAAAGTGGTTGAGAGCGTGGGCGCGATGCGGTGCCCCGCAGCAAGAGGCGTGCCCCGCCGTACATTTCGATGCTCACATTTGAAATGGAACCCCGTCAACTGGATTCGGCCCGGATCGCCTGTCAGTTGAATCTGAGTTATCTGGCAAATCCCTGAAGGGCAATCGGTTTGGCCGATACGGCCGGCCGGGATCGGTTCTCCGAGAAGAAAACGCGCTGGGCGCAGATGATTTCGGGCCGAACCATTATTCGGTGTGACCTGCACAACATCGTGTTTGGCAAAATGGCGCCACCGAATTGTGATTCGGCATCAATGCGATTGCGCTCCCGACTCACCACACGTCACCGCCGCGCCAGTCGCACATCAACTCGCCGGAGGTGTCGGGGGTGATCCCGACCGGCAGGACGAAAACCGAGCCGTCGTCGTCGGGTGTGCGGGCCGCCCCGCCGGGCGCCAGCACCCAGGTGGGACCCGTCCAGGGCGGCCACCCGCGGGCCGCGTATACGCGGCGGCCGGCGGTCGACGCACTGGCGGCGCCGATCTCATAGGCGCCACGAATGACTTGTTCGATGGCGTCGAGCAGGGCATGCGCCAGGCCCTGGCCGCGGGCGTCCTCCCGGACGGCGACCGCCTCGACGTAGCCGCAGCGCAGCGCGCGCCCGCAGTGGATCAAGCGCCGCTGCACCACCGCGGCGTGGGCGATGATCGCTCCGTGCTGCCAGATGAGGGCGTGCATGCCGCCCAGTGCATGCTCCCAGTCGTCGTCGGTGAACTCGCCGGCGAACGCCGTGGTGACCATCTCGTGCGCGCGTTGCCGGGTCTCGGCATCGAGGTCGGCGGTGTGCACCAGGCGGGCGGTGTGCACTGGTGAGCTCACCCTCGTCTTTCTACCAGGCGGGCGCGCCGGGACCGGCCCCCGCACGGGCGCCGGCGACCACGGGTGTGCGGGGTCGTGCCCAGTGCAGCCGCACCCGCTGGCCGGGCCGCACCTGGGCCATCCGGTCCACGTCATCGTCGACCACCACCCCGACGACGGGATAACCGCCGGTGAGGGGGTGGTCGGGCCCGAGGATTACCGGTAAACCGTTGGGCGGCACCTGAATTGCTCCCCGGGTGGCGCCCTCGCTGGGGAGCTGCCGGTCCGGGTAGCGGTACTGCAGCGCGCGGCCCACCAGCCGCATCCCCACCCGGTCGCTGCGGTCGGACGCCACCCAGTCCGTGTGCACCAGCGCGTCGGGGTCGACGAACCAGTCGTCCCGTGGCCCGGGCACCGCCGACAGCTCGACGACGTCGCCGGGAATGGCGGCCACCGGCGCCTGGTCCAGCTCGGGATAGGCGTCGGTGTGTTCGCCCACCGGCAGCCGGTCGCCCGGCCGCAGCGGCGCCGGGCCGATCGCCGACATCACGTCGTAGCTGCGCGAGCCCAGCACGGGTGGCACGCAGATGCCGCCGCGCACCGCCAGGTAGGAGCGCAGTCCCGCACGCGGGGTCCCCAGCGCGATCAGCTGGCCGTCGCGCACTCGGTGAATGCTGTTGGTGCCGAACTTGACTCCGTTGACGGTGGGGTCCGTGTCGGCGCCGGTGACCGCGATGTCGACGTCGCCGCCGCGGACCCGCGCCGCGAATCCACCGAACGTCACCTCGACGGTGGCCCAGTCGTCGGGGTTTGCGACCAGCCGGTTGGCCAGCCGGTGCGCGCGGCGGTCGGCGGCCCCGGACTCACCGACGCCGAGGTGCGCCAGGCCCGGCCGGCCGAGGTCCTCGACCACCGCGAACGGTCCGGTGCGCAGGATCTCCAGGCTGATGTCCGGGTGGCTCACGGCGATCTCCTCTCTCAGACGGCCCGGAACCGTACCCACATGCCCTGCGTCAGCAGCGCGGGATCCGATCGGCCCAGGTCCCACAGTGCCGCGTCGGTGCGGCCGATCAGCTGCCAGCCGCCGGGCGACCGGCGTGGGTAGACGGCGCTGAATTCACCGGCGAGGCCCACCGATCCGGCCGGTACGGAGGTGCGCGGCTCGGCGCGGCGCGGCACCCGCAGCCGCGCGTCGCCGTCGACCAGGTACGCGAAGCCCGGTGCAAAACCGCTGAACCCGACGCGCCACAGTGTCGCGGTGTGGGCGTCGATCACCTGGTCGGTCGTCAGGCCGGTGTGGTCCGCGACCTCGACGAGGTCCGGGCCGTCGTAGACCACGCCGATCACCACGTCGGCGCCCCGTCCGGCGGGGGCGGTCTCGTCGGCGCCCACCCGCATGGTGCGGAGCCTCCGACGGATGACGCCCTGAGAACGGGGGGTGTCGAGCTTGACCAGCACCGTGCGGGCGGCCGGGACGATGTCGACGACCCCCGGCAGGGCGGCGTCCCGCAGCGCCGCCACCCAGCCCAGCACCTCGGCGGTGCTGCCGCACTGCAGCATCAGTGCTCGGTCGCCGTAATCCAGGACGGTGTTTCCGACCAGGTCGGTCGGCAGTTCGACGGGAGCACCGGTCACGCTCATTACTCGACGGTAACCTCGGGGTCGGGGCAGGCGGGAGGGATTCCCGACAGATTTTCGAGCACTGCCAGAGGTGCCTTACCGAACGCTCAAACCAGCCCGGCCTACCCCAGGATCTTGCCGATCAGCGGGGGCAGTTGATCGGCGACCACGGGGTAGCTCAGCGGGGACGCGAATGCGATCGCGCCGGCCTGGTCCTTGCTGGTGAAGATGTGGCGGTTCTGGGCGGTGGCCTGCGACGCCGCCACGTCGGGGTCGGCCAGCAACGCCTTCTGGTCGTCGGGGTTCTCGGTGGTCCAGATGAGCACGTCGGCCGAATCGAGCACCGTCTTCACCTGGTCCCGCGGGATGACGGCGCGGTGATCGGTGCCGAACTGCTTGATGCTGTCGGCGATCACCAGGCCCATCTGGTTGAGGAAGTCCGTCCGCCAGCCCGCCAGCGTCGCCACCACGGTGCCCTGAAACAGCGTGCCCTGCATCAGCAGCGCCTTCTTGCCCTTCCACTGCGGATTCTTCGCCGAGACATCGGCGAACCTCTGGTCGACGGCCGCGATCAGCGACTTCATCTGGTCGGCCTGGAACACGGCCTGGCCGACGGCGGTGGCCTGCTCCTTCCACGGCTCGAAGAACGCGTCGCCGTCTGACTGCGCGATGGTCGGGGCGATCGCGGACAGCTTCTGGTAGGTGTCGGCATCCAGGCCGGCGTTCACCGCCACGATCAAATCGGGCTTGAGCCCGGCGATCTGGTCGACGGGAATCCCGTTGTCGAGGCTCAGCACCACCGGCTGTGCCCCGCCGAGCTTGGGCTGGGCCCACGGCCACACCGCGAACGGCTGGTCGCCGAACCAGTTGGTGACGGCGATCGGCACCACGCCCACCGCGAGCAGGTCGTCCTGCTCGGTGTAGCCGGCGCTGACCACGCGTTTGGGCGCCTGTTTGACGACGGTTTCGCCGAAGAGGTGCGTGATCGTCACGGACCCTGAGCCCGCGGCGCTCGCGTCGGGCTTGCGCGACGAACACGCTGCGGCCGAACCGGACAACCCGGTGATGCCCGCGACCCCGGCGGCCCCTGCCAGCTGCAAGAATCTCCGTCGATTCCATCCCTGCATCGCGTGAGATTATCGCGTCCCGGGACCCGACCTGCGCCGCCGCGCGGTTTTCCCGCTCATCCCAGCGGCATGCCGGCGTCGAGGAAGTCCAGGGCGCGGAAAATGGTGCCGGCCGTCTTTGGCGCGCTGTCGTAGGCCGCCATCATGGCGCCGACCATCGCCCCGACAAACACCCGGACCTCGAAATCGTCTGCGGCTCGGCCGATTCGGGCCCCGATCGCCTCAGCCATGACGGTGACGGTGCGGTAGTACTCGTCGTAGAGGGCGGCCTTGAGTTCCGGGATGGAGAAGATCAGCCGCTGCCGGGTGTTCTCGAACTCTTGCTGCTCCGGCGACAAGCCGGCCATCGTCGTCTCGTAGGCGCGGCGGATGGCCTGGCTCGGGGTCAGGTGGGCGGGCTGCGACCGGAACGCTTCCAGGATCAGCGGGTCCAGGTCGTCGGCCAGCAGCAGCGACTCCTTGGTGGGGAAGTACCGGAAGAATGTGCTGGGCGACACCTCGGCGGCGTCGGCGATCTGTTCGACGGTGGTCGCCGCGTAGCCGTTGGCATCGAAGAGGCGGAACGCCTCGCGCCGGATCGCCTGGCGGGTTCGGATCTTCTTGCGCTCCCGCAGACCCAGGGGCGCCTCGGTCGCCTGCATGCGGCCATTCTCCCAGCCCCCGTCCCACACGGAAATCTTTCTGACAGTGGTCCGCGGACGGTTGCGATCTCTTGGTATTCGCGGTGTAACTGCGCACACCCAGCCCGGTAACAGGGTGTCCTTAGTGTCGAGTGGTCAGCGCACGCACCATAGGGGGCAGCCAGAATGACGACCACGACCAGCCCGGTTACCCAGCCGGCGCCGCCGCGCGAGCGGCCCAGGGGAGGGCACTGGATCGACGACTGGCGCCCCGAGGATCCCGCGTTCTGGGAGACGACCGGCAAGCCGATCGCGCGGCGCAACCTGATCTTCTCCATCTTCGCCGAGCACGTCGGGTTCAGCGTGTGGATGTTGTGGAGCATCGTGGTGGTCCACATGACGGCCGTCGTTGCCCCGGGGCATCCCGCTCACCCGTCGGCGTCCGGGTGGGCGCTGTCGGCCAGCCAGGCCCTGTGCCTGGTCGCCGTCCCCAGCGGTGTCGGGGCCCTCCTGCGGCTGCCGTACACCTTCGCGGTCCCCGTGTTCGGCGGCCGCAACTGGACCACGATCTCGGCGGTGTTGCTGCTCGTCCCGTGCCTGCTGCTGGCCTGGGCGGTGAGCCATCCCGGCATCCCGTTCGGGGTGCTGCTGGTGATCGCGGCGACCGCCGGCTTCGGAGGTGGCAACTTCGCCTCGTCGATGGCCAACATCTCGTTCTTCTACCCGGAGAAGGACAAGGGCTGGGCGCTCGGACTCAATGCGGCCGGCGGCAACATCGGCGTGGCGGTCGTGCAGAAGGTCATCCCGACGATCGTGGTCGCCGGGGGAGGGATCGCGCTGTCACGCGCCGGGCTCTTCTACGTGCCGCTGGCAGTCGTCGCCGCGGTGTGCGCCTTCCTGTTCATGAACAACCTCACCGAGGCGAAGGCGGACGTGAAGCCGGTGTGGCAGTCGCTGCGGCATGCCGACACCTGGATCATGTCGCTGCTGTACATCGGCACCTTCGGGTCGTTCATCGGGTACTCGGCCGCCTTCCCGACGCTGCTCAAGACCGTCTTCGGCCGCGGTGATATCGCCCTGACCTGGGCGTTCCTGGGTGCCGGCATCGGTTCGGTCATCCGGCCCGTGGGCGGCAAGCTCGCCGACCGGATCGGCGGCGCGCGCATCACCGCCGTCAGTTTCGTCATGCTCGCCATGGGCGCGGCGGCCGCGCTGTGGTCGGTCAACGCCAAGAACCTGCCGGTCTTCTTCGCCAGCTTCATGTTCTTGTTCGTCGCCACCGGCATCGGCAACGGGTCGACGTACCGGATGATCTCGCGGATCTTCGCGATCAAGGGCGAGCTCGCCGGCGGCGACCCGGACACGATGGTGCACATGCGCCGCCAGGCCGCCGGCGCGCTGGGCGTCATCTCGTCGGTCGGCGCCTTCGGCGGCTTCATCGTGCCCCTGGCCTATGCCTGGTCGAAGTCGCAGTTCGGCAGCATCGAGCCCGCGCTGCGGTTCTATGTCGGGTTCTTCGTCGCCCTGCTCGTCGTGACCTGGGCGTGCTACCTGCGCAAAGGCAGGATCACCGTCTAGTGCGGTGGTGGTCCTCCGCCGAGATCGAGCTGAGGGTCGTGGTTTGACGCAGATCGCGACCACCACGGCAATACGGACGCGAAAGAGGCAGGTCACGCCAAAGAAGCAGGTTAGCGCCGGTACCCCTCCCACGGGCTGTAGTCGGCGATCAGCTCTTCCTGCGGCGGTCGCTCGTCGGCCGGCACGTGCTGCAGGTTGATCCGGATCCGGTACCAGATCGAGCTGGGCCCGCGCATGCCGTCGACCAGGACGTCGGCCGGGTGCAGCCGGTCGGCGGCCGCGGGGTAGCGGCCGCGCCAAGTGTCGAGCGCCGCCATCGCCTCGCCCCGGGTCTTGGTGCGGGCAATCTCGATCAGCGGCATCACAGACTGGCGCCGGCCGTCGGTGCGTTCGCCGGATCCCCTCGGCGCCCGTTCCGGGGGCCCCATTTCCTCGGCCAGCACCAGCAACCGGTCGAGGTCGCCGACCGCGGCGTCCATCCCCGCCCACGGGTCGCCGATCTGGGCGAAGCGGCCCGGCACCGTGTCCATGGTGAACTCCTCGGGCCGGCGGTCGGTCACCTCCTCCCAGCGCAGCGGGGTCGAGACCCGGGCGTCCGGGGTGGCGCGTACCGAGTACGCCGACGCGACGGTGCGGTCCTTGGCGTTCTGGTTGAAGTCGACGAACACGCCTTCGCGCTCCTCCTTCCACCAGCGGCTGGTGGCCGCGTCGGGCGCGCGGCGCTCGACCTCCCGCGCGACGGTCTGGGCGGCCAACCGCACCTGCCGGAACGTCCAGCGCGGGGCGATGCGTGCATAGATGTGAAAGCCGCGCGAGCCGGACGTCTTCGGCCACGCGACCAGGCCGTAGTCCTCCAGCACCTCGCGAGCGACCAGCGCCACGTCCACGATGTCGCGCCAGGTGACGCCCGGCATGGGGTCGAGGTCGACGCGAAGCTCGTCGGGGTGGTCGAGGTCGGTGGCCAGCACCGGATGGGGGTTGAGGTCGACACAGCCCAGGTTGATCGCCCACACCAGCCCCGCGGCGTCGTGGACGACGGCCTCGGCGGCGGAAGTCCCTCGCGCGTAATGTAATTCGGCAACGCCGACGTAGTCCGGCCGGTTCGCGGGCGCCCGCTTCTGGAAGACGGCCTCTTCGGCGATCCCTTTGACGTAGCGCTTGAGGATCATCGGCCGGCCGACCACGCCGCGCAGCGCCCCGTCGGCGACGGCGAGGTAGTAGCGAACCAAGTCGAGCTTGGTGCGTGGGGGCGCGCCGCCGTGGGCCTCGAACACCACTCTGTCCGGATGGGTGACGGTGACCCGGTGTCCGGCCACCTCCAGCGAATCCGCGCCGGCCATGTTCACCATCGTAAGTCGGGGGGTACTTACCAGTTGTAATGCGACCGACGTCACATATGGTGGGACCCATGCCAAACCTGATCGGCCTGCCGGGGCAGGCTGTCGCGAAAGTTCAGCAGTACCTCGAGCGCGGCTCAGCCGAATTGCACTACGTGCGCAAGATCTTCGAGGCGGGCGCCTTCCGGCTGGAGCCGCCGCAGAACTACGCCGCGATGGCCAACGACATCTACAAGTGGGGCGAGTTCGGCATGCTGCCGTCGCTCAACGCAAGGCGTCACCCCGACCGCGCCGCATGCATCGACGAAGAGGGCGAGTTCACCTATCGGGAGCTCGACGAGGCCGCCCACGCGGTGGCCAACGGCCTGATCGAGATGGGCGTCAAGGGCGGCGACGGGATCGCGATCCTGGCGCGCAACACCCGCTGGTTCCTCATCGCCAACTATGGCGCCGCGCGGGTGGGCGCCCGCATCATCCTGCTCAACAGCGAATTCTCGGGACCGCAGATCAAGGAGGTCTCGGAGCGCGAGGGCGCCAGGCTGATCATCTACGACGACGAGTACACCAAGGCCGTCAGCAAAGCCGAGCCGGAGCTGGGTTTCCTGCGCGCCCTGGGCACCAACCCGGACTCGGACGAGCCCTCGGGGAGCAAGGACGACACGCTGGCGGACCTGATCGAGCGCAGTAGCAAGGAGCCGGCCCCGAAAGCTTCCAAGCACGCGTCGATCATCATCTTGACCAGCGGTACCACCGGGACGCCGAAGGGGGCGAACCGCAGCACGCCGCCCACCCTGGCGCCCGTCGGCGGCATCCTCTCGCACGTGCCGTTCAAGGCCAACGAGGTGACCTCGTTGCCGGCGCCCATGTTCCACGCGCTGGGCTACCTGCACGGCACCATCGCGATGTTCCTGGGCTCCACCCTGGTGCTGCGCCGGAAATTCAAGCCGCCGCACGTGCTCGAAGACATCGAGAAGTACAAGGTGACCGCCATGGTGGTGGTGCCGGTCATGCTGTCGCGGATCCTGGACGCGGTCGAGAAGATGGACAAGCGGCCCGACCTGTCCAGCCTGAAGATCGTGTTCGTCTCGGGGTCGCAACTGGGCGCCGAGCTGGCCAGCCGTGCCCTGAAGGACCTGGGCCCGGTCATCTACAACATGTACGGCTCCACCGAGATCGCGTTCGCCACCATCGCCGGGCCGCAGGACCTGGAGCGCAACGCGGCGACCGTCGGACCGGTCGTCAAGGGCGTCAAAGTCAAGATCCTCGACGACAACGGCAAGGAGAAGCCGCAGGGCGAGGTCGGCCGGATCTTCGTCGGCAACGCGTTCCCGTTCGAGGGCTACACCGGCGGCGGCCACAAGCAGATCATCGACGGCCTGATGTCGTCGGGGGATGTCGGCTACTTCGACGAGCACGGCCTGCTCTACGTCAGCGGCCGCGACGACGAAATGATCGTGTCGGGCGGCGAGAACGTCTTCCCGGCCGAGGTCGAGGACCTCATCAGCGGGCATCCCGAGGTGGTCGAGGCGACGGCCATCGGCGTCGAGGACAAGGAGTGGGGTCACCGGCTGCGGGCGTTCGTGGTCAAGAAGGACGGCTCCGACGTCGACGAGGACACCATCAAGCACTACGTGCGCGACCACTTGGCCCGGTACAAGGTGCCGCGGGAAGTGGTCTTCCTTGACGAACTGCCGCGCAACCCGACCGGCAAGATCCTCAAGCGCGAGCTGCGCGAGATGGAGGTCGACTAGCTCCGGCGCCGGATCACCGGCGTTCCTGGATGGCCCGGGTGATCTGGGCCGCCAGCTTGGGGTCGGTCAACAGCTGGTCCACCAGCGCGGAGAGGACCTCCTGCCCGGTCACCCTCGCGACTCCCAGGCGGTCGGCCGCTTCGCGCTGCCAGATGTCGAGAGCCCGGTGCGTGGCCGCCGGCAGGTCGACGGTGCGGCGCGTCCGCCGGCCCCGTGATTGCTGGTCGCCGGCGGGCGGGGCGACCAGCCCGCGGGCGCGTTGCTGGATGCCCGTGAGGCGTTCGGTCGGCGTGGCGTCGGCGGACGAACCGGGACCCGACGGGTGCGCGCGGAACGTTCCGGCGCTTGGCCCGATGTGGCTGGGATTGAGGTTCATCGCCGCGATCGTCCTCCGTTGCGTGGCCAACCAGTGAATCAGCGTTATCAGCGTCGACACCGATTCTCTCACCGATGCGGGCCCGAGTCGCGTCTCCGGCCCGCGGTTCGTCCGTCGCGGGCACGGACCGGTTCGGCTCGGCCGGGCGGGTCGACGAATTCCGGTCGGCCGTGTTGGATTGTCGTCGTGCGGGGTCCGAAATGCGCCGCGCGGCTGAATTCGACTGAATTACTCGAATGCTGGAATGCGCAATTGCGGACTTACTGAGAAGCGCTCAGCATCTCAGTAGATGGCATCTGAGCTGCGGCTATATCTGCGCGAATCAGTACCTGCTGAGAAATACAATGCGCAATGTGGAGAATGTGCAGATTAGGTCTGAGCGCGCCGGAGAAAAATATGTGACTCGCCCGACAGAAATGTTGCCGACAAATCTATTGTTAGGCTAGGAATGTATTTAGAAACTTTGAAGTGAGCGGTAAAAGGTAGGGAAGGAGCCCAAGATGGTTTCACTGCGATCGTTACGTGGCGCGACGGCAGGCGCGGTAGGTGCCGGAGCGGTGGCCGGTGCCCTGCTGTTCGGCGGTGCCCCCGTCGCACAGGCGGCCCCCGCGCCCGGACCGGGTACGAGCTTCGCGGTCTCCGGGCCCCACGGTGGCCCCGGCATCATTCCTGACCGCCCCGGCGGCCACGGCTGGGGCGGCGGCCACGGCTGGGGTGGTGGCCACGGCTGGGGTGGTGGCCACGGCTGGGGCCGCGGGATCGGCCACGGTTGGGGTGGTCCCGGCTGGGGGCACCGCGGAATCTGGGGCCCGGCGGGGCACTGGTGGAACTGGTGGTGGTGAGCCGCCCGGTCGCATAGCTTGGCCGGCCCACGCGCCCGTGCCGACCTGATTCCGGTCAGGCCGGCACGGGTTTTTTACGGGTCCCGCGGCAGGCCGAGCAGCCGCTCGGCGATGATGTTGAGCTGCACCTCGGACGTGCCGCCGTAGATGGTGGTGGCGCGGCTGGCCAGCAGGTACTCGCCCCACTTACCCGATAGCTGATCGCTGTCGCCGATCGCGGCGTCGGTGCCGAAGGAGGACACCGCGAACTCGGCGTACCCCTGCCCGGTGCGCATGGACAGCAGCTTGGAGATCGCCGCCGACGGCATGGCGTCACCGCCGGCCAGCGTCAGCAGCGTGGAGCGCAGATTCAGCACCTTGGCGGCGTGGCCTTCGGCGATCAAATGCCCGGCCCTGTGCCGAGCGACCTGGTCGAGCTGGCCGTCGCGGACGAAATCGACGAACTGCGCCAGGGTCGCAAGGAAGTTCGCCTCGCTGCTGCCGATCGACACCCGCTCGGCGGTCAGGGTGTTGCGGCTGACCTCCCAGCCCCGGTTGACCTCGCCCAGCACGCACTCGTCGGGCACGAAGACGTCGTCGATGTAGACGGTGTTGAACATCGCGTTGCCGGTTAGCTCTCGCAGCGGAGTGACTTGCACGCCTTCGCTTTTCATGTCCAGCAGGAAGTACGTGATGCCATTGTGCTTTGGCGCCGACGGGTCGGTCCTCGCCAGCAGCGCACCCCACTGCGAGAACTGCGCCCCGGTGGTCCAGATCTTCTGGCCAGTGATGCGCCAGCCGCCGTCGGTCCGCGTCGCCTTGGTGCTCAGCCCCGCCAGGTCGGACCCGGCGCCCGGTTCGGAGAACAGCTGGCACCAGATCATGTCCCCGCGGAGGGTCGGCGGCAGGAAACGTTGCTTCTGCTCCTCGGTGCCGAACGCCACGATCGACGGGACGACCCACGTCGCGATGCCCATCTGGGGCCGCTTCACCCGCCCGGCGGTGAACTCCTGGGCGATGATGACCTGCTCGACGGGGCTGGACGCCCTGCCCCACGGCTTCGGCAGATGCGGCAGCACCCAACCGCCCTCGGCGAGCGCCACCTTGCGTTCCTCGCGATCCATCGCCTTGAACGCCGCGACCTCGCTTCGGATCTCGTCGCGCAGCTTCTCCGTGTCGGGGTCGAGGTCGATGTCGACCGGGCGCATGCCCGTGGTGGTCGCGGTGTGCACGACCTTCTGCGGGTACTCGGAGCCGCGTCCGACGCTGGCTGCCAGCATCAGCGCGCGGCGGTAGTAAATGTTGGTGTCGTGCTCCCAGGTGAAGCCGATTCCGCCGTGTACCTGGATGCAGTCCTGGGTGCACCGCTGCGCGGCTGCCGGGGCCAGCGTGGCGGCGACGGCCGCGGCGAACTCGACCTTGGCCGCGGCGGTGTCCCAGTCGTGTCGGCTGGCCTCGTCGATCGCGCGGGCGGCGTCCCACACCGCCGCGGTCGCCCGCTCGGTGTCGGCGATCATCTCGGCGCACTTGTGCTTGATCGCCTGGAACTGGCCGATCGGCCGACCGAATTGCTCGCGGATCTTGGCGTAGTGCGACGCGGTGTCGGTCGCCCAGCGCGCCACGCCGACGGCTTCGGCGGAGAGCAACGTCGTCATCAGCGCGTGCGCGGTCGACATGCTGAGGTTGCTCAACACGGCGTCGTCGCCGACCTCGACGGCGTTGGCGCGCACGTGCGCCACGGGGCGTAGCGGGTCAAGGCTCTTCACCGGCTCGATCTCGAGCTCCTCGGCGCGCAGCACCACCCACTCCTCGCCGCTGTCGATGGCGACGGGCAGCACCAGCAATGACGCCTGCGCGGCGGCGGGAACCGACCGCACTTCGCCGCGGATCACCAGCGTCCCCTCGTCGGGGCCGTGCCGGGTGGCGGTCAGCGCGCAACAGTCCAGCGCGTATGCGGCGATGGCCGCGCCGGATGCCAACTCCGAGAGCACCTTCGACTCGGGGTCGTGCGCCGCGATCAGCGCGCTGGCGATCGCCGACGGCACGAAGGGCCCGGGCACCGCGCCGTAACCGAATTCGGCCAGCACGATGGCCAGCTCGAGGATGCCGAACCCTTGTCCGCCCACGGACTCGGCCAGATGCACGCCCTGCAGGCCCTGGTCGGCGGCCGCGCGCCAGTACGGCGGGGGATTGTCGATCGGGGTTTCCATCGCCGCGTGCAACGCCTCGGACGGTGCCACCCGCGCGACGAAAGACCGCACCGAGTCGGCCAGGTCTTGATGCTCAGGAGTGATAGCGATCGGCATTGGTCGCCTTCCCATGCTTTCGGGTTTGGTCTCAGCCAGGCGTCTCCAAACTAACAACCGGTCGGTTGGTTGACCACAGGGGTCACCAGGTGTGCCAGCGGCTCGCCGTCCCGGAGCCGGCGGCAGTTGGCGACGGCCTCGGTCAGGTAGCGCCGCATGGTGTCGACGGTGCACCAGGTGACGTGCGGCGTCAGCACGACGTTCTCCAACCCCAGCAGCGGGTTGTCGGCCGCGACCGGCTCGGCGTCGAAGACGTCGAGCCCCGCCGCGGCCAACCGGCCACCGCGCAACGCGTCGACGAGCGCGGATTCGTCGACAACCGCGCCTCGTGACGTATTGACCAGGACGGCGGACGGTTTCATCCGGCCCAGCGCCTCGCGGCCGAGCAGGTGGTGTGTCTGCGCCGTCAACGGCAGGTGCAGCGACACGATGTCGCTCTCGGAGAGCAGCTCCGGCAGTGACCGCCAGTCCGGCCGGCCGTCGTCGCGGGTGCTGGTGTGCAGGACGGTGGCGCCCATCGCCGCGACGATCCGGCCCACCCGCTGGGCGATGTTGCCGTATCCGATGAGCCCGACCGTGCAGGAACCGATGTCGCGCACCGTCTCGCTCAGTTCGGGGTCCGTCGGCCAGCCGGCCCCCTGCCGGATGGCGCGGTCCTGCGCCGGCAGCCGGCGCATCGCGGCGAGCATCAGCAGCACCGTGCCCTCGGCGACCGACGGGGCGTTGGCGCCGGGCATGTTGGCGACCGCGATGCCCCGTTCGATCGCGGTCTGGACGTCGATGGTGTTCACCCCGGCCCCGAGCTTGTGCACGAGCCGCAGCCGCTTGCCGAGCCGCAAGTCGTCGCCCGACAGCGGCCGCAGCACGTGCCATATCACGTCCGCTTCGGGCAGCTCGCGGTAGAACGCGGCCTGCGCCTCGGGGGAATCGTCCTCCGCGCACCATCGGATGTCCAACCAATCCGATTCGGGCGCAACGAAGTCGAGGACTTTGTCACCGGGAACGAAGTGCGCCAGAACTTTTAACGCGACCACCTGGCGATGATATCGGCTTGCTCGCGGTGCCCGCCGCCGGCTTCAGTCCGTGCGACCGCTCAGCGCGCGCTACCTGGTTGCTGAGTGGCCTCTGGCGACCGCTCAGCGCCACCGCTTGGCGATCCACTTGGCGATGAGGTCGGCCTGCTCGCCGCGGGCTCCGGGGGTGGTGAAGTAGTGGTCGGAGTCGATCGAAGCCTGTGCCTTGTCCGTGGCGGCGAGCGCGTCGAAGATGCGCTGGGCGTCAGACGGAAAGACCCCGGTGTCGGCCTCGGCGTTGAGCACCAGCGCGGGGCAGGTGATGCGGGCCAGGTGCGGCTCGGCCCGGGTTTGGGCCACCCGCAGGCTCCACATGCCCAGCCAGTTGCGGAGCGTCGAGGCGGCGGCGATGCCGCGCGCGGACCGGTTGGCCTTCACCGGGACGCCCGCGTAACACATGTTGGGCTGTCGCCCGGTCGGCTCGATCGCCGGATCGACCATCCGGGGGTCGGCCCAGGTGCGCATCACGGTGAACGGCCGATCGGAAAAGCCCGCCGTGCGAACGCGTTTGAGTTCATTTTCCGCCCAGTCGGTGACGGCGTCGTTGCGCGCGACCTGCGCGCGCCGGTAGCGGGCGACGAACTCCGCTGAATACGGCGGGCCATTGCGCTCGTCGAAGAGATCCAGGGCGGGGTCGGTGGCCACGGGGTCGTTCTCGTCGACGACGGCGGCGTCCATCCAGGCTGTGAGGACCTCGGGACGCCCCGGATGGGCGGCGGTGGCCACGTAGCCGTCGGCGGGCGGAAGCTCGGTCACGCCGGCCGCGGGGCGCATGCCTTCCAAGGGCGTGACGTTGGGCTCTACCGCCTGGGACTGGTAGGCAGCCATCAGGGATCCTCCCCCCGAATTTCCAAGCAGAACAACGGTTTCCACTCCTTGTACCTCTCGAAGCCAGCGGACGCCGACCCCGATGTCGACGAGCGCGTGGTCGAGTAGGAAGCTGCTCTCGAAGCCGCGGAACCTGGTGTTCCAGCCCAAAAAGCCGATCCCGCGGGTCGCCATGTAGTCGGCGAGGTAATGCTCGGAGAAGTCGATCTGGTAATGCGCGGCGATCATCGCGACCTTCGGCTTGCGCCCCATGCCGCGGTGATACAGCCCCTGGCACGGGTGCCCGCCCGCGCCGGCCCGCCCGGCTGTGGGTGACTCGAGCCCGACGAACTCGCGGACGACCCCTGTAGCACCGGCATGCCGTGTCACGGTGAATGTGCCTCCTGCCAGTAGATGGCGCGATATTAGATGTTGGCGAGCGTCCGGATGCACGCGCGGTCATCGGGCGCCTCAGCGTCTTGGGGCCCGCTCAGCTGCAGGTAGCAGAACTGGTTGAACATCGCCACGATCGCCTCGGCGATCAGCCGGGGGTCGTCGCCCGGGCAGTAACCCTCCGCCTGCGCGCGCCTGACCGTCTCGGCGATGAATGACGTTGGGATGGCGCATATCTCGGCCCAATACCGCGCGAAGTCATCGTTGACCATCGCCAGCTGCGAGACGCTGATCACCTCGGCGAGCCGGTTGCGGTACGCATGCCAGTGCGCGGCTGCGGCCTGGTGCGCCCGATCGCGGTGGGAGAGGCCGTGTCCGGTCACCGACTGCGCGCGCTCGTCTGCCTCGTCGCGAAACCGGACCGCCCACTGGCGGACCATCGCCTCCTTCGAGTCGTAGTAGTTGTAGGTCGTAGTAGTTGTAGAGGGAGGCCGCCGAGCGGCCAGCCTCCGCGGCGATGTCGGCGATGGTCGTGGCCAGTATTCCCTTGCGTGCGACGACCGTTCGCGCGGCCGCATCGATAGCCGCCCGGGTCTTCCGACCCCGATGTGTGGGCAACTCGGGGGTCGACACCTGGCGCGCACCTCCCTGGGCCAAAACTGAATCTGATGTTAGATTCAGATTCAGATCTTGGCCAGGACCTGCACTCACGGGAGAGCCGCGCAATGATCAAGCCGCACAACACCAACACCGAATTCGAGCTCGGCGGGATCAATCACGTCGCGCTGGTGTGCTCGGACATGGCCCGCACGGTGGACTTCTACACGAACGTCCTCGGCATGCCGCTGGTGAAATCTCTCGATCTGCCCGGCGGTCGGGGGCAACACTTCTTCTTTGACGCCGGCAACGGCGACTGCGTCGCGTTCTTCTGGTTCGCCGGCGCCCCCGACCGGGTGCCGGGCGTCTCGTCGCCGGGCGCGATTCCCGGAATCGGGGATATCACGAGTGCGGTGAGCACCATGAACCACCTGGCCTTCCACGTGCCGGCGGAGAAATTCGACGCCTACCGGCAGCGACTCAAGGACAAGGGCGTGCGGGTGGGGCCGATCCTCAACCACGACGAGAGCCCCATGCAGGTGTCGGCGACGGTGCACCCCGGGGTCTACGTGCGCTCGTTCTACTTCCAGGACCCCGACGGCGTAACCCTCGAATTCGCTTGTTGGGTAAAGGAATTCGACAGGACTGACACCGGTACGGTGCCGAAGACCGCGGCCGACCGGCGGCCCGCCGTGCCGGTCAGCGGACCATGACCGACGGCATTCTTTCCGACGCCCAGATCGCGGCGCTGACGCCCGGGGAGCGGCGCGATCTGATCGCGCGCCTGGAACAGCCCGTGCACGACGTCGTCGACCCGGTATTTCTGGCGCGGGTCCGGCGCGTCCGGTTGGGGCTGATGGGCGGCGGCTCGGCCGTGATGATCCCCTGGCTGGGCTACCTCTCCACGACGCTGCCGGAGAATTACGTCGCGCACAATTGGCCGCTGACCTGGATGGGTTACGACGTGCTGTTGGTGGTCTTCATGGTGGCGACGGCCCTTTTGGGCTACCTGCGCCGTCAGGTATTGATTCCGGCCGCGTTCACCACCGGGGTCCTACTGATCTGCGACGCGTGGTTCGACCTCATGACAGCCGGCCCCAGGGATGTCTGGTTGTCGGTGGCCACCGCTCTGCTGGTTGAGCTGCCCCTGGCGGCGTTCATGATCGTCAGCGCGCTGCGGCTCATGCGACTGACCATGGAACGGTTCTGGCTGTTGGATCCCGGAATGCGGCTGTGGGAGCTGCCGCTCTTGCCGTGAGCGTAGAAATCCGTCCGGTGGGCAAACTGGAATACATGACCCAAGGCATCCTGACCGACCTGCAGATCGCCGCCCTCACTGCGGAGGAGCGAAGGGACCTGATCATCCGCCTGGAGCTCCCCGTGAGCGAGGTGGAGGACCCGGAGGTCCTGGTCCGGATGCGGCGGATCAGGCTGGGCCTCATCGCCGGCGGTTGCGTGGTGATGATCCCGTGGATCGGGTACCTGGCGACGTCGCTGCCCCAGAAGTACGTCGCCCACAACTGGCCGGTGACGTGGATCGGCTTCGACATCCTGCTGGTGTCGTTCATGGCGGCGACCGCCATCTTCGGTTATCTGCGCCGCTACCTGCTGCTCCTCACCGGGTTCACCACCGGGGTGCTGATGGTCTGCGATGTGTGGTTCGACCTCATGACCGCGAAGCCCGAGGACGCCTGGCTGTCGGTGATCACGGGCATGCTGGTCGAGGTCCCGATGGCATTCCTGCTGATCGGCGGCGCCCTGCGCCTCCTGCGGGTCAGCCTGACGCGCGTGTTGGTCGATCCGGGGCTCCGGCTGTGGCATTTTCCGCTGTTTCCGTAAGGCGGTACAGGTGCGGCTCGGCGAGCTCGTCGAGCAGGGCCGCCAGCTGGTCGACGAGCTGCTCCGGCTCCAGCCGAACGTCGCCGGCCAGCCAGGCGCTGATGGTCTGGCCAACCCCGCCGACCACGAAGTGGGCCGCGGCCTTGATGCGGTCGTTGGCCGGTAGCCGCAGCGCGTCGCCGACGTGCCGGCCGGACAGCATCGCGAATAGCGCGCTCGATTCCGCGCGTTTTCGGACGACGACCGGGTCGGCCAGCTGCGTGCTGAACAGCAAGCGCCCGACGCGGCCGTCACCGGCGATGGTGCGGACGATGTTGTCCATCCCCGCGCGGTTCTGCTCGTGCCGCCCGACCGCGGCAACGGCGGCCTGCGTGGTGGCGGCCAGGTCGGCGATCACCCAGTCGAAGACCGCGGCGACGAATTCGTCCTTGTCGGGGAAGCTTTCGTAGAAGTAGCGCGCGGCCAGCCCAGCGTGACGGCACACGCTGCGCACGGTGACCGCGGAGAAGTCTTGTCGCTCGGCGCCGAGCAGGTCCAGGCCGGCGGCCAACAACCGATTGCGGCGGGTGGCCAGCCGCTGCGCGGCCTCGATTCCGCGGTAGGGCCGATCGCGCGAGGTCGCGCTCATGCCAGCCATCTTGACACGTTATGGCAAACCCCGACAGAATCTGGAAACAAGCGTTGCCACATTTCCCGGATGCGCGGGGGAGGTCATTGCCGGTGCTGCATCAGACGGTCGGCGAACCGATTCCGCACGTCGAGCGCGGCGTCTCCGACCCGCCGCGGCGGGGGCGGCGGCGGCGGGCGGTGCCTATCGACGAGGCCCTGATGGGCATCAGCCTGCTGGCCGGCCCGGCGAACGTGATCATGCAGTTGGCGCGGCCCGGGGTCGGATACGGCGTGATGGAGAGCCGGGTCGAGAGCGGCCGGGTGGACCTGCATCCCGTCAAGCGGGCGCGCACCACGTTCACTTATCTGGCGGTGGCCCTGCGCGGCAGCGATTCGCAGAAGGCCGCCTTCCGGCGCGCCGTGAACCGGGCGCACGCACAGGTGTATTCGCTGCCCGAAAGCCCGGTGCCCTACCACGCATTCGATGTCGACCTGCAGCTGTGGGTGGGGGCGTGCCTGTATAAGGGCGGCGTCGACATCTACCGCACGTTTCTCGGTGAACTCAGCGACGAGGACGCCGACCGCCATTACCGGGAGGGCATGGCGCTGGCCACCACGCTGCAGGTGCCCCCGGAGCGGTGGCCGGCGGACCGCGCCGCCTTCGACCGCTACTGGCAGGAGTCGCTGGCCAAGGTGCGCATCGACGACGCCGTTCGCGACTACCTCTATCCCATCGCCGCGTCCCGCATACCCGGGCTCGCCCTGCCGCCCCGGCTGCAGCGCGCCGCCGACAGCCTCCCGCTGCTGATCACCACAGGTTTCCTGCCGCAGAGGTTTCGCGACGAGATGCGGTTGCCGTGGGACGCCGCGAGGCAGCGTCGCTTTGACCGCCTGGTCACGCTGTTGCGGGCAGGCAACCGCATGATGCCACGGTCCGTCCGGCAATTCCCGTTCAACGTCCTGCTGGCCGACGTCGACCGCCGGATCAGGACCGGGCGTCCGCTGGTCTGAGCGGGATCGTCAGCAGCAGTGCCTGCCCCGCCACGCCTCGCGTCCTTCGCGCAACGCCACCGCGGCGATGATCAGGGCGACCGCGGGATCGGCCCACGACCAGCCGAGTAGCGAGTTCAGCAGCAGCCCGACCAGCAGCACCCCGGAAAGGTATGTGCACAAAAGGGTTTGCTTCGAGTCGGCGACCGCGCTCGCCGAGCCGAGTTCCCGACCGGCGCGCCGCTGTGCGCGCGACAGCACCGGCATGACCACCAACGACAGCGCGGCCAGCCAGATCCCGACCACCGAGTGTGCGGCCGCCTCAGCGCCCCAGAGCGATCGGACTGATTCCACCGTCACGTAGCCGGCGAGCGCGAAGAACGACACCGCGATCAGCTTGAGGGCGGTGCGTTCGCGCGCCTCGGGGTCGGCGCCGGAGAATTGCCACGCCACAGCGGTGGCCGACGACACCTCGATCACCGAGTCGAGGCCGAAGCCGATCAGCGCGGTCGACGACGCCGCCGACCCGGCTCCGATCGCCACCGCCGCCTCTACCACGTTGTAGGAGATCGTCGCCGCGACAAGCATGCGCACGCGCCGCGACAACGCTATCCGACGCTGCGTTGCAACGGCTTTCGGGGCGAAATCCCCGCAGCACTCGTCCTTGCATTCCCCCTCAGACATTCGGGGCCTCGCAGTCGACGGCGAGCACGACCTGAACCAACTCGCCGAGCGCGCGGGCCAGGTGCGGGTCGGCCAACTCGTAGCGCACCTGCCGTCCTTCATAGCGGGCCGCCACCAGTCCGCAGCCGCGCAGGCACGACAGGTGGTTGGACACGTTGGACCTGGTCAGCCCCAGCCGGGACGCGAGTTGGCCTGGATAGCCCGCGCCGCCGAGCAGCGCCACCAGGATTCGGCATCGCGTCGGATCGGCCAGCGCCCGCCCTACCCGGGCCAGCGCCACTTCGTGATCCTCACACGTCAGCATCCAATGAACAATACAGCTACGGATGACCTTTGGACAGCGGGGGAGTTGTTAACGATAATCATTTTCAGTAAGCTGATCGACAACACGCCCAGCCCGTCGAGGAGTGTTTGTCGATGACGTCACCGATCTGGATGGCCTCGCCGCCCGAGGTGCACTCAGCGCTGCTCAGCAGCGGTCCCGGGCCCGGCCCCCTACTCGCCGCCGCGGGGGCGTGGGATGCGTTGAGCGCCGAATACGACTCAGTCGCAGCGGAACTCAGCTCCACCCTGGCGGCCGCACAGGCCGGCGCATGGGAGGGGCCGAGCGCGGAGTCGTACGTGGCCGCGCACGGCCCGTTCCTGGCGTGGCTGACGCAGGCCGGCGCGGCCAGCGCGGAAATGGCGGCAGGTCACCAGACCATGGCCGTGGCTTATACGACGGCGCTGGCGGCCATGCCGACGTTGCCCGAACTGGCAACCAATCACGTCGTCCATTCAGTGTTGCTCGCCACCAACTTCTTTGGGATCAATACCGTTCCGATCGCGGTCAACGAGGCCGACTACGTGCGGATGTGGGTTCAGGCCGCCACGACAATGGCGGCCTACCAAGCGGCTTCCAGCGCGACGGCGGCGTCGGCGCCGCAGGCCGCTCCCGCGCCGCAGATCGTGAAGTCCGGCGCTCAGACCCCAGCTCAGCCGTCGGCGGCGGGCAACCCGCTGCAGGCGGTCGAGCAGTTCCTGCAAAACTTCGTGCAGCAGATCCAAAACCTGGGCCAGCAGATCCAGAACTTCAACCCGTTCACGGAGTTCGAGAATGCGGTGAACAACCCGCAGCTCGACGCGTTCCTCCAGCAATTCGGGATCGGAAACGACGCGGTTGCCCACGACCCGGTGGTCGACAACGCCCTCGACGACTTCATCGCGAACATCCTGCGCAACTTCGGCTACAACTGGAACCCCGCCGAGGGCACCCTCAACGGGCTCGACTACGACGACTACACCGATCCGACCATGGCGGCCTTCTGGGTCGCGCGATCCCTCGAACTCAGCGAGGACTTCCAGCAGTTCTTCGTGTTACTGCAGACGAACCCGGTGGCCGCGATCCAATACCTGGTCAGCCTCGAGCTGTTCGACTGGCCGACCCACCTCGCGGAGATCTTCACCCTGACCAGTCAGCCGGCGGCACTGGCGGCGGCGCTCCCCGTGGCCGCCGCGCCGCTTGCGTCGGTCGGCGGCCTGGCGGGCCTGGCCGGGCTGGCCGCCATACCGCAACCGGTTGTGGCGTCGGCGGTTCCGCTCACCGTGCCCCCCGTGTTGCCCGCCGTCGCGTTAGCCCCGACGCTCACGAGCGTGGCCGGGGTTGCCCCGTCGGCGCCGCCGCCCGCGCCCACGCCTTCGGGGCCGCCCGCCCCGGCGGGCCCCGCGCCGACACCGCCGCCCGCGGGCGCCGGGCCGGCGGCCTTTTTCCCGCCCTATGCGGTGGGGCCTCCGAGTATCGGGTTCGGTTCGGGCATGAGCACGGGTGCCAGCGCCAGCGCGAAAAAGAAAGCGCCCGAACCGGACATCGCCGCGGTGGCGGCCGCGGCGAGCGCGCGGGAGGCGGCGCGAGCGCGGCGGCGCCAGCGGCAGCGGCAACGCGACTATGGCAATGAATTCGCGGATATGAACGTCGAGGTCGATCCGGACTGGGCGGCGCCGGACGCTGGGACCCGGGCGTCGGATAGTGGTGCGGGGAACCTGGGCTTCGCCGGTACTGCGCGCGAGCACGGCGCGGCCGAAGCGGCCGGATTGACCACACTGGCCGCCGACGATCTCGGCGACGGACCGCGGATGCCGATGGTGCCGGGCACCTGGGATCCACACGCGGCCAAACCCGACAACGAAGCGTGACGGCCGCAGAAGTCAGGTCGGCAGCGCCCCGGCCGGTGCGGTTGGCCAGGCCGCCGGAAGCCGGACACCGACGGGCACACCTCGCGCCGCCGGCGGAGCGTCCAGGCGACGACGTTCGGCAACGGCCGCGCCCATGAGGTCCCTGCCCCGACTGCGCGTCGGGTCGATGGGGTTGCTGGTAACTGCGCTGCTTGCATGCGCTTTCGCGGCGCCGATGCTGCGCGACGCGGTCTTCGGCAGTGCGGCGTTGTCCACGGCGGGAACGGTGTTCTGTGGCGTGTTCGTCCAGGCGGTTCCGTTCCTGGTGCTCGGTGTCCTGGTCAGCGGCTTGATCGCGGTGTTCGTGTCACCGGTGCGGTTGGCGTGCCTACTGCCCCGTCGTCAGACGCTGGCGGTGATGGTCGCCGGTGTGGCCGGGGCGGCATTGCCCGGCTGTGAATGCGGTTCCGTCCCGGTGGCCCGGCGGTTGTTCGGCGAGGGCGGGGCCACGGGCGCGGCCGCGTTGACGTTTATGCTGGCCGCCCCGGCGATCAACCCGGTGGTTATGGTGGCCACCGCCGTCGCGTTCCCGGACGCACCCGCGATGGTTCTTGCGCGAATGGGTGCCTCGTTGCTGACCGCGTCGATCATCGGCTGGGCGTGGTCACGGTGGGGCCGTCCGGAGTGGATCACCCGGCGGTTGCCCGCATCCGCGCATCGGCCCGAATCGCGCTGGGTGTTGTTCGCCGAGGCGGCGCGGCACGACTTTCTGCAGGCAGCTCCGTATTTGGTGGTGGGTGCCGCCGCGGCCGCAGCGCTGCATGTCCTGGTGCCGCAGCGGGTGTTCGCGTATCTGGCGGGGGACGTCGCCCTCGGTGTGCTGACAATGGCCGCGTTGGCGGTGGTACTGGCGTTGTGTTCGGAGGCCGATGCCTTCGTGGCGGCGAGCATGACGATGGTGCCGCTCCTACCGCGGCTCGTGTTTCTCGTCGTCGGTCCGGCGGTCGACGTGAAACTGTTCGCCATGCAAGCGGGGATGTTCGGGCGCGCCTTCGCAACCCGGTTCGCCCCCTGCACCTTCGTCGTTGCGGTCGCGTGTGCGTGCGCGGTCGGATTTCTCGTTCTCGGCGGTGCGTGATGAGCCGCGAAACCGAGAACACCGTCCTGCTGTTGGTCGGCGTCGGCCTCGTGATGATCGGGTGGTCGGGCGAGTTCACCCGGTACGTCAATCCCGGATTGCTGCCGTGGTTGATCGCGTCCGCGGTGCTGCTCATCGCCCTGGCGCTATGCGTGGTCGTCGACGACATCCGCAGAGGTGGGCCGAGGGCCAGTGCTGCGGCCGACCAGCACGGGCAAGCGCATTCACACACGGCCGGCATCGTGTGGCTGCTTGTCGTGCCGATCGTGCTCCTGTGTTTCGTGCCCCCTCCGGTGCTGCGGCCCTCCGCCGCCGCCCCGGTCGTGACATCAATACCGGCTAGGGGGCATGCATTCCCGCCGCTGCCCTCCGGAAGGGCCCCCGATGTATCTCTGCCGGAGGTGCTCATGCGCGAAGCGCAGGACACCACAGGTTCGCTCACGAATCGGCCGATCACCGTGACCGGGTTTGTCCTCAACGAGGCGCGAGGGGTAGACCTTGGCCGCATCGTCATCATTTGTTGCTCGGCGGACGCGCAGTTGGCGCGCATCCATCTGGGTGGGCCTGCCGCCGGCGAGGCGGCCGGACTCCCGGACGACACCTGGTTGCGCGTGGAAGGCAGAGTCCCACCGCGCCAACCGAATTCCGCCCGAACGCCGACGCTGCAGGCGACCGCGGTCACCCGCATCGACACCCCCGCCAATCCCTACGCCTACCCACATTAGAGGGCCTGTCAGTTGCTTTGACGGTTCTCGTCAGTCCAAATCCGATGCCTGGTGAGACGCGTTGGGATGGGGGAGTTTTCCCATTGCCCGAGCTCCAGCCAATCGCGAAGGGCCGCTGCCTGGCCGTAGTCGGCGATGGGACCGATCCAGTGCGGTTGCCCGCGGGCGGCTCGGTCGCCCGTGCAGGGCTGAACCAGGGCCATCACGCCGCGCCCAGTGGGGCGAGACGCACAGGTGAGTGGTCCCAGAAGGCATGCGGCCGCCACGAGCATGCCGTGCGGGCAACGCCGGATGGTTGGGCGCAGTTCGTCGATGATCGAGAGATCGCCTTCCGCACTGCACGCGGTACACACGATGACGGTGAACGGCCGGTCGGTGCCTCGGTGTCGGTCGGTCATCTCCGTTTCCTCGTATCAGTATGCGACACGGATTTTTTCATTAACCGGTGGCTCGTCCCGGATACGGCAGAAGTGCCATCTCGCGGGCATTCTTGATGGCCATTGCCACCTGTCGTTGCTGCTGGACACTCAGACCGGTGACGTGGCGGGAGCGGATCTTGCCGCGGTCGGAGAGGAACACGCGCAGCGTGGCGGTGTCCTTGTAGTCGACCGCGCTGAGCCCGAGGCCGGCGAGCAGGTTCTTCTTGGGGGACTTGGTGTTCGGCGTGCGTCGCGGGCGCGGAGGCTTCTTCGCCATCACCAGCTGGCCTTCCGGACACCGGGGAGCTGGCCGGCATGGGCCATTTCGCGCACGCGGACCCTCGACAAGCCGAACTTGCGTAGGTGCCCGCGCGGACGTCCGTCGACGGCATCGCGGTTGCGCAGCCGGACCGCGCTGGCGTCGCGGGGTTGGCGCGACAACTCGCGTTGCGCCGCCTCCCGTTGCCCGGCAGTGCTGGACGGCGAGCGGATGATCTCTTTGAGTTCGGCGCGGCGGGTGGCGTAGCGCGCCACGACCGCGCGACGCCGGTCGTTCTTGACGATCTTGGATTTCTTGGCCACGTTCAGCGCTCCTCTCGGAAGTCGACGTGCCCGCGGATCACCGGGTCGTATTTGCGCAGCACCAGCCGGTCGGGGTCATTTCGCCGGTTCTTTCGGGTCACGTAGGTGTAGCCGGTGCCCGCCGTGGAGCGCAGTTTCACCAACGGGCGGATGTCGTTGCGCGCCATCAGATTCGCTGTCCTTGCTGGCGCAACCGGGCCACGACGGCCTCGATGCCGTCGCGATCGATGACCTTGATCCCTTTGGTGCTGACCCGCAGCCGGATGCGTCGGTCTTCCGATGGCAGGTAATAGGTCTTCAGCTGAATGTTGGGTGACCAGCGCCGCCGGGAGCGGCGATGGGAATGCGACACGGTGTGACCGAATCCCGGAGTCCGGCCGGTCACCTGGCAGTGGGCGGACATTACGCACCTCCATGACAAAGCTTATTGAAAATCATTTTCGACAAGGCCTGAGGAAGACGGTACCGTACAAGGGTCGAGATGAAAATGATTTTCAGTAAGGAGCGCTGATGCGGACGCCTGTGATCCTGGTCGCCGGCCAACACGACACGGATGCCGTCGTGGGCGCGCTGCTGGGCGCACCGGGAACCTTGGTCGTCGAGCATCGTTTCGACGGTCACGTGGTGCGCCGCACCACGGCGATGCTGCAACACGGCGTCTTGACCACCGCCGAGGCCGGGCTCGAACTGGCACACGGCTGCGTGTCCTGCACCATCCGCAACGACCTGCTCCTGCTGTTGCGCCAACTTCATCGCCGGCCCGATGTCGACCGGATCGTGGTGCACCTGGCGCCGTGGCTCGAACCCGAACCGCTCTGCGTGGCAATCGACCACGTCCGGTTGCGCGTGGCGCCGGAGTACGTCGACGGGCCGGCGGCCCTGGACGTCGCGGTCGCCGCGGTGGTCACCTGTGTCGATTCGTCGGTGTGGTTGACCCAGGCGCTCGGAGACGCCGAGCTCGACGACGGGCGCACCGTGGCGCAGGTGGTGGTCGGACAAGCCGAATTCGCCGACGTGATCGTGCTCAACCAGGCCGAGCCCGTCACGGCCGCCGCATTGCGCCGCCTCTCGCCGCGCGCGCGGATTCAGGTGGGCGCCAACGGCATCGGGGCTGCGGTGAACAATCTGTACCGCGACGCGCGGCGAGGCCGTAGCGACGATCCGTTCGGTCCGCTGCTGGCCGGGCAGCCACCGCTCAACGCCCGCGGAGCGATCAAGCTGGTCGAATTCAACGCCCGGCGCCCCTTTCATCCGCAGCGTCTGCACGAGTGCCTCGATGTGCTGCTCGACGGCGTACTGCGTACCCGTGGCCGGCTATGGCTGGCCGGCCGGCCCGACCACGCGATGTGGCTGGAGTCGGCCGGTGCTGGCCTGCGGGTCAGTTCGGCCGGCAGGTGGCTCGCCGCCCTCTCGCCGCCCGAGCTGGCCGGCGTCGACCCGGAGCGACGCGCGTTTGCCGAGCTGGAATGGGACGCCATCCACGGCGACCGGCACACGTCGATGACCATCCTGGTGTGCGGCGCCGACGTTACCGAGATCGTCGACGCCCTGCGCGGCGCACTTCTCACCGACGACGAGTTGGACGGCCCGGCCCGGACTCCCTACGACGATCCATTCGGCGACTGGCACGACGACCCCCGTGCCGAGCCGGCGCAGCCTGCCCAGGAAAATGCCGCCCCTGCTAACCACAGACCCGAAGGAGATCGCTGATGAAGCCCGGCATCCACCCCGACTACCACCCGATCGTCTTCCAGGACGCCACGACCGGAGCGACGTTCCTGACCCGTTCCACCCTCACCAGCTCGCGCACCATCGACTGGGAGACGGCGGCCGGAGTGCGCACCTACCCCCTCGTCGTCGTCGAAGTCACGTCGGATTCACACCCCTTCTGGACCGGTAGCCGCCGGATCGTCGACAGCGCGGGCCAGGTGGAGAAGTTCCGCCGCCGCTACGGCGGTCGCTGACAGACCGGGCGGGGCTCGGAAAAGCGAGTTGGCGGCTACTCGCCACGGAGCGGTCCTGTTCGCATACGCCCTCCCATGGGGCGGTCGCCCCGGCCGGGGTGGCGGTGACGTCGCCGGTGACCGCCCGAGAAGCGCGACGCCCCTCCGCCGCCGATCCCGCTGGCCCGACCCACAGCGGTGATCTCGGGGCGGGCCCTGAAGGTCACTGATGATCATCTTTCGCAGCGGCAATGTCCGCCTCGGCCGGCCGGGGAGTTACGAGGGGCGGGTTCGGCACAGCGGGCAGACGCCGTAGATGTCGACGTAGTGGGTGACGTCGGTGTAGTGGTGCTGGCGGCTGAGCCGGAGGGCGTGTTCTTCGATGTCGGCGGGCACGAAGGCCTCGGCCCTGCCGCACTCCCGGCACAACAGGTAGTGGCGATGGCCGACCTCGGTCCGGATCCGGTAGAGGATCTCGCCGCCTTCCGCGCGCTGAGTCTCCGCAACCCGTTCGGCGGCCAGCGTGCGCAGGATGCGATAGACGCTGGTCAGACCGATCCTCAACTGCTCGTGTTGGCGAATCTCCTGGTAGAGCTGCTGGGCGCTGCGGAAATTCTCCTGCGATTTGAGTACGTCCAAGACGGTCCGCTGCTTGGCCGTGGAACGGCGGCGCCGAGGTCGAGCGGGCGATGACACCGTTAACACTCCTTCCCGGGGCGCCTTGATGGTTGTCACCTCCGCGACGGCGCGGAGGGCGGGCCGGCCGCCGGCGCGCGCGGGGGTGAAGCGATCTGCGGTTCGTCCACTCCGTTCACCGCGGTCCTGCGCCGGTGGCGGTCGCCGCCCCAGACGACCGACCAAACGGCGCAGGCGATCACCACGATGGGGAAGCTCGGCGGCAGGTTGAACATGGCCGATGCACCGAGGCCGAGCAGCACGGCGCCCAAGCTGATCGCGGTGGAGACGATCATGGCCATGGGTGGACGGGCCGTGAGCATGATCGCGGTGGCGGCCGGGGTGACAATCAAAGCGAACAAGAGCAGCGTCCCGACGGCTTGGACGGCCATGGTGACGGCGAGTCCCAGCAACGTCATGAAAATCATCGAAAGCGCTCGCACCGGTACACCTTTTGCCTCGGCGACCACCGCGTTGACCGATGCGAACAACAGCGGCCGGTAGACGACACCGACAATCACCGCCAGGACCACCAGCAGGATCGCGAAGGTCACCAGCTGGTCGTAGGAAATCGCCAGCAGGTCGCCGAACAGCACGTTGGTCATCGTGCCGGAGCTCTGAGTGGCCTGTGAGTTGAAGAACAGCCCGAGGCCGATCGCCAGGGCCAACACCGTGCCGGTGACCACTTCGCGGTCTCCCGCGCGCTTGCCCAGCGCGCCAATCACCAGTGCCCCGCCGACGCAAAACACGCCCAGCCCCAGGGCGACGGGAACGCCCAACAGGACCGCGCCGGTGGCACCGGGCAGTCCGATGTGGGCCAGGGCGTGGGTGGCGAAGGCGCTTTGCCGTATCACGACGAAGTAGCCGACCAACCCGGCGGCCAGGGCGACGATAGCGCCGCCGATCAGGGCGTTGGTCATAAAGCCCGACGTCAGAACCGGCCACCAATCCGGCTGATAGGCGACGCTCAATAGGCGGACGGTCACGGCGTGCGGCTCCTCATGTAGGGCTTTCCGTCCCGGGTGCTGTCGACTTGGATCGGCGTGCCATAAAGCCGGGTCAGCAGCGCGTCATCCATGATGTCGCCGATCGGCGCGTAGTGGGGGCGCCCATCGAGCAGGTAGATGGCGCTGTCAAGGATGGGCAGCAGCGGGTTGAGGTCGTGAGCGACCACCAGGACGGTCACGGCAAGCTCAGCGTGCAGCCGCGTCAGCAGTGTCACGATGTCACGCTGGCTGTGCAGGTCCAGGGACGCCAGCGGTTCATCGAGGATCAGCAATTGCGGTCGCGCCACCAGCGCCGTCGCGATCGCGATGCGTTGGCGTTGCCCACCGGAAAGTGTCGAGAGCCGCCGGCACCCCAGCTCGGTAGCCTCGACCGCGGCCAGAGCCCAGGCGACTTGCGCCTGCTGCCGCGCGGTGCTGCGACCGAACGCCCAGCGCCGGCCGGTGAGTCCGAGTAGCACCACGTCGGCTGCGCGGATCGCCTCGCCTGAGCTGTCGGCATAGTGCTGCGGGACATAACCGATGCCGTCGTTGGCATCCCCGGGGCGACGCCCGAAGACCTCGAGCCGGCCACCGGCCGGCGGGATGAGGCCGAGGACCATGTTCAACAGCGTGGTCTTGCCTGACCCGTTGGGCCCGATGACGGCGACGATGCCGCCTACGGGCACGCAGAAGTCGGCGTGTGACCAGATCAGCCGTCCGCCGCGCGCCGCGCTGGCGTCGGTGAACGCCAGCGCGGGCGCAGCGGCGTCGAGATTAGGCGGGGACATGCAGGGCCTTGGCCAATTCGACGAGCTGCGCGTACTGCCAGTCCTCGAAGGAGGTCTGTCCGGGCGGCACGGTCTCGGTGATCTTCACGACGGGCACGCCGGACCGCTCGGCTGCCGACCGGATCTCGTCGGGGATCGAGCCCTCGGTCTGCGGGTTGTAGATCAAGACATCGATCTGCCGGCCGGCTAGCGCGGTCAGGAACGCGTCGATGTCTCCCGGCGCCGGGTCTGACTCGTTGGCCGACGCCCGTTGATAGCCGGCGGGAGTCTTGTTCACCAGATTCAGCGCTTTCGCCTGGTAGTCGAAGATTGTCTCGGTGGCGGCGTAGGACTTACCCGCCGCCTCGGCTCTGATTTTGCCGATCAGGTTGAGGTAGGGAGCTGACGCGGCGGTGAACGCTGCTCGCCGCTGGTTGAAGTAGTCGGCGACAGGGGGGTCCATTGTGTTCAATTCCCTGGTTACCGCATCGGCAACCGCGGTCACGGCCGTGGGCAGGTACCACAGATGGGGGTTGGCCCCGTCCGGTGTCTGCGTGACGGCCGCGGCGCTGACCAACCGGGCACCGGCGGCGGTGCTGGCGGCCAGCTTGGACGCCCACGAGTCGTAACCCGCGCCGTTGACCACGACGAGTTTGGCGCGGGTGAAATCTGCGGCATCGGCAGGTGACGGCTCGTAATCGTGCGGATCGACCGACGAGCTGGCCAGTACGGTTTTGACGTTCGCGCACGCGCCGCCGAGTTCGGACACGATGTCGCCCCACTGGTTCACGCTCACGACGACGGCGAACGATGGGGTCGGGCAGGGCGGGGCGGCACCGTTGCCCGAAGGGCGATCGGATGCGTCCGGCCCTGTCGAACAGGCGGTTCCGGCGAGCACCACGGTGAGCACCGCCACGGCGGAGAGGCGGCACAGGCGGGAGGGCGACCCACTCACACGAAAACGATAACCGTTTTCATGATGATTGCGCGAATATGCGATCACCTGGGTGCTTGTCAACACGTCAACCGGTCGGCTCCGGTCCGGACGGGATGCGCGGGCAGCGACCTGGGGTCACCGTAACGCGTTCGCGTACTGTCGATTACGTGCGTACAGAAGGCGATACCTGGGACATCACAACGAGTGTCGGCTCGACGGCCCTGTTCGTGGCGACGGCGCGAGCGCTCGAGGCGCAGAAGCCCGATCCGCTGGCCGTCGACCCCTACGCGGAGCTGTTCTGCCGCGCTGTCGGCGGCCCGGCCGCCGACGTGCTGGACGGCAAGGCCCCCGACCACCACCTCAAATCGCCCGGCTTCGGCGAGCATTTCGTCGACTTCCAGGGCGCTCGCACCAAGTTCTTCGACGAGTACTTCCGCCGCGCCGCGGGGGCCGGCGTGCGGCAGGTGGTCATCCTGGCGGCGGGGCTGGACTCCCGCGCCTACCGCCTGGACTGGCCGTCCGGGACGACGATCTTCGAACTCGACCGCCCGGAGATCCTCGACTTCAAGCGGGAGGTGCTCACCGCCCACGGCGCGCAGCCCAGGGCCGAGCGCCGCGAGATCGCGGTCGACCTGCGCGAGGACTGGCAACGTGCGCTGCGCGACAGCGGCTTTGACCCGGCCAAACCCTCGGCGTGGATCGCGGAGGGGCTGTTGATCTACCTGCCCGCGGCGGCGCAGGAGCAGCTCTTCACCGGCATCGACGGCCTGGCCGCTCCGGGCAGCCACGTCGCGGTCGAAGACGGGGCCCCGCTCGACCAGGACGAATTCCAGGCCAAGCTGGAGGAGGAGCTCGCCGCCATCGCCTCGGGCGAGGAGGAGCGGCCCTTCTATCAGTTGGTGTACAACGAGCGCATCGCGCCGGCCACCGAATGGTTCGGCACCCGCGGCTGGTCGGCGACCGGCATCCCGCTCGCCGAGTACCTCCGCGAAAACGGCCGGCCCGTTCCCGGCCCGGATACCGAAGCCGGGCCGATGATCGCGCGCAACACGCTGGTGAGCGCCGTCAAGGGCTGATCGCCGCCGGAACGCATCGGCGCGGGGCCGGAACTTTCCCGTCCCGCGGCGCGACTACTTACCTGCGAGCTCGTTCACCGCCCACCAGCCAGCGGCGGTGGTCCGTCGGGCCTTGGGGGTAAGGAGTCAGCGCCATGACCGCGCCGGTGTGGATGGCAATGCCGCCGGAGGTTCATTCGGCGCAGCTCAGCGACGGTCCCGGCGCGGGTGGCCTGCTGGCCGCCGCGGCGAGCTGGAGTTCGCTGAGCGCCACCTACGCGTCGGTCGCCGACGAACTCAGCGCCGTCTTGGCGGCGACTCAAGCCGGGGCGTGGGAGGGGCCGACCGCCGCTCGGTACGTGGCCGCCCACGGGCCGTACCTCGCCTGGCTGGCGCACGCCAGCGCCAACAGCGCGGCGGTCGGGTCCCAGCATGAGACCGCCGCGGCCGCCTACACCGCGGCATCGGTCGCCATGCCCACCCTGGCGGAGCTGGCCGCGAATCATGCGATTCACGCGGTGTTGCTGGCAACTAACTTCTTCGGGATCAATACCATTCCGATCGCCCTCAACGAGGCTGATTATGTGCGGATGTGGATCCAGGCGGCCACCATTATGGGCACTTACCAGGCGGTTTCCGGCACCGCTGTCGCGTCCGCGCCCCGGACCGCGGCGGCGCCGCAGATCTTGCACGCGGCCGGCGACAGTGGCGGTGACGAGAGCGATGACTCCAGCGACATCATCGACAACGACGGCGGGGACCCGACCCAGCTGAACTGGTGGGTCAACCGGATCACCGAGGTCACAGAGACGCTGGGGCGAGACCTCGAGGAATTTCCCGAAGACCCGTCGGCGACGATCGCCGAGATCGAGAACGACGTCCCGCTGCTAGTCGCGGACGAGGTGGGTCACGTGGCCGAGGTCTACCAGACGTTCGGGCCGGAGATCCAGGCGCTCGCGCTGGCGCTGCCGGCCGCCGGCGTGGGGTTCCTCGGCGGCCTCGCAGGGCTGAGCGGGCTGTCGGGCATCCAGCCGGCCGCCCTCCCGGCGCCGGTCGTGCCGGCGCCCCCGGCGCCCGGGCCGCATTTCGCTGCGGTTGGGGCCGGTCCCATCCCCTCCGCCCCTGCCGTCCCGGCGTCCGCACCCGCACCGGCTTCGGTCCCCGCCTCGGCGCCGGTGTCCGCGGCTGCGCAGGGGCCGCCCCCGCCCCCGCCCGCCGGGGTGGAGGGCACGGCCTATCCCTACCTGGTCGGGGGCCCGACGCTGGGGGCCGGCACGGCGATGGCCTCCAGTGTGCGGCGCAAGGCGTCGGCGCCCGACGCCGCCGCGGCCGCGGCCGCCGCCGGGCTGCCTGCCGCGGAGAGGGCGCGCGCTCGGCGCCGCCGCTGGGCCGGGATGAACGACCAGCACCGCGGGTACCGCTACGAATTTCCGGACTCCGACGGTGGGGTGTTGGACCCAGGTCCGGTCCCGGGGCAATCGGTCGCCTCGGCGCGGGGCGCCGGGGCCCTGGGCTTCGCCGGGGCCGAGCGCGCGGGCGCGGCCGGGGCGGCAGGCCTGGCCACGCTCAGGGGCGACGAATTCGGCGCTGGGCCAGCGATGCCGCTGGTCCCGGCCACCTGGGAATCCGACCGCCTTGATAATGAAAATGATTTTCACTAAGCTGATGCCGCCGGGAGAAGATCGCCGTAGATGCGGCATTGGGATGCTTGCGGCGTCCTCATCAGCGGCGCAAGAAGGGGAGCCAACGCGTGGGTTGTGCGGGCGGCCGCGCCTCGACAGTCAGCTTGTGTAATGCTAGCTTCAGCGAGTTAGGTTAGGTAATCCTATGTACGGGAGAAGAAGCAGCCGTGCAACGCGGTGACATTGGCATGCTTGCATCCGCGCCCGCCGCTGCTCGGGGGGACGCCAGGGTCGACGACGACATCGTCAGCCGGTTCGCGACGTGCTGCCGAGCGCTGGGTATCGAGGTCTATCAGCGGCGGCGACCGGCCGACCTGGCCGCCGCCCGCTCTGGCTTCGCTGCGCTGACGCGCGTCGCCCACAACCAGTGCGACGCCTGGACCGGGCTGGCCGCGGCCGGTGAGGTGTCCCTCGACGTCCTCGAGGCCGTCGCGCGCACGGTCGACACGGCCGGCGCGCTGCAGCGGCAGGTCGAACTGGCGCCCGGCGCGCTCGGCTTCCGCTACGACACCGGTCTCTACCTGAAGTTCCGCGCCGCCACCCCGGACGACTTCCAGCTCGCCTACGCGGCGGCGCTGGCGGGCGCCGGGCGGTTCGCCGAGGCCGACCAGATCGTCGCCGGTCTCACCGAGCGGCGCCCGGGCTGGCGGGAGGCCCGGTGGGTCACCGTCGTCATCCAGTACCGCGCCGAGCGCTGGTCGGACGTCGTCAAGCTGCTGACCCCCGTCGTCAACGACTCCGGGCTGGACGAGGCGTTCGCCCACGCGGCCAAGATCACGCTGGGCACCGCCTTGGCGCGGCTGGGCATGTTCGCCCCCGCGCTGTCCTACCTCGATGAGCCCGATGGTCCCGTCGCCGTCGCCGCGATGGACGGCGCGCTCGTCAAGGCGCTGGTGCTGCGCGCGCACGTCGACGAGGAATCGGCGAACGAGGTGCTGCAGGATCTCTACGCCGCCCACCCCGAGAACGAGCAGATCCAACAAGCCCTGTCCGACACCAGCTTCGGGATCGTGACGACCACGGCGGCCCGCATCGAAGCCCGCACCGATCCCTGGGATCCCGGCACCGAGCCCAGCGCGGATGACTTCGTGGACCCCGCGGCCCACGAACGCAAGACGGTATTGCTGCACGAGGCCGAACTTCAGCTCGCCGAATTCATCGGGCTCGACGAGGTCAAGAACCAGGTGTCGCGCCTCAAGAGCTCGGTCGCCATGGAACTGGTGCGCAAGCAGCGCGGTCTCGCGGTCGCCCAGCGCGCTCACCACCTGGTGTTCGCCGGACCGCCCGGTACCGGTAAGACCACGATCGCCCGCGTTGTCGCCAAGATCTATTGCGGCCTGGGCCTTTTGAAACGAGAGAACATCAGAGAGGTGCATCGGGCCGACCTCATCGGTCAGCACATCGGCGAGACCGAGGCCAAGACCAACGCCATCATCGACAGCGCCCTGGACGGGGTGCTGTTCCTGGACGAGGCCTACGCCCTGGTGGCGACCGGCGCCAAGAACGACTTCGGCCTGGTCGCCATCGACACCCTGCTGGCGCGCATGGAAAACGACCGCGATCGGCTGGTGGTCATCATCGCCGGCTACCGCGCAGACCTGGACAAGTTCCTCGACACCAACGAGGGCCTCCGGTCCCGGTTCACCCGCAACATCGACTTCCCGTCGTACGCGCCGGCTGAGCTGGTCGAAATCGCGCACAAGATGGCCGAGCAGCGCGACAGCGTATTCGAGCCGGCCGCGCTGCAACATATGGAGGAGCTGTTCACCAAGCTCGCTTCCGAATCGACCGCCGACGCCAACGGGATCGAGCGGCGCAGCCTCGACATCGCGGGCAACGGCCGGTTCGTCCGAAATATCGTCGAACGCTCCGAGGAGGAGCGGGAGTTCCGGCTGGACCACTCCGAACACGCGGGGACCGGCGAGTTCAGCGACGAGGAGCTGATGACCATCACCGATCAGGACGTCGAGCGGTCGGTTGAGCCGTTGCTGCGCGGTCTCGGGCTGTCGGTGCCGGCATGACGAACCCCGAATCCGAGGAACGGCGTTCGTTCACGTCGCGCACGCCCGCCAATGACAACCCCGACCACGTGGTGTACCGCCGCGGATTCGTCACCCGGCATCAGGTCAGCGGCTGGCGCTTCGTGATGCGCCGGATCGCCTCCGGCATCGCGCTGCACGACACGAGGATGCTGGTCGACCCGCTGCGCACCCAGTCGCGGGCGGTGCTGATGGGAGTCGTGCTGCTGGCCACCGGGCTGGTGGGCTGCTTCGTGTTCTCACTGATCCGGCCCGCCGGATCGGCGGGCAACAACCCGGTGCTGGCGGATCGGTCGACCGCCGCGCTCTACGTGCGGGTCGGCGACGACCTGCACCCCGTGCTCAACCTGACCTCGGCCCGGCTCATCGTCGGCCGGCCCGTCAATCCCACGACGGTGAAAAGCACCGAGCTGGATCGTTTTCCGCGCGGGAACCTGATCGGCATCCCCGGCGCGCCCGAACGCATGGTGCAGAACACCTCGCGCGACGCCAACTGGACGGCGTGCGACGCGGTCAGCGGCACCGGGCGTGGCGCCCACAGCACCGGCGTCACGGTGATCGCCGGGCCGCCCGACAGCGACGGCGCGCGCGCCGCGGCGCTCGCCGCTAACCGGGCGGTCCTGGTCGACTCCCCGGGGGGTAACGGCGCCTGGCTGCTGTGGGACGGCCGGCGCAGCCAGCTCAACCTCGCCGACCGCGCGGTCACCAACGCGCTGGGCCTGGGCACCGACCTGCCGGCCCCGCGGCCCATCGCGCTGGGGTTGTTCAACGCGATCCCCGAGTCGCCTCCGCTGGCGGCGCCGGTCATCCCCAATGCCGGGGCCCCGGCGTCCTACCCCGTCCCCGCGCCCATCGGTGCGGTGGTGGTCTCGTACGCCCTGGACCAGAGTTCTTCGGGTGTCGCGCGTTACTACGCGGTGCTGCCGGACGGCCTGCAGCCCATCTCGCCGGTGCTTGCCGCGGTGCTGCGCAACGCCAATTCCTATGGCCTGGACCAGCCCCCGCGCCTGGGCGCCGACGGGGTCGCCAAGCTGCCGGTGTCTCGGATGCTGGACACTGCGCGGTACCCGGACCGGCCGGTCACGCTGGTCGACGCGGCCAAGGATCCCGTCACCTGCGCGCACTGGGGCAAGCCGGCCGGGGCGGCGACCAGCTCCCTGACGCTACTGTCCGGCTCGGCGCTGCCGGTTCCCGATTCGCTGCACACCGTCGAACTCGTCGCAGGCGGCGCGCAGGGGACGGCCGCCCGGGTCGCCCTCCCGCCGGGCACCGGCTACTTCGCCCAGACCGTGAGCGGTGGCACGGCCGCACCGGCGACGGGCTCGCTGTTCTGGGTCTCCGACACCGGGGTGCGCTACGGCATCGACAACGAGACCGACGGCCGAGACAACGGTCAACACGGCAAAACCGTTGAGGCCCTGGGGCTGAGCGGGACACCGACGCCCGCCCCGTGGTCGATCCTGTCGCTGTTCGCGAACGGCCCGACGCTCTCGCGGGCCGACGCGCTGCTCGCGCACGACGGCCTGGCGCCCGACACCAACCCCGGCCGCGTGGCTTCCACCGCCCTCGGAGCCGCCCAAGGTGCCGAAGGAGCGCCCCGATGAGCCGCCTCATTTTCGAAGCCCGCCGGCGGCTGGCGCCGCCCGTCACCCGCCAGGGCAGCATCGTGATCGAGGCGCCGCCCGAGCTGCCGCGGGTGATCCCCCCGTCGTTCCTGCGCCGGGCGATGCCCTACGTGCTGGTGATACTCATCGTCGGCATGGTCGTCGCGCTGTTCGCCACCGGCATGCGGCTGATCTCGCCGCAGACGCTGTTCTTCCCGTTCGTGCTGCTGCTGGCGGCGACCGCGATGTACCGCGGCAACGACAACAAGATGCGCACCGAGGAGGTCGACGCGGAACGCGCCGACTACCTGCGCTACCTGTCGGTGGTCCGGGACAACGTCCGCACCCAGGCCGCCCAGCAGCGCGCCGCGGCGCAGTGGTCGCACCCCGAGCCGGCGGCGCTGGCCGCCGTGCCCGGCTCCCGCCGGCAGTGGGAACGGGACCCGCACGACGCCGACTTCCTGGTGTTGCGGGCCGGCCGTCACCAGGTGCCGCTGGACACCGCGCTGCGCGTCAAGGACACCGCGGACGAGGTCGACCTGGAACCGGTGTCGCACAGCGCTTTACGCAGCCTTCTCGACACCCACCGCACCGTGCGCGACGTGCCGACCGGGATCGACCTGACCAAGGTTTCCCGGATCACCGTCCTCGGTGAGGCCGACGAGGTGCGCGGCGCCTTACGCGCCTGGATCGCCCAGGCCGTGACCTGGCACGACCCGACGGTGCTCGGCGTGGCGCTGGCGACGCGCGATGTGGAGAGCCCGGACTGGTCCTGGCTGAAGTGGTTGCCGCACGTCGACGCCCCCGGCGAGGTCGACGGCGTGGGCCCCGCCCGCCTGCTGACCAGCGACCCCGACGAGTTGGTGGCGCAACTGGGCCCCGCGCTCGTCGACCGCCCGGCTTTCACCGGCGAGCCCGCCGATGCGTTGCGGCACTTGCTCGTCGTCATCGATGACCCCGACTACGACCTGGCCGCGTCGGCGCTGGCGGCGGGCCGGGCCGGCGTCACCGTCGTGCATCGCGCCGTCGCCGCGCCGCACCGCGAGCAGTACTCGGACCCGGAGCGACCGATCCTGCGCGTCGAGGGCGGCGCCATCCGGCGCTGGCAGACCGGCGGCTGGCAGCCCTACATCGACAGCGCCGACGACTTCGGTGCCGACGAGGCCGCCCACCTGGCCCGCCAACTGTCGCGCTGGGACTCCGATCCGACCCACACCGGGTTGCGCTCGGCGGCTACCCGCGGCGCCACCTTCACCACGCTGCTGGGTATCCCGGACGCATCGGAGCTCGACGTGCCCAGCCTGTGGGCGCCACGCCGCCGCGACGACGAGCTGCGCGTGCCGATCGGGGTCACCGCGACCGGCGAGCCGCTGATGTTCGACCTCAAGGACGAGGCGGAGGGGGGCATGGGCCCGCACGGCCTGATGATCGGCATGACCGGCTCGGGCAAGTCGCAGACCCTGATGTCGATCCTGTTGTCGCTGTTGACCACCCACTCGGCGGAGCGGCTGATCGTCATCTACGCGGACTTCAAGGGTGAGGCCGGCGCCGACAGCTTCCGCGATTTCCCGCAGGTCGTCGCGGTGATCTCCAACATGGCCGAGAAGAAGTCGCTGGCCGACCGGTTCGCCGACACGCTGCGCGGGGAGGTGGCGCGCCGCGAGACGCTGCTGCGCGAGGCCGGCCGCCGGGTGCAGGGCAGCGCGTTCAACTCGGTGGTCGAATACGAGAACGCGATCGCGGCGGGCCACGAATTGCCTCCCATCCCAACGCTGTTCGTGGTCGCCGACGAATTCACGCTCATGCTGGCCGACCACCCGGAGTACGCCGAGCTGTTCGACTACGTGGCGCGCAAGGGCCGCTCCTTCCGCATCCACATCCTGTTCGCATCCCAGACGCTGGACGTCGGCAAGATCAAGGACATCGACAAGAACACGTCGTACCGGATCGGGCTGAAGGTGGCCAGCCCCAGCGTTTCCCGCCAGATCATCGGCGTCGAGGACGCTTATCACATCGAGGCGGGCAAGGAGCACAAGGGCGTGGGCTTCCTGGTGCCCGCCCCCGGCGCCGCCCCGGTCAAGTTCCGCAGCACCTACGTCGACGGCATCTACGAGCCGCCGCGTAAGTCCAAATCGCTTGTGGTGAACTCCATTCCCGAACCCAAGCTGTTCCCAGCCGGCCGGGTCGAGCCCGATCAGCCGACCGTGATCTCCGGCGAGGACGAGGAATTCACCGGGCCGCCACGCAAACTGATCGCCACCATCGGCGAGCAGCTGGCGCGCTACGGGCCGCGCGCGCCGCAGCTGTGGCTGCCGCCACTGGACGAGCCGATTCCGCTGACCGCGGTGCTGGCCCGCGCCGGCGTGCCGCAGCGGCAGTGGCGGTGGCCGCTTGGCGAGATCGACAAGCCCTTCGAGATGCGGCGCGACCCGCTGGTCTTCGACGCCGCGTCGTCGGCGGGGAACATGGTCATCCACGGCGGCCCCAAGTCCGGCAAGTCGACCGCCCTGCAGACGTTCATGCTGTCGGCGGCCAGCCTGCACTCGCCGCGCGAGGTCACGTTCTACTGCCTGGACTACGGCGGCGGACAACTGCGGGCGCTCGAGGACCTGGCGCACGTCGGCAGCGTCGCGTCGGCGCTGGAGCCCGAGCGGATCCGCCGCACCTTCGGCGAGCTCGAGCAGCTGCTGCTGGCCCGGCAGCGGCGCGAAGCGTTCCGCGACCGCCGGGGCGCGGAGCCCGATCATGCCTACGGGGACGGCTACGGCGAGGTCTTCCTGGTCATCGACAACCTGTACGCCTTCGGCCGCGACAACACCGACCAGTTCAACACCCGTAATCCGTTGCTGGCCAAGGTGACCGAACTGGTCAATGTCGGTCTGGCGTACGGCATCCACGTCGTGATCACCACGCCGAGCTGGCTGGAGGTTCCGCTGTCGATGCGCGACGGCCTGGGCCTGCGGCTCGAGCTCAAGCTGCACGACGCGCGGGACAGCAACGTGCGGGTGGCCGGTGCGTTGCGCCGCCCCGCCGACGCCGTCCCGCACGACCAGCCGGGCCGCGGTCTGACGATGGCCGCCGAGCACTTCCTGTTCGCGCGGCCCGACCTCGACCAGATCCCCGCGATCAACGCCCGCTACCCCGGCGTCACGGCGCCGCCGGTGCGACTGCTGCCGACCAATCTCACGCCCTTGGAGGTCGGCGACGTGTATCGGGGCCGCGACCGGGTGGTCATCGGCCAGCGGGAAGAGGACCTCGCACCGGTGGTTCTCGACTTCGCGGACAACCCGTTGCTGATGGTGTTCGGAGACAGCAAGTCCGGCAAGACCACGCTGCTGCGCCACATCATCCGCACCATCCGCGAGCACTCGACGGCCGACGAGGTGGCCTTTACCGTCCTGGACCGGCGACTGCACCTGGTGGACGAGCCGCTGTTCCCCGACAACGAGTACACCGCCAACGTGGACCGGATCATCCCGGCGATGCTCGGGCTGGCCAACCTGATCGAGTCGCGCCGGCCGCCGGCCGGCCTGTCCGCGGCCGAGCTGTCCCGCTGGTCCTACCAGGGGCACACCCACTACCTGATCATCGACGACGTCGACCAGGTGCCCGATGCGCCGGCGATGAGCGGCCCTTACATCGGACAGCGTCCGTGGACCCCGCTGCTCGGATTGCTTTCGCAGGCGGGCGATCTGGGGCTGCGGGTGATCGTCACGGGGCGCGCGACCGGATCGGGACACGCGCTGATGACCAACCCGTTGCTGCGCCGGTTCAACGACCTGCAGGCGACGACGCTGATGCTGTCGGGCAACCCGCAGGACAGCGGGAAGATCCGGGGTCAACGATTCGGCCGGCTCCCCGCGGGGCGCGCGATCCTGCTGGGCGACAGCGAGTCCCCGACATACGTCCAGTTGGTCAACCCGCTGGTTGGCGAATCTGTAAGTGGTGGAACGCAACAGGAGGGAATGTCATGACGTTGCGAGTGGTGCCCGAGGGTCTGGCCGCGACCAGTGCGGCGGTCGAGGCGCTGACCGCGCGGCTGGCGGCTGCCCACGCGGCGGCCGCGCCGGCGATCACCGCCGTGGTTCCGCCGGCGGCGGACCCCGTGTCGCTGCAGACGGCCGCCGGGTTCAGCGCCCAGGGCCAGGAGCACGCAGCCGTCGCCGCCCAGGGCGTGGAGGAACTGGGGCGCGCCGGCGTCGGCGTGGGCGAGTCGGGCGTGAGCTACCTCGCGGGGGACGCCGCGGCCGCCGCGACCTACGGGGTCATGGGCGGCTGAGTATGAGCGCGCCCATCTGGATGGCTTCGCCGCCGGAAGTGCATTCGGCGTTGCTGAGCGCCGGTCCGGGCCCGGGTCCGCTGTTGGCGGCCGCGGGCGCGTGGACCTCGCTCAGCGCCGAATACGCTTCGGCGGCAGCCGAACTCGGTGGGCTCATAGGGGCGGTACAGTCGGGGGCCTGGCAGGGGCTGTCCGCCGAGCGATACGTGGGAGCGCATCTGCCCTACCTTGCCTGGCTGCAGCAGGCCAGCGCCGACAGCGCCGGCGTCGCCGCGCAGCACGAGGCCGCCGCGGCGGCGTACGGCGGCGCCCTGGCGGCCATGCCGACCCTGGTCGAGCTGGCCGCCAACCACATCGTCCACGGGGTCCTGCTGGCGACGAATTTCTTTGGCATCAACACGATTCCGATCGCGTTCAACGAGGCCGACTACGTGCGGATGTGGGTGCAGGCAGCCACCGCGATGGCCGCCTATCAGGCCGCGTCGGGCGCGGCGCTGGCGTCCGCGCCACGGACCGCGGCGGCCCCGCTCGTCGTCACCTCCGGCACTCAGACCGGCGCCGCCGCGCCGGCCGCCGATTCTGGCTCGGCGCTGGACGGCTCGAACGTGATCCTCCAGCTGCTGGAGTCGTACCTGCAGTCGGTGCCCGGCGGGGACCTCATCATGAACTTCCTCACCAATCCGGTGGCCGAGACGCAGCAGATCCTGATCGACTTCGCGACCAACCCCGCCGCGGCCATGGTCACCTGGGGACCGCTGCTGTTCGCGCTGGCCTATCAGGCCTTCTTCATTCCGGTCGGCTTCGGCACGTGGGGAACCTTGCTCAGTTCGCCGTTGTGGCTGCCGGCGGCCATTGCCACCGGCCTCGCGATTCCCCTGGGGCTGCTCGGTTCGGTCAACCTGGACACCGTGCCCGACGCGGCCCCCGCGGTCACCCCGGAGCCCATCCCCGCGCAACAGCACGGCTTCCCGGCTGCCGGGATCTCGTCGCCCGTCACCAACCCCGCGCCCGGCGCGCCCGCGACCGCGACGGCGGCCGGCGCTCCCGCCGCCACGTCCCCGGCCGCGGCCCCGGCGCCGGCGGTCCTTGCCTATGCGGTCGCCGGGCCCGGCGATTGGGGGCCGGAGCTGGGGCCGACGGTGGGCGGACGGACGGGGGCCAGGGCGCCGGCGGCGACCGTCCCCGCGGCGGGGTCCGCGGCGGCGAGCCGGGCCGAGGCGCGGGCGCGGCGGCGCCGCCGGAAGGCGCTGCACGACCACGGCGACCAGTTCGCGGACATGAATGTCGACGTCGACCCCGACTGGGGCGTCCCCGATTCCGAGACGATGGCGTCCGAGCACGGAGCCGGCGCCCTGGGGTTCGCCGGAACCGCGCACAAAGAGGCCGTCTTGCAGGCGGCCGGGCTGACCAAGCTGGCCGGCGGCGGGTTCGGTGGCGGTCCGCGGGTGCCGATGGTGCCGGGCACCTGGGAGCACGAAGCCGACGACCCGGACGAGTGGGGGAGAGGGGGCCAGGACAGTTAGCCGTCGAAACACGAACAGTCCCAAGGATCGAGAGAGAGAAGAGAGAAGGGAATTGTCATGAGCTTGTTGGACGCTCACATTCCGCAGCTGGTGGCCGCCGAGTCGGCGTTCGGCGCCAAGGCGGCCCTGATGCGCAGCACCATCGGCCAGGCCGAGCAGGAAGCGATGTCGGCGCAGGCGTTTCACACCGGCGAGGCGTCGGCGGCGTTCCAGGCCGCGCATGCCCGCTTCGTCGAGGTGGCCGCCCGGGTCAACACGTTGCTCGACATCGCCCAGGCGAACCTCGGCGACGCCGCGGGCACCTACGTGGCCGCCGACGCCGCGGCCGCTTCCGGGTACAACGCGTTCTGACCCACCGAAGACACGAAAGGACTTCACATGTCGCAGATCATGTACAACTACCCGGCGATGCTCGGTCACGCCGGGGACATGGCCGGCTACGCAGGAACGCTGCAGGGGCTGGGCGCCGACATCGCCAGCGAGCAGGCCGCGCTGTCGAACGCCTGGCAGGGCGACACCGGCATGACCTACCAGGCGTGGCAGGCGCAGTGGAACCAGGCGATGGGAGACCTGGTGCGTGCCTATCAGGCGATGGCCAGCACCCACGAGGCGAACACCATGTCCATGCTGGCCCGCGACCAGGCCGAAGCCGCCAAGTGGGGCGGCTAGCGCCGACCGCATGAGCGTCTGATGAGCTCCGAACCGAACGCCGTCGAGCTGACGGTCGACCACGCGTGGTTCGTCGCCGAAACCATTGGGGCGGGTAGCTTCCCGTGGGTCTTGGCGATCACGCCCCCGTACCGCGATGCGGCGGAACGCGGCGCGTTCCTCGAACGTCAGCGCGCTGAGCTCGCCGAGATGGGCCTGGTGTCGCCCGCGGGCGTGGTCAACCCCTCGGTCGCCGACTGGATCAGGGCGGTCTGCTTTCCGGACCGGTGGCTCGACCTGCGCTACGTCACGCATCAGGGGACCGGTGGCACCGGCGACCTGCTGCGCGGTGTGGTGGTGCAGCGTCCCGCGACCACCCGCAAGACGATCGTCGCGTTGCGCAGCGCACAGCTCATCACCTTCACCGCGATGGACATCGACGATGCGCGGGGGATGGTTCCCGTGCTCGGCGCGGGGCTGGCGCAGCGGCCGCCGGCTCGGTTCGATGAGTTCAGCATGCCGATGCGCGTCGGAGCGCGGGCCGACGAACGGCTGCGCGCGGGCGCCTCGTTGCCGGAAGTCCTTGATTACCTGGGCATTCCGGCCTCGGCGCGGTCGGTGGTGGAGTCGGTCTTCACCGGGCCGCGCAGCTACGTCGAGATCGTCGCCGGCTGCCGGCGCGACGGGCGGGAGGCGACCACCGAGGTCGGCATGAGCATCGTCGACGCGGCCGCCGGGCGGCTGCTGATCAGCCCGTCGCAGGCGTTCGACGGCGAATGGGTGTCGACGTTCGGCCCGGGCACCCCGTTCGCCATCGCCGTCGCCCTCGAGGCGCTCACCGCCTTGTTACCCGACGGCCACTGGTTCCCCAGCCAGCGGCTGTCCCGAGATTTCTCCGCGCGGGACCTTTCCGCCCAGCGGGCATAACGAAAACCAAGAAGAAAGAGAGCACGATGTCCCAGCAACGGCCCCAGCACCCGACGAGGGTCCGGTGACGTCCGGCACCGTCATGCCGATCGTCCGCGTGGCCATCCTCGCGGAGAGCAGGCTGACCGAGGTGGCTTTGCCGGCCGAATTGCCGCTGCGCGAAATCCTGCCCGCCGTGCGGCGTTTGGCGATTCCGGCGGCGTCGAACGGCGATTCGCGCGACACCCTCGGCGAGATCGGCGCGACGTCGCAACTGAGCCTGGCGCCGATCGGCGGGGCGCCGTTCAGCCTCGACGCCAGCCTCGACACGGTCGGGGTGGTGGACGGTGACCTGTTGGCCCTGCAGCCGGTGCCCCCCGGGCCGGCGGCCCCGGGCATCGTCGAGGACATCGCCGACGCCGCGATGATCTTTTCCACCTCGCGCCTGAAGCCCTGGGACGCAACGCATATCCAGCGCTTCGCCCTCGCCGCGGCGGTCGCGGCCACGCTCGCCGCGACCGGCCTGGGGGCGGCCTACCGCGTCGCCACCGGGGCGGCGGCCGGCCTCATCGCGGTCGGCGCGGTCGCGGTGCTGGCGGCGCTGGCGGGCCTGCTGGGTGCCGCCCGCTCGCCGCGCGTCGGGCTGGCGCTGTCGATCGCGGCGCTCGCACCCGTCGGTGCGGCCCTGGCGCTGGCGGTGCCCGGACGTTTCGGCCCGGCGCAGCTGATGCTCGGCGCGGCCGGCGTCACCGCGTGGTCGCTGATCGTCCTGATGATTCCCGGCGCGGAGCGCGAGCGGTTCGTCGGCGTGTTCACCACCACCGCGGTGGTGGGAACCGCGGTGGTGCTGGCGGCCGCGGCCGAAACACTCTGGCGGCCGACGCTTGTCGCGATCGGCGCCGGCTTGATCGTGGCGGCGCTCCTGCTCACCGTCGAGGCGGCCCAGCTGTCGGCGCTGGCGGCCCGCTTCCCCCTGCCGGTCATCCCGGCGCCCGGGGACCCGACGCCGTCGGCGCCGTCGCTGCGGGTGCTCGAGGACCTGCCGCGCCGGGTCCGGATCAGTGACGCCCACCAGAGCGGCTTCATCGCCGCCGCGGTGCTGCTCAGCGTCCTGGGATCGGTGGCGATCGCACTGCGCCCCGAGGCCCTGAACGGTGCCGGCTGGTACGTGGTCGCGGCGACCGCCGCCGCGTCCGTCCTGCGGGCCCGGGTGTGGGACTCGGCCACGTGCAAGGCCTGGCTGCTCGCCCAGCCGTACCTGGTCGCCGGGGTCCTGCTGGTGGTCTACGCCGCGACCGGCCGGTACGGCGCCGCCCTCGGTGTCGTCCTGGTGGTCGTCGCCCTGGCCGCCGTGTGGGTTGTGGTGGCGCTGAACCCGCGCATCGCCGAGCCGGACAGCTACTCCCTGCCGGTGCGCCGGCTGGTCGGCTTCGTCGCCGCCGGTCTCGACGCGTCCCTGATTCCCGTGCTGGCGTACCTCGTCGGGCTCTTCGGCTGGGTGCTGAATCGATGATTCGTGCCGGATTGGCTTGCACCGCAGCGACGTTGGTCGTTGCGGTGTGGGCCTGCCCGCCGGCGGCGGCGGTGAGCCCGCCGACGGTCGATCCCGGGGTGCCACCGCCCAGCGGCGCGCCCGGGCCCGGACAGCCGATGGAACAGCGCGGCCCGTGCAGCACCTCGGGCGTCATTCCCGGCAGCGATCCCAACGTGGTCACGCCCGCCCAGGCGGCGCTCGATCTTCCCGAGGCGTGGCAGTTCTCGCGCGGCGAAGGGCAACTCGTGGCGGTGATCGACACCGGGGTGCGGCCCGGACCGCGCCTGCCCAACGTCGACCCCGGCGGTGACTTCGTCGAGACCACCGACGGCCTCACCGACTGCGACGGGCACGGCACTCTGGTCGCCGGGATCATCGGCGGCCAACCCGGCGAGGACGGGTTCTCCGGTGTCGCTCCCGCGGCGCGGCTGCTGTCGATCAGGGCGACGTCCGCCGCCTTCTCGCCGCGCACGCCCGCCGGCGGGGACCCCCAACTCGCCCGCGCCGCCCTGGACGTGGCGACGCTGGCCCGCGCGATCGTGCACGCCGCCGACCTCGGCGCCCGGGTGATCAACATCTCGGCCATCACCTGTCTGCCCGCCGACCGGACCGTCGATCAGGCGGCGCTGGGCGCGGCCGTCCGGTATGCGGCCGCCGACCGCGACGCGGTGATCGTGGCCGCCGCCGGCAACAGCGGATCCACCGGGACCACCGCCGGCGGAACGTCGTGCGACTCCAACCCGCTGACCGACCTCGGCCGCCCGAACGACCCGCGCAACTGGGCCGGAGTCACGTCGATCTCCACGCCGTCGTGGTGGCAGCCCTATGTGCTGTCGGCGGCGTCGCTGACACCCGAGGGGCAGCCGTCGAAGTTCACCATGGCCGGGCCGTGGGTGGGCATCGCGGCGCCGGGCGAGAACATCGTGTCGGTGAGTAACGGCGACGGCGGCGGCCTCGCCAACGGCCTGCCGGGCGACCACCAGCAGATGGTCGCCCTGAACGGCACGAGCTACGCGGCCGGTTACGTGTCGGGTGTCGCCGCCCTGGTGCGCGCCAAGTATCCCGAGCTGACCGCCGCGCAGGTGGTGCACCGCCTCACCGCGACGGCGCGTGGCGGCGCCCGCGCCCCCTCGAACGTCGTCGGCGCCGGCAGCGTCGACTCGGTGGCGGCCCTGACCTGGCAACTGCCCGCCGGGAATCGTCCCGACGCCCCCCCGGGCAAGCCGGTCGCGGTCCCTGCCGCGCCGACGCCCAAGGACACCACGCCGCGCACCGTCGCGTTCGCCGGGACCGCCGCGCTCGCGGCGGTCGTGGCGGCGTTCGGGGCCTGGGCCGCGATCGCGGCCGCGCGGCGACGAAAGGAGACCACCTCATGAGCGTGCTTCGCTCGATACCGCCGGTCGGCAGCGGCCGGGTCGCACTGGCGCTGCTCGCCGTGGTGCCCGCGGTGATGGCGTACCCCTGGCGAACCGCCCGCGAGCAGTGGGTGCTCGGCATAGCCGTCGCGGTCGTCGTCGCGCTGTTCGGGTGGTGGCGGGGGATGCACTTCACCACGATCCTGGGGCGCCGCCTGGCGATCGCGAGGCGCAGGTCCCGATTCGTGGCCGACTCCGGTGCCGCCACCAAGGCAACGGTGCTGCTGCGGGTCGGCGCGCCGGGCGACGACGCCGACGTGCTGCCGCTGCCGCTGCTCGCCGGCTACCTGGACCGCTACGGCGTCCGCGCCGACAAGATTCGGATCACCAGCCGCGACAACGCTTCCGAGCCCGCGCGGCGCGAGACCTGGATCGCGCTCACGCTCTCGGCCGTCGACAACCTGGCCGCGCTGCGGGCGCGTTCGCCGCGGATTCCCCTGCATGAGACCGCCCAGGTGGCCGCGCGCCGGCTGGCCGACCACTTGCGCGAGATCGGCTGGGAAGCCGCCACGGTCGGGCCCGACGACGTCCCCCGGCTGCTGTCGCCCAGCGCTCGCGAGACGTGGCGCGGGGTGCAGCGCGGCGCTTCGGATTACATTGCGGCGTACCGCGTCCGGGTCGACGAAGCGTTGCCCGGGACCCTCGACGCTATCCGCACCCACCCTGCTCGCGAGAGCTGCACGGCGCTCGAGATCGCCGGTGAGCCGGCCCGCCCGACCGTCGCGGCCGCCTGCGCGTTCCTCACCGAGACGCCCCCTGCGGGCGCTGCGCCGGTGGCCGGGCTGATCCCGCAGAGCGGCGATCAGCGGCCGGCGCTGGCCGCGCTGGATCTGCTGTCCACCGCGCGGCTCGAAGGCCACACCGAGGCGCCCGTCGACCTGCTGGCGCTGCTGCGGTGGCCCACCCCTGCGGCCGGGGCGCATCGCGCGACCGTCTAGAACATGACCGTCCGCAGGAAGGACGTCATCCGGCGCAGGTAGTCGAGCTGGCTCACGTGCATCACGTGGCTGCCCGGAAACCAGTGCAGCGCACAGTGATCCCAGTGTTCCCAGAGCGCGGCGGCCTGGTTGGACGGCGCCATCCGATCGGCGAGGCCGGTGATGATCATGCGCCGGTCCCGGCCCACCAGCGGCCGGTAGTTCAGCGGACCGTGATAGGCCATCCCGGCCCGTAGCTGGTCGCTGCTGATCTTGGACAGGCGCAGCCCCAACCGGACGAGCTGGTTGGCCGGGAACCAGTCCTCGAACATGGTGGCCGGCGTGACGACGGGGCAGTTCGGGATGACGGCCTCGAGCCGGTCGTCGACCGAGGCCACCAGGGCCGCGGTGTAACCGCCCAGGGAAATTCCGGTGAGCGCGATGCGGTCGACGCCGGTGTGGCGCAGATAGTCAAGGATCGAGCGGAAGTCGTGCACGGCCTGAGCCATCGCCTCCGCGAACCCGCTGGGCCCGTCGGCGAAGTAGCCGAAACCGCTGAACGGCGAGAACTTCTCGGCCCGCTCCCCGTGGAACGGCAAGGTGTACATCAACACGTCGTAACCGGACCGGTAATACCAGGGCAGGGTGAAGAACTTCCCGTTGGCCAGATACGACGACCCCATGAAGCCGTGGATCACGCACAGCGTGGGCCGAGGCCCGTCGCCGTGGCGCCAGTGCTGCGCGTGTACGACGTTGTTGCGCCGCAGCGCGCTCCAGCGGGCGCGCATCGCGGGGTTGACGGCGGTGAAGCTGCTCGGAAACCAGATGTCCTCGACGGTGCCGCGCGCGAGCGACTCGGCCCGCCGGCCGGCCCGGCGGGACGAGACCCGGGGGGTTTCGGTGGGCGCCGGAAACGACTTGGCCGGGTCCCGTTCGGCGCCCAGCTCCGCGTAGAAGCTGAGGTTCCTGCGTTCCGTTCCGCTGGGCCGGCGCAGGTTTGTCGCGAGCAGCACCGGCGCCACCGTCGCGGCGATCACCGACGCCACTCCCGTGCGCAGCGCCAGATCGCCCACAGCGGACGTCTCGACCACCGCGCGCTGACGCCGCGACAGCGCCGACAGCGGCGGCAAACCCTCGGCGCCGGCGGGCACGTCCTTGCCCTCGAAGGCATCCGGAACGTCCGGAACTCCGGTGGGCGGACCGGCCGGATCGGTGTCGTGCGCCACGAACGCCGATGCTATCGGCTTTGCCGGCTTGGCAACCCGGTATTCGGGCACCCGGTCAGAGGGGCCGGGGAGGGCGTGCGGTAATACGGATTGTCGAGCGGCCGGAACCAGCCACGGCGTTTTCAGGAGGACCGACATGTGGGATCCCGACGTCTACCTGGCCTTTGCGGACCATCGCGGGCGCCCCTTCTACGACCTGCTGTCGCGGGTGGGCGCCGACCGGGCGCGCCGGGTCGTCGACCTCGGCTGCGGGCCCGGTCACCTGACGAAATACCTGGCCCGCCGCTGGCCCGACGCGGTGATCGAGGCGATAGACAGCTCGCCGGAGATGGTCGCGGCCGCCAAGGAGCGCGGCATCCACGCCGTCAATGCCGATGTGCGGGACTGGCGGCCCAAGCCCGACACCGACGTGGTCGTCAGCAACGCGGCGCTGCACTGGGTGCCCGAGCATTCCGACCTGCTGGTCCGCTGGGCCGGCGAACTGGCGCCCGGATCGTGGATCGGGGTGCAGATGCCGGGCAACTTCGAATCGCCCTCGTACGCCGCGGTGCGGGCGTTGGCGCGCCGGGAACCGTACGCGAAGTTGTTGCGCGACATTCCTTTTCGGGTCGGGGCGGTGGTGCAGCCGCCGACGTACTACGCGAACCTGCTGCTGGACGCGGGATGCAAGGTCGACGTGTGGGAGACCACCTACCTGCATCAGCTGACCGGCGAGCACCCGGTGCTCGACTGGATCACCGGGACGGCACTTGTCCCGGTGCGCGACCGGCTCAGCGACGAGGGTTGGGAGCAGTTCCGCCAGGAGCTCATCCCGCTGCTGGACGACGCCTACCCGGCGCGCGGCGACGGCACGACGATCTTCCCGTTCCGGCGGGTGTTCCTCGTCGCGGTGGCCGGTGGGTCGGGCCGCCCGGCCGGCTGACCGGGTCCGCGGGTCACTCTTCGATGCCGCGCTCGACGGCGATCGCCGACCGCGCGCTCGGCGCGGCGCGATGGATCTGCAGATACGTCTCGGTATAGCGCACCGCGATGCGCGTTCCGGCGAACTCCGACGGAATGACGTCGCCGGTTCGCTGGCGCCACTCGTGCAGGCGCACAGCGAGATCGGCGGCGATCGCGTCCGCGTCCGAGTCGCCGTCGGCCAGCAGGTTGGTGGTCTCGGTCGGGTCGGCGCGCAGGTCGTAGAGTTCGCGGTCCGGCCGCGGATCGCCGATGAACGGTGCGACCGCCATGCCCGACGGGCTCTCCTCGATGTCCAGCGGTAGGTCGAGCAGCGGTCGTCGGGCGTAGTTCTCGATGTAGCTGTAGTCCTTGGTGCGGATCGCGCGGATGGGGTCGTAGGAGTCGTGATACGTCTTGCCGGCGTACACGTGGTCCCTGATCGGCGTCGGCTGCGGCGCCCACAGCGCCCGGGCGTGGGACACCCCGTCGACGTCGGGCGGCACCCGCACGCCCAGCAGGTCGAGCAGCGTCGGCACCAGGTCGACACCGCTGAACAGCTCGTCGTACACCCGGGGGGCGACGCGCCGGCGCGTGGGCGGGCGGATGATCATCCCGATCCCCGTTCCCGCTTCGTAGAGCGTGGATTTCGCGCGGGGGAACGCGGGGCCGTGGTCGGTGAAGAACACCACCCAGGTGCCCTCGTCCAGCCCCGTCGCGGCCAGCGCGTCCAGCAGCCGGCCGGTGGCGGCGTCGGCCGCGGCGATCGCGCCGTAGAAGTCGGCGACGTCGTCGCGGACCTCGGGCGTGTCGGGCAGGTAGTCGGGCAGTTCGACGCCGGCGCTCTCGGCGGGCTCGTAACGGTCCCGCGGGTAGGGCCGGTGCGTCTCGAAGAACCCGGCCGTGAGTAGGAAGGGCTGTCCCGCAAGGTTTTCCGAGCTATCCCTGAGCCAGTCGGCGGCCTTGTCCACCACGTAGTCGCAGTAGGAATTCGAGACGTCGAACTCGTCGAACCCCAACCGCTTCGGGTACGACGTCTCGTGTTGCATGCCGAAAAGCGCGGCATACCAGCCGGATTCGGACAGGATCTGGGGCAGCGTGCGCACGCCGCTGCGGTATTCCCAGCCGTGATGGGCCAGGCCCAGGAGCCCGTTGGTTTGCGGGTAGCGACCGGTGAACAGCGAACCGCGCGACGGCGAACACAGCGGCGCGGTGGCGTGCGCCCGGGTGAACAGGACGCCCTCGGCGGCGAGCCGGTCCAGGTGCGGGCTGGACACGTCGGGGTGGCCGTAGGCGCCCAGGTATCGGCCGACGTCGTGCCAGTGCACGATCAGCACGTTGTCTTTCCGGTCGTCCGCCTTGTCCGCCTTGTCCGCCGCCAATGCCGTCACACCCATTACCTACCCTGAACCCAGCGGTTCTCGCAGACGAATTCCGAGAGCGGGCGCGCGACGGTCCAGCCGTCGAGCTCGAGCGCCGGCCGGTCGGGAAACTCGGGCACCGGTCCCAGGCACAGGATCGCCACGGGTTCGGCGCCGGGGGGCATCGCCAGCAGGGCCGCCAGCCGCTGCGGGTCGAACAGCGAGACCCAGCCCATGCCGAGGCCCTCGGATCGGGCCGCCAGCCACATGTTCTGGATCGCGCAGGACACCGACGCCAAATCCATCTGCGGCAGCGTGCGCCGGCCGAACACGTGCCGGTCGCGCTTGTCGCGCAAGGCCACCACCAACAGCTCGGCGCACTCGAGGATGCCCTCGACCTTGAGCGCGAGGAACTCGTCGCCGCGTGCGCCCAGCGCCGCGGCGGTGAGCGGACGCTCCTCGTCGACGAGGGCGTGGATGCGCCGCCGCAGCGGCGGGTCGGTGATCCGGATGAACCGCCACGGCTGCATGAGGCCCACGCTGGGCGCTGCGTGCGCGGCCTGCAGCAGGCGCGCCAGCACGTCGTCGGCCACGGTGCCGTCCGGCGAGAACCGGCGCATGTCGCGCCGCTCGGAGATCGCCCGGTAGACGGCCCGTCGGTCTTGCGGGCTGAACGCGGTCACCCGGTCATCGTAGGAAATCGGCGCTAGCGTGAATCGTCTGCCAGACCCGCAGGAAGGAAGTGGCCCCGTGAAGCTTTCCGACATCCTCGACCAGCCGACGACGAACGGCGCCGACGGGCGCATCTATAGCGAGCCGTACCAGACCCCCGACGGCACCACCGTCATTCCCGTCGCCAGACCGCGCGGAGTGTTCGTCATCCGGGCGGGCGAGGCGTCCTGGGTGCCCGCCGTCGACCAGAACCGGATAGCGCTGATCGGGGTGACCACCGGCCTGCTGGCCGCGGTGATCGGCACCCTGGCGCTGCTGCGGCAGCCGCCGTGGCCGCGGATCACGCTCACGGGCTATAGGTGACGCCGACCGCGCGGAAGACGTATTCCGGCGGCATGTCGAATGCCAGCGAACGGCGCGGTAGGCGGTCGAGCACCTCGGCCGGGATGGCCGTCTTGTAGTGCAGCGACAGCTCGCCGCTGAAGTTCGCATCCACCCGGGCGACGTCGACGTCGACCTGCAATCCGGTCGAGGAAATCTCCACCTTCGCCGCCCCGGTCTGCGGCGCGTCCCAGCGCGCGTCGACCGTCGGGCCCGCCAGCTTGGGCAGCATGGACAGCGTGGCCAGCACCCGTTCGGAGGTGAACACCAGCGAACCCGTGTAGCTGGCGACGCTGTGCGGGAGCCGCACGCCGGGGATCACCCCGCCGAATCGCCGGGTGACGGCGACGTAGTCGGCGAGGTAGATCAGCCCTTCCGCTTCCACCTGGGCATGCAGATCGGGGGGCAGCTTGCCGATACCGAACAACCTGCGGACGAAGACCGCCATGAGGCCAGTATGACGGCCCGCGGCGTGGGCGCGGCTACGGTGCTGGTATCGGTGGGGGATGACCCGCGCGCGGAGTGCCCTGATCCTTGCCGCCGCCGCGGTCGCGGTCTACGCGCTCATGTGGGTGGCCTACTCCCGGCAGTGGGCCTGGCTGCACCGCGTCGATTGGTGGCTGCTGAACTCCGCCCACGCGGTCGGGGTCAAGCACCCGCTGTGGGTGGACTTCTGGGACACGGTGTCCTTCGCGCTGGGGCCCGTCCCGCTGCGGCTGCTGGGCATGGCCGCGGCGATCGCCGCCGTACTGGGGAGGAACGTGCGCGCGGCGCTGGTGCTGTTGGCCTGCGGGCCGCTGAGCGGGCTGGTGACGTCGGCGGCCAAGGGGCTGGCAAACCGGACGCGGCCGCCGACGATGCTGGTGGCCGCGTCCTCCACGTCGTTTCCGTCGGGGCATGCGCTCGAGGCGACCGCCGGCTTGCTGGCGATCCTGGCCTTCCTGCTGCCGATGCTGAGCCGGACGGCGGGCCGGGTGCTGGCCGCCGCGGCCGGGGTGTGCGTGCTGGCGGTCGGGGTGGCCAGGGTCGCGCTGAACGTGCACCATCCCTCGGACGTGCTCGCCGGCTGGTCCCTCGGTTGCCTGTATTTTTTGTTGTGCCTGTTGGTGTTTCGGCCGTCTTGGTCACGGCGCGGAGACCCGATCGAAGCTAAAGCTTTACTTGACCCTTAGGCGGCGCCAGTCCGACGATGGGATGCATGCGCCGACCGCTCGCTTCCCTGTGGGTCGCCGCGTGCCTGGTGTGCGCGTCGCTCGTGCTGGCCCCGCTCAGTGGCGCCGCCGGCGCGCCGTGGTTCGCGAACGCCGTCGGCAATGCCACGCAGGTCGTCTCGGTCGTCAGCACCGGCGGCTCGAACGCGAAGATGGACATCTATCAGCGCAGCGCCGCCGGTTGGCAGGCGCTCAGGACGGGTGTCCCCACGCACGTCGGCTCGGCGGGCATGGCGCCGCAGGCGCGCAGCGGGGTGCCGGCCACGCCGATGGGCGTCTACACGCTGGACTCGGCCTTCGGCACCGCGCCGAACCCCGGTACGGCGCTGCCCTATACGCAGGTGGGACCCAACCACTGGTGGAGCGGGGACGACCACAGCCCCACGTTCAACAGCATGCAGGTGTGTCAGAAGGCGCAGTGCCCGTTCAGCACCGCCGCGAGCGAGAACCTGCAGATCCCGCAGTACAAGCACGCGGTCGTGATGGGCGTCAACAAGAACAAGACGCCGGGCGGCGGCTCGGCGTTCTTCTTCCACACCACCGACGGTCAGCCCACCGAAGGATGCGTCGCGGTCGACGACGCGCAGCTCGTGTCGATCATGAAGTGGCTGCAGCCCGGTGCGGTCATCGCCATCACCAAGTAGCGACGGGGCCGTCAGTCCAGGGCCTTGCCCGGCTTCAGCTTGAAATCGAGGCCGGCCAACGACATCGTCGCCTCGTAGGTGCGGTCATAGCCGGTGGCGCTGATGCGCCAGCCGTCGCCGGTGCGCCGGTAGGAGTCGCGGTAGAACGCGGCGCCGATCAGCATGAAATTGAAGTCGGCGACGATCACCCGGTCCTGCAGGTACCAGGTTCCCGACGCCTCGTCACCGGTGACCGTGATCTCCGGGTGGGTCACCCGGTGCTCGGTAATAACCGCCGGCCCAAGGGATTTGCGCATGAAATTCACCAGGTCGACGCGGTTGGTGAAATGCAGCTCCTCGCCGAGGGAGGACCCGTAGTCGCCGACGACGTCATCGGCCAGCGTGTCGGCGAAGTCGTCCCAGCGCTTGGTGTCCAGCGCGCGCAGATAGCGATACTTGAGTTGCTTGATGGCTTCGATGTCGGCCACCACGGAGGGGGAGTCGTGCGGGCTCATCCCGTCATTGCAGCACACCGCGCTGGTCGCGGTGCAGATAGTGGGTCGCCATCTCGATCAGCGCCCGCCGCTCCCGCTGCCAGTCGATCGGGGCGCCGACGATCATCTGCGCCAGCACCACGCCCCGCAGTGCGGCCCAGATGACCTCGGCGACACCGTCATTCGCGGGGTCCTCGGTGATCAGGCGCCCGAGCCTGGTGACCGCGGCATTCATCTCGAGCAGGTGACGGCGCGACGCCTCCCCGGGCCCGCCGCGCGTTGCCCGCAGGATCTCGAAGGCCGCCATCGACGTGGGGCTGCTATAGCAGTCCCACGCGGTGTCGACGACCACCTCGATGCGCTCGCGCAGGGGAAGGCCGCTCACGTCGGCCGACGACAGGCTGTCCACCAGCCGGGCCACCCCGTCGTCGACGACGGCCAGCAGCAGGCCGTTGCGATCGCCGAAGTGATACTGGATGACCCCCCACGTCACGCCGGCGCGCTCGGCCACGTGCTTGGCGGTGGCGGCGGCGAAGCCCTCGTCCATGATGCAGCGGACCGTCTCGTCGATGATCCGGGCCCGGGTTTCGTCGCCGCGCTTGCGCGGCGCGCTGGTGCGCCGGGTGGGACGTACGGGCTGCTGACCCGCGACGATCGACATTGTTGACTTTATAACATAGTCAGCTCTATTTTTGGGCGGTGAGCCCATCCCGGTACGCGCGGTTATCCCGCGCCGAGCTCGCCGTCCTGGTCCCCGAGCTGCTGCTGATCGGGCAGATGATCGACCGCTCCGGCATGGCGTGGTGCATCAACGCGTTCGGCCGCGAGGAGATGGTGCAGATCGCCATCGAGGAGTGGGCCGGCGCCAGCCCCATCTACACCCGGCGGATGCAGCGGGCGTTGCGCTACGAGGGCGACGACGTGCCGACCATCTTCAAGGGGCTGCAGCTCGACATCGGCGCCCCGCCGCAGTTCATGGATTTCCGCTACACCGTGCACGATCGCTGGCGCGGCGAGTTTCACCTCGACCACTGCGGCGCGCTGCTCGACGTGGAGCCGATGGGCGAGAAGTACGTCTACGGCATGTGCCACACGATCGAGGACCCGACCTTCGACGCCACCGCGGTGGCGACGAACGCGCGCGCGCAGGTCCGGCCCATCCACCGGCCCCCCCGCCAGCCGTCGGACCGGCATCCGCACTGCGCCTGGACGGTGATCATCGACGAGTCCCATCCGGAGGCGCAAAGCATCCCGGCGCTGGACATCGTCGGCCAAACTCGTGCCGCAACATGGGAACTCGACCCCATCGATCCGTCCGAGGAGGGCCTGGCGGACTACTCGGGGCCGCTGCTGTCGGATCTCGACTTCACCGCCTTCTCGCACTCGGCGCTGGTCCGCATCGCCGACGAGGTGTGCCTGCAGATGCACCTGCTGTACCTGTCGTTCGCGATCGCGGTGCGGGAACGGGCCCGCGACGAGGCGCAGGCGACTGACGTGTGCACCCGCGGCCTGATCGGCCTGGCCGGGCTGGCCGCCGAACGCCTCCATCGCGCGCTGTCCCTGCCGGGCGGGTTCGACGGGATCATGCGGGTGCTCGAACTGCACCCGCTGATCAACCCCGCGGGCTACCTCGTCGCGGAGATCGATGGCCACCGGCTCGCGGTGCACCGGTCGCCCGCGCACGACGACGGGGCGTGGATCACGCTGTGCTCAACCGATTCCGTCCAGCCGCTGCAGGCGATCGCCACCGCCGTCGACCCGCACGCCGAGTTTCGGGTTAGCGGAACGCCCTTCGAGTGGGCCGCCGAACTCGTGCGCACCGATGCCCCGGCAACCGAACTACCAGAGGTATCGGTGGCCAAAGTGAGCGGCGGATCGACGTTCGAGTTCCAGCCGAGGCGTTCGCTGCCGCTGACGCCGGTCTGACCTATCGCCGGCGAAACGCCGTTTGTCAAGGGGTTTCCGGTACCGCTTCGGTGACGCAACCGCATCGACCGAATACCAATGGCATTGCAAGCCATCGGCTTTCGGCGTGTCCGCCGTTATGGTTGACGCTGGCTACCGACCTCTATAGACGAAGGTTTTCGCTCTATGTACGACCCACTGGGGTTGTCGATCGGGACCACGAACCTGGTCGCTGCGCGTAACGGAAGTTCACCGGTAAGCCGGCGAGCCGTGCTGACGCTGTATCCGCACTGCGCGCCGAAAGTCGGTCTACCGTCCGAGAATTCGGACATGACCGAGCCGGGCATGCTGATGAGCGGCTTTGTCGAGCGCATCGGCGATGCCGTGGCGCTGGTGTCGGCCGACGGGTCCGCCCACGACCCGGACCTCCTGGCGGTGGAGGCCCTGGACGGGATGGTCTCGGCGGTCGGCGCGGACGCCGCGTCCGCCGAGATATCCATCGCCGTTCCCGCCTACTGGAAACCCGGCACGGTGCAGGCCCTGCGCAACGGATTGCGGACCCACGTGGGCTTCGTGCGCAGCGGCATGGCACCCCGGCTGGTGTCCGACGCGATCGCGGCCCTGACCGGCGCCAACACGGACTTGTGCCTTGCCGCAACCGGAGTCGTCGGCCTGCTCGACTTCGGCGGCACAGGGACGTCCGCCACCCTGGTGAACCTGGCCGGCGACTACGAGCTGGTCACGCCGACCATGCGGTACGCCGCCTTCTCCGGCGACGAGATCGACCAGGCGCTGCTGCTCCGGGTCTTCGAGGAACTGGGGCCCGGCAGCAAGATCGACCCCGCCAGCACCGCCGGGGTCGGCCAACTCGGCATGCTCCGTGAGCAGTGCCGCGCGGCCAAGGAGCGGTTGTCCACCGAAACGGCGGTCGAATTGGCCGCGGAGCTCGGCGGGCGCAATTGCAGCATGCGAGTGACGCGCGACGAGCTGGGCGACCTGATCCAGGACCGGCTGACCGGCTTCATCTATGCGTTCGACGAGATGTTGGTCCGGCACCGCAAGAGCTGGACCGATTTGTCCGCCGTGGTCACCGTGGGCGGTGGCGCCAGCATCCCCCTTATCACCGAACGACTTTCGGTACACGGCCGCAGGCCGGTGGTGACACCGTCCCGTCCCGCCCACGCCGCCGCGCTCGGTGCCCTGCTGCTGGCCTCCCGCGGCGAACAGCTGGACATGCGGACGCGCACGTCCATCGGCCTGCTCTCGACGGCGGCCGCCGCCGGCGACGTCGTCGACCTGGGAGCCGGTGACGTGCTGGTGATCGACGACGAGGCCTTGACTGATCGCGAATTAGCTTGGTCGCAAACGGAATTCGGCGCCGACCTGCGGGTGCGCTACACGCCCGAGGTCTTCGACGAGGACGGTCCGGCCGGCTGGTCCATGCGGCTGAATGTGATGGAGCCGCCCAAACAGCGCCCATGGCGGCGACTACGGCTGTCGCAGCTCGTTATCGGCATGTGCGCCGTGGTCGCCATGACGTCGATCGGGGGCGTGGCCTACACGCTGTCGGGCATCGAGAACCACCAGGTCCCGCCCGCACCCACCGTCGTGCCGGTGCCCGCGCCGCCGGTCACCTCCCTGATGCCGAGCCCCATGCCCCCGCCCCCGACGCCCGTGCCGCCGCCGCCCAGCCCCGCGCCGGTCCCCAGCCCCGCGCCGGTCCCCAGCGCCGCGCCGCCCCCGCCGCCCTCGCCGCCGCCCGCGCCGGTGATCGTGACGACGACGCGGCCGCCGGTCGTCACCACCCGGCATCCGGCGCCGCCCACGACGACGGTCGTGACGACGACGCCGCCGCCGCCACCGACCACGACCACCACCACGACGCCGCCGCCCCCGCCGACCACCACGACGACGACGGTGCCGATGACGACGCAGTGGATCCACGTCCCGCTGTTGCCGGTCCCGATACCGGTCCCGGTGCCGGCGAGCCAGGCCCCCGCCGCTCCCGCGGCGCCCCAGTACCCGGCCAACCAATACCCCGGCCAGTATCCCGGCGGGGGGTACCCGCAGAACCCGTTCCTGGGTCCCGGTTACTGATCCCACACGCGCCTCCTGCCCCAGTTTGGGCGGGGTCCTGACTGGTTATTAGCCCTGATGGGTAGGGCTTCCCAGGACCTTGGAGGCGTCAAGTGGACATCGTGCTGGGGGCGTCGGTCGCCCCCACCAACGTCCGCCTAGTGGTCATCGAGGGCCAGGACGCCGACGGCGTCACCGTCGAACAGGACGAGTTCGAGGTGTACGCGGCCGGCGACTCGGCGACCTCTAACGCGGTCGATCAGGTGATTGCCGCCATCGGCGGCACCCGCGAGGGAGCGGGGGAGAGTGGTTATCAACTCGTCTCGACCGGGGTGACGTGGACCGATCCGGCCGTGGTCGGCGCGCTGCGCGACGCCGTCGCCGCCCACGACGTCGGCACCGTGATGCTGGTCTCCCCGCTGCTGGCGGCCGCCGCGCTGGCGCAGACGGTGGGTCAGGCACTCGGCTACGGGCACATCGCGATGTTGTTCGTCGAACCCGGGAACGCGACGTTGGCCGTCGTCGAGGTGGCCGACGGGTCGATCGTCGACCTGCACCGCCACCAGTTGGCTGCGGCCGGCCAGTGCGCCGTCTCGGCCGAACTGGCGGCGATGGTCGCTGCACTGGACGCGCCCGGGTCACGGGCCGACGGCGTGTTCCTCGTCGGCTGTGGGACCGACATCGTCCCCCTCAAGCCGGCGCTCGAGGCGGCGACCTCCCTCGACGTGACCGCCCCCGAGGAACCCGAGATGGCGCTGGCCCGCGGGGCGGCCCTGGCGTCGGCGAACGCGCCGCTGTTCTCGTCGACCACGGCCGCGATGGCATACGCGCTGGATCCGGGCACCGGCGAGGTGAATCCCCGCGCGCTGACGCCGGCCTATCTCGACTTCTCCGGCAACGCCGAGCCGTCCGCGCTGGCCTACAGCGCCGTCGAGGACGACGACGCGGCCGGGCGCCGGCGCAGCCCGTTCGTGCTGGCCGGTGGCGCGCTGGCGGCGCTCTCCGCCGTCGTCGCCGGGGTGCTGGTGGTGTCGCTGGCGTCCGATCGGCCCACGTCCGCGGTGCAGCCCAACCCCCGCGTCGGCGTCGCCACCCCCCAGCCGCCGGCGCAAGCCCCGGCCCCGCCGCCGCAGGCGCAGCCGCCCGCCCCGAGCCCGCCGCCCCCGGCCCCGCCCACCGCGCAGGCAACCGCACCGCCGGCGGAGCGACCGGCGCCGGCTCCCGCGGCCCCGGTCCATCGCGCGCCGCCCCGGCGCGCGCCCGAGTACGTCCCCACCCCGGTGCAGCAGGCCGCGCCTCCCCCTCCGCCGCCGGCCGCGGTGCCCGCGCCCCCGACGGCGGAACCCGTGCCGCCGGCGCAGCCGCCGCTGACCATGTACCTGCACTTCCCGTTCGTCACGGTGCCGATCCCGATCACCCCGCCGGCGCCGCCCCCGCCCCCGCCGCCGGCTCCCTAGAACTCGTGGCGAACGGCCCGAAGTGCGCGCACACTGGGCCTCAAGGGCAAACGCTAGGAGGTCGCGTGGGCGAATACGGTCCGTTCGGATTCGATCCCGACGAATTCGATCGAGTGATCAGGGAGGGCAGCGAGGGGCTGCGCGACGTCTTCGACCGGATCGGCAAGTTCGTCGGCGCCTCCGGCGCCGGGGCGGGTTGGTCGTCGATCTTCGAGGACGTGTCGCGGCGGCGGCCGCGTCCGGCGCCGGAGACCGCCGGCGAGGCCGGCGACGGCGTGTGGGCGATCTACACGGTGGACGCCGACGGGGGCGCGCGCGTCGAGCAGGTCTACGCGACCGAGCTGGACGCGCTGCGGGCGAACAAGAACAACGTCGACCCGAGGCGCAAGGTGCGTTTTCTGCCGTACGGGATCGCGGTCAGCGTCCTCGACGACGACTCGGATGAGCCGTCCGAGCAGTCGCCGTAACTAGCCCTGCTGCACCTCGTTCGAGTCGCCGGACTTGCTGATCCTCGGCGTCCCCGAGTGGTAAGTGACACTGTTGTTGAAGCCGGAGGCCTCGACCGCGTCGACGGAGTCCACGGTGATCGCGTTCCGCAAGCCGGAGACGCTGATGCTCGCGCAGTGACCGGTGATGACCACCGTGTTGGACACCCCGCTGACGCTCACGACGTTGTCCTTGCAGGCGAGCGTCCGGTTCTCGTTCACGCCCGAGACGCTGACCCTGCCGCCCGGCGGTGGCGCCGGTGAGGTGCTGGACGGGCGGCTGGTCGGCGGGGACTCGATGATCGACCGGACACCGGAGAACTGGCGGGCGGCGAAGGCGGCAATGCCGCCGGCCAGAGCCAGCGCGCCGACGACGATGAGGGTGCCGAGGATCCACCACATGCGGTTGCCCGAGCGCCGCGGCGGCGGACCGCCGTAGGTCCACGGGGCAGGCGGTGGGCCCTGCGGATAAGGCTGCGCCGCGGGCACGGTCGCGCCCAGTTCGGAGGCCCGGGCCGTGTCGGCCAGCGGCCGCTCGAGTTCCCGAATCCGGTCCTCGGGGTCTTCCTCGCGGCCCATGGACCGAATATGCCATTCCGCTGGGCGTTTTCAGCGAGATTTGCCGGGGATTTGCCGGCCCTTTCGGTAGTTTTACGCATCGTGGCCGCCTTGCCGAACCGCCAGATCGTGCTGCGCCGCCGGCCCACCGGGCTGGTCCAACCCGGTGACACGGAGCTGGTCACCGGGCCCGCGCCCGAGCCGGCCGAGGGTGAGGCGCTGGTCCGCACCACCTACGTGGGCCTGGACGCCGCGGTCCGGACCTGGCTGAACGATCAGCAGGGCTACCTGCCGCCGGTGCAGCTGGGCGAGGTCATCCGTGCGGCCGGGATCGGCGAGGTGGTCGCGTCTCGCTGCCCGGCCTTCGGGGTCGGCGACGTCATCACCACCCTCACCGGCTTCCAGGAGTACGTGCTGGTCCGCGACGACGTCTTCAGCACGCCCATCCGGGGCAAGGCCAAGGTCGACCAGCGGGCAGTGATGTCCGTGTACGGCCCGACCGGGGCGACCGCCTACATCGGGATGATGGACATCGGGCGGCCCCAGCCGGGCGAGACGGTCGTGGTCTCGGCCGCCGCCGGCGCCACCGGATCGGTGGCGGGTCAGATCGCCAAGATCGCGGGCGCCCGGGTGGTGGGCATCGCGGGCGGCCCGGAGAAGTGCCGCGCGGTCGTCGGGGACTTCGGGTTCGACGCGTGCATCGACTACAAGAACGACGACCTGACCGCCGCCCTCAGGGAGCACTGCCCGCGCCGGGTCAACGTCTACTTCGACAACGTCGGCGGCCCGATCCTCAATGCCGTGCTCGGCCGCCTGGCCACCAAGGCCCGGGTGGTGCTCTGCGGCGTGATCTCCAGCTACCTGAGCGGAGAGCACCCCGGCCCCGAGAATTACGTCAACCTGCTGTCCAAGACCGCCCTCATGCAGGGCTTCAACGCCCTCGACGACTGGGGCCGCTTCGACGAGGCGTTCGCCGCGCTGCGCGGGTGGGAGCAGGAGGGCCGGATCAGGCATCGCGAGACGGTGTTCGAGGGCATCGAGTCGTGCGTGGATGCCCTCAACGGCCTCTTCGCCGGGGCCAACATCGGCAAGATGCTGGTCCGGCTGAGCGAACCCGCGTCGGGCTAAAGCGCTTGGCGCTTTTGGCGCCTTCGGCGCCTCGCCTGGCGCCGAGATTGCCGCGGTGGTCGCGATTCGCCGGCAAACCACGACCCTCGCGGCGCTCTCGGCGGGAAGGGTTAGTCAGCCCTCGCCGAGCGCGCGGTGCAGCGCCTTCTTCGCGTCGGTCAGGGCTTCCAGCACCGTGGCCCGAGTCCCGGCGAGCTGCTGCTTCTGCTCGTCGGTGCCGGTCCAGGTGATGGTGCGGGCCAGCCCGGCGAGTTCGAAGAGCTCCCGGCGGATCTTGAACGCGTCGCCGAACTTCGCCGCGCGGCCCAGGAAGGCGTGCGCGGTCTCGCTGCTGACGCCCCGCCAGGCCAGCAGGTTGCGGCCGAGTTCGGTGAGCGTCGCCACGCCGTCGTCGACGCTGACCGCGCCCCGGCCCGCGAGCACGCCGATGGCAAGCTCCGCGAGATCCTGCGGCGGGGTGAACGCGCCGTCGGTCGCGTCGGACACCCGCTGCACGATCTGAGCCGCGTCGGCCGGGCCGTCGAGCAGCAGCGCGGCGGTCACGAACGCCGCCCGCCGCAGATCCGGCCGGCCGTGCTTGCCGGGGCCGCCCGGGCCGCCGGGCCCGTGACCCCAACCGGACCCGCCCCAGTCGCCGCCGAAGCCCGGGCCCCCGAAGCCGGGGCCCCCGAAACTGGGGCCGCCGAAACCGCCGAAAAATCCACCAGACATCTCAATTCCTTTCGTCTTCGCACCGGAGTATCAACTTCCTTGATACCACCGGCGGAACGGAAGCGCCCGAAGCTGGAGAGTCCGGTGAGACGCCGGGATCTGGTTCACCGCCGCATGGCGTGGCATGCCGCGGGATGCGGCGCACCCCGGCGCATGATTTCATAACACCGTTTGCGAAAGTGGCCTACGGGGAGAGCGCGCCGGGTGTATGCGGCCCGGTTAACGGATTGGTGGTAGCGAATGGATCGTCGCAGCATGTTGTTGATGACGGGGGTCGGCATGCTGGGAGCCGCGATGCGGATGCCGGGGGCGTGGGCCGCCCCGTCGGCGCCCGAGGCGCCACCGTCCGCGACGGGCGGGCCCTACATCTTCGCCGACGAGTTCGACGGCCCGGCGGGTTCGCCTCCCGACCCGGGCAAGTGGACGATCCAGACTTGGCAGGATGACGTGTTCCCGCCGGTCGAAGGCATCTACCGGGACGACCGCCAGAACGTGTTCCAGGACGGGCACTCGAACCTCGTCCTGTGTGCCACGCATGACCTGCTGAGCAACACCTACTACAGCGGCAAGCTGCGCGGAAACTTCCGCAGCATGATCAACCAGACCTGGGAAGCGCGGATCAAGCTGGACTGCCTGTTCCCCGGCCTGTGGCCCTCGTTCTGGGGTGTCAACGAGGACCCGCTGCCCGACGGCGAGGTCGACATCTTCGAGTGGTACGGCAACGGCCAGTGGGCGCCGGGCACCACGGTGCACGCGGCGTCCAACGGCAAGACCTGGGAAGGCAAGTCCATCCCCGGCATGGTGGACGGCAACTGGCACACCTGGCGCATGCATTGGGGCGAGGACGGGTTCCAGTTCTGGCGGGACTACGTCGACGGTGCCAAGCCGTACTTCAGCGTGCCGAACAAGCCCATCCCGGTCCACGGCAACCCGACCGACCTGCGGTGGCCGTTCAACAACCCCGGCTACTGGATGACCCCGATGTTCACCCTGGCGGTCGGTGGCGTCGGCGCGGGCGACCCCGCCCAGGGCGTCTTCCCGTCCTCGATGCTCATCGACTACCTGCGCATCTGGTAGGCGTCACCGCACCGCCCTGAGCACCTGGACCAGGTTGTACTGCCAGCGCTCGACCAGGCGGAAGCCGAGGTCGTGCGGGACGGCGAAGGCGGGGGTCGGGCCGTAGACCGGGCCGGGTGGCAGCGCCGGGCCCTGTTCGTGCGCGGGCAGCGACGGGTCGGCCTGGGTGATGATCCACACCACCCGGCAGTGGCTCAACGGCTGCGCGACGACCTCGGGGATGAGGTTGGTGTCGAAGACGTCGTTGCGGTCGGTGGCGCGCTGCCACAGGGTCAGGTCGACGAGTTTTCGGTAGGCGTCCGGCCGGGCGGCCAGGAGCGGGCGCATCGGGGCCGGCATGAACGTCACCGTGTCGTTCACCAGTAGGCAGTCACCGGGCGCGGCCTGCGCGTCGATGAGATCGGCCACCTGGCTGTAGTCCATCCCGTATTTCGCGTATTGATTGCGTTGCGCCAGAACATAATTCGGGACCGCCGCGACGGCGAAGAGGCCGACGAGCGCGGCGGTCACCCACGGGCGGGCCGCCGCCGCGGCGGCGCAGACGCCGAGGATCAGGGCCATCGCCGGCGCGGTGAAGGACAGGTAGCGCGGCGTGTAGATGGGGTGAAAAAGCCCCGACCACAACACAATCAGCGCCGTCGGTATGGCCAGCCACGCGACAGCGATCGTCAGCAGCTGCCGATCTCCCCGGGTGGGCCCGGATGCCCTGAGCCACCCGACGGCGGCCGCGGCGATCAGCAACGCCGACAGCACGGCGAACCACGGGCTCCGCTCGAAATACTGCTGGACCGCCACGTCTTCGAGCGTGCGGCGGCCGATCGGCGGCACCCACTTGATCTGATGCGCCTGCCCGGCGACGGCGGCCAGGAACGGCGTCAGCGCGCACACCGCCACCGCCGAGGCAATGACGAAGCGCACCAAGGTGGTTCGGGTGCGGCAGTGGGTGCAGAGGAACACCGCGTGCGCCGCCAACATCAGCACCAGGTACGCGTCGAGCAGGACCGACGCGGCCGCGGCGACCCCGTACGCCAGCCAGGCCCACCCGGTCGGCCGGCGGGCGGCGGCCACGAGCAGCACAGTCAGCCAGACGGCGGCCGCCATCGACAGCGCGTACGGCCGGGCCTCGATGCCCGCCCAGGTGCTGCGCGGCAGGATCGCGCAGAAGGCCCCGGACGCCAGCGCGACGGTGCGCGTCGAGAGCTGCCGGGCGAGCACCACGACGCCGGCCGCCGCGATCCCGACGGCCAGGCCGCTGGGCGCGCGGGACCAGAATTCGGTGGGGGGAAAGACCCGGAACCAGCCGTGCATGAGGAGGTAGTACAGGCCGTGCACGGCGTCGACGTTGCCGAGCATGTGCCACAGCTGGCCGGGCGAGCGGCTGTAGGAGGCCGAAATCGTCGCGGCCTCGTCGTACCAGAAGGACGGGCGGCCGGCGCCGGCCAGGCTCACCGCGGCGGCCACCACCGCGACGATCAGCGGGTCCAGCGCCCCCTTCGGCACTGTCCGCAGGCCGCCGCGAAGCACACCGCTATGCTGCCATTCGAACGTATGATCGACCGATGGGCGACCTCGCGTCGATCGGATACAACGGGCAGCCTGTCCGCAGCCCGTTTCGGGTGGTGCGCCCGCCGGTCGCGGTCCTGGTCGACCTGACCGTGCTGTTCCCGCGCGAGCCGCACCGCTCGGGCCGGTATCAGCCCAACGGGATGCAGCTGCACAAGGTGGTCGAGGGGCGGCTGAGCTGCTGGGGGATCTGCGAGCAGGGCGACTGGTGGGGGCTGGTCACCTACCCGATCGACTACGGCGCGAAGCGCAGGAGCGTGACGCACTGGGTGCCGGCCTGGACGTTGCGCCGCAAAAGTTAGCCGGTGGATGCGATGATTCCTGCCCGTGGAGACAAGTTGGGGAGCGCTGCTGGTCCGGCTCTTTGCGCTGGCGCTGGTGATCGCGCTCTCGCCGATCACGGTCATCCCGGCGGTGCTGGTCCTGCACGCGCCCCGGCCGCGCCCGACCGGCCTGGCGTTCCTCGGCGGGTGGGTGGTGAGCTTGGCCGCGCTGACCGCACTGTTCGTCGCCGCCTCCGACCTGCTGGGTGGGCTGCACAAGTCGCCGCCCACGTGGGCGTCGTGGGTGCGGGTGGCCTTCGGGTCGGCGCTGATCCTGTTCGGCATCTACCGTTGGCTGACGCGGCATCGAGAGGGGAGCGCCCCCGGCTGGATGCGGTCGTTCTCGAGGCTGACCCCGCTGCGCGCGGGCGTCACCGGGGCGGTGCTGGCGGTGGTGCGGCCGGAGGTGCTGATCATCTGCGCGGTCGCCGGGTTGGCCCTGGGGACCGACCGGCTCGGCGCCGGCATCTGGCCGGCCGGGGCGTTCTTCGTCGCGGCGGCCGCGTCCAGCGTCGCCATCCCCATCCTCGGCTACGTCGGCGCCGGTGACCGCCTCGACGACGCGCTGGAACGGCTCAAGGTCTGGATGGAGCAGAACCACGCCGCGCTGCTCGCGGTCGTCCTGGTGCTGATCGGACTGATGGTGCTTTACAACGGAATTCACGCGCTGTAAAAGCCGCCGGTCGCGTAGATTGCTGCCCATGGCAGGAAGCTGGGTTACCGTCGGGACCGGTCTCATCCCCCTCGGCCTGGTCATCTCGCTCTCGCCGCTCACCGTCATTCCCGCGGTGCTGGTGTTGCAGGCACCCCGGCCGCGGCCGAGCGGCCTTGCCTTCCTTGGCGGTTGGTTGTTCAGCCTGGCCGCGCTGACCGCGCTCTCCGTCGCGGCATCCGGCCTGCTGGGTGGACTCGACAAGTCGCCGCCGCGGTGGTCGTCGTGGCTGCGGGTCGTCCTGGGGTCGCTGTTGATCGTCTACGGCATCGTCAAGTGGTTCACGCGGCACGGCCACAGCGAGTCGCCGGGCTGGATGCGGTCGTTCAGCACGATCACGCCGACCCGGGCGGGGCTGATGGGGGCGGCACTGGCCGCGGTGCGGCCCGACGTCGCGCTCATCTGCGTGCCGGCCGGGCTGGCGATCGGCGGCAGCGGGCTGGGTGCGGGCGGTGACTGGCTGGCCGCCGCGTTCTTCGTCGCCGTCGCGGCGTCGAGCGTCGCGGTCCCGATCCTGGCCTACGCCGCCGCGGGCAACCGCCTCGACGACACGCTGGTGCGGCTCAAGGACTGGATGGACAAGAACAACGCCGCCCTGCTGGCGGCGGTCCTCGTCGTGATCGGTGCGATGATCCTCTATCACGGAATCGACGCTTTGACCCATCACCGGTAGCCGCCGTCGGACAGGCCGGCATCCTCCTCGAGCCTGTTCGTCTTGCCAAAGACCAACTCGCGCACCAGTTCCCACGCGTAATCGCGCAGCATGCCGGCGTAGCCCTTCGCCGCCCACTGCCGGGAGTGCCGCTCCTCGTGGTGCAGCAACCGATCCAGGTCGACGTGCCAGGCGCGTCCCGACCGGACGATGCGGCGCAACTCCCCGGCGGGGTCGGCGACGCCGCCGAGGTTGAGCATGAAGATGTCGCCCCACGTGGTGCCGCCGCGCCGGCTGAACTGCCGCTGGATCCTGTTGCCGCCCACGCCCATCAGGATGCCGTTCGGGGTGGCGACTAGTCGCCCGCCGTTGCGGTGGACGAACCCGACGTCGCGGGCGTAGGTCCAGGCGTTGGCGTGTTGCCGCTCGGCGATTCGCGCAACCTCGTCGGCGGAGTAGGGCGTCGGGGGAAAGTCCCCGGCGTCCCCCGCGGCGCCGTAGTCGGTGGCCGCGTTGAGGACATAGGTCAGCAGCGCCGCGCGGCGCGCGCGGCCCCCCGGGATGCCGGGGGGTAGCAGGAAGAAGGACTTGCCGTCGGGGTCCTCGACCTTCTCCATGCCGTCGAGGACCCGGAAACTTTCGGCGGTGATGCCGTGGCGTCGGGCGATCTCGGCGACGACGGGGCGGGGCACACCCCGCCGCCCGGCGTTGCGCAGCCACTCACCCGAGAGATCCGCCATCGACCAGAACTCTAGGGTGTAGCGAATGAACAAGCGGCCCTGGCAACGCGCGCGCGGCGTCAAGCAGATCACCCGGGGGCTGGGCACCCTGGATCGGGAGATCTTCGAAACGATCGCCGAGACACCCACGCCGCTGCTCGACACGGTCATGCCGCCCCTGACGCGCGCGGCCGACCATTCCAAGCTGTGGTTCGCCATCGCGGCGGCCCTGGCCGCGTCGGGCAACAATTCCGCCCAGCGTGGCGCCATTCGCGGCGTCGTGACGCTGGGGGTCACCAGCCTGGTCACCAACCAGGTCGCCAAGCGCATCCGCCGCCGCCCGCGTCCCGGGTACGACCTGGTGCCCCTCGCGCGGCAGGTGCGCCGCCGGCCGGTGTCGAACTCGCTGCCGTCGGGGCACTCGGCCAGCGCCGCCGCGTTCGCGGTGGGGGTCGGGCTGGAGAACCCGATGCTGGGCTTCGGCCTCGCGCTGCTGGCCGGGCTGGTCGGGCTGTCGCGGGTGGCGACCGGCGCGCACTATCCCGGCGACGTGGCCGCCGGATTCGGCATCGGCGCCGGCGTCGCCGTGCTGGGGGGTCGGCTCGTGCCGCCCATCGCGGAGACCGCCCTGCCGCGGACCGAACCCCTGCGCGTCGAATCGCCGGAGCGACCCGACGGCTCCGGGGTGGTGTTGGTGATCAACCCCGCCTCGGGCAGCGGCACCGGGGCCCGCGTGGTCGACGAGGTGCGGGACGCGCTGCCCGAGGCGGAGATTCGCGAACTGGGCCCCGACGACGATCCGCTGCAGGTGCTGCGCGACGCGGCCGGGCGCGCGGAGGTGCTGGCCGTGGGTGGCGGCGACGGCACCGTGGCGACGGCCGCGACCGTCGCGGTCGAATCGGACCTGCCGCTGGCCGTCTTTCCCGCGGGCACGTTCAACCACTTCGCCAAGGACATCGGTTGCGACAGCGTGGCCAAGACCGTGGACGCCATCCGGCGGGGCAGCGTCGCCTGTGTGGACGTGGTGTGCTTCAACGAAAGCCAGATGGTGCTCAACACCGCGAGCATCGGCGCCTACCCGACGTTCGTCGAGCATCGGGAGAAGTTGGAGAAGCGCATCGGCAAGCCGCTGGCCGGCTTCTATGCGATGCTGCACACTCTGCGCAAGGGTCAGCCCGTCCGGATCAGCTACGACAACAAGACCTTGCTGACGTCGCTGTTCTTTCTCGGCAATTCGCTCTATCTGCCAACGGGATTCGCGCCGTCCCGCCGCACCCGCATGGACGACGGCCTGATCGACGTCCGCATCCTGGAGGCCGGCCGACCCCTGGCCACGGCCAGGATCCTGACCGCGCTGGTGTTCGGGCGCCTGCAGCGCAGCCCGCTCTACCACGAGCTGCAGGTGCCCGAGTTCAGCTTCTCAGCCGTGGACGGCCCGACGGTGATCGCGCGTGACGGCGAGGTCGGCGACAAGTACGACCGGGCCAGCTTCAGCGCGAAGTACCGTGCCCTGCAGGTATTTCGCCCGCTTCCGTGACGGTCGCCGCTACGCGCGCGGGCACAGATCCTGCTGGGCGTAGGCGATCAAGTCGTTGGCCTGCACCGGATTCAGCCCCTTGGCGCCGAGGTCGGCGTCGGAGGTTTGCAGCGCCAATTGGATCAGCTGCCCGGGGGTGGCCCCATAGCCCAATTGGCTGCAGATCTTCCAGCCCGTGACCAGCAGCGCGGAGTCGCCACCCCCGACATCGCGGATGCCGACGTTGTGGAGGTCGTTGAGGTAAGAGCTGTCGTCGGCCTGCGCGGGGCCGGCCAGGACGATCCCGACCACAAGGAGCGGGCCCAATGCTGCCGAGCCCAGAAATTGGCGTGAGCACCGCTGCGCTGCCATAACTGCTTCTCCTTCGAGGTGTTTGCCGCGCGAATTGGATGGCGAATTTTTGCACGAAAACGGGGGCGTGAATACGTCGCGCGGTGATTCGGGATGAAAAGGCGGCGAGGGGGCCGGTGAAGGGCGGCGGCGCGCCCGCCCGGGTAGCGTGTTAAGCCGGTCCGGGGGAGGAAAGCGTGAAGGTTTTGGCGGTGCGATGCGGCTGGTCTGGCTGAACGTTGCCGATCTCATAGCCCGGGCCGGTGGGGATCCCTGGGAGATGGACCGGAGCCTGCAGGCCGGCAACCCGTCGCAGATCTCGAGCCTGGCCGAGGCCTTTCACGGGGCAGGGCGGCACACCGCGGAGGCCGACCACGCCTTCGAGCAGGCACGGAAGCGCTTCGACGCGGCCTGGAACCATCGGAATGGCGACCACCCGATCAACGACTCGGCCGAGGTGCAACGGGTGATGAAATCGCTGGGTGCGCAGTCCGGGCGGTTACCCAAGATCGGCGCCGACCTGGAAAACATTGCGGCCGCGTTGGCCGAGGCGCAAAAGGCCGGAGCCGGGGAAATCGCCACGTTGGAACGGCAACTCCAGCTACTCGACAAACTCGTCGGCGCGGCGATGCAGGACTTGCGGGATCCCGGTCTCGACGCGAAATCCAGAAATGAGCTGCAGTCGTTGATCAACGACGCCAAGGCCGACGCCGCCGACGACACCAGGGCCGCTGTTGACCAGTTGCAGTCAATTCGCGGCGGCTACTCGAACACGTTGCTGAGCTCGCTGGGCAATTTGCGCTCCGACGGCTATGACGCGGACATTCTGCGTCAGGTGGACGCGGACACGAGGATCCCTCCGCCCAACGCCCGTCCCGAGGACGTGCACAGGTGGTGGACGTCGGTGACGCCCGAAGAACGGCAACGCCTCATCGCCGAGCATCCTCAGGAGCTCGGCAACCTGAACGGGGTCCCCGTCGCCGCGCGCAGTGACGTCAACGAGGCCGTCATGAACGACGACCTGCACCGGGTGGAAGACCTTGCCGGGAAAGGGATTTCCGTCGACGACATCCTGAGCGACCCCGCCAAGTACGGGCTGTCGCCGAATGCGGTCATGCGTTATACCAACGCCGTTCAGGCGCGGAACGGCCTCAACACGTCGTCCAAGGCCGAGGATGCGTTCGGTCGGCATCCGCCGGTGTATCTGCTCAGGTATCGGCCGGATGCCTTCGGCGGCGAGGGATCCGCCGCGATCGCGATGGGCAATCCCGACATCGCCGAGAACACGGCGGTCGTGGTCAAGGGGCTGGGCAGCGGCGTGCGTGAAGGAACGCTGTCCAACCCGGACGGTGTGCGCCTGTACCAGGAGTCGGCCCGCGCCGACTGGAACAAGCAGACCTCGGTGATCATGTGGGTGGGCTACGACGCCCCCAACGCCTGGTACGACCCGGGCCTGTGGGAACCGAACATGGCCCGCACCGGGGGCCAGTTGCTGGCCGCCGACGTCAACGCGCTGCCGGTCACCCACCTGGGCGCCCCGTCCCACCTAACGGTGGTCGGCCACTCCTACGGGTCCACCGTGGTCTCCGACGCGGCGGCCGGTTTCGGCATGCACGCCAACGACGTGGTGCTGGTCGGTTCGCCCGGCACGGACCTGGCCCACTCCGCGGCCGACTTTCACCTGGGGCCGGGCGGGCACCTTTATGTGGGCGCGGCGTCCGGGGACTCGGTCACGTGGTCCCCCAACGGTTATGGGCCGGGAGCGGTGGGGCCGAGGCTGGTCGGGCTCGGCGACGACCCGTCCGTGGACGGGTTCGGCGCCACCCGCTTCAAAGCCGAGAACCCGCCGTACACCGCCAACCCGATCTACGACCATTCGCATTACTTCGACGACGGCTCGGAGTCGCTGTTCAGCATGGGCGACGTGGTTTCCGGGCACGGCGACGCCCTGCAGCACGACGGCATGACCGCGCACCATCGCGGCGAATACGGTGTGCCGCAGTGGGTCGACCCCGAAGCCGTGCGCGAAGCGACCCTCGGCCACCGCCACGGCGGGGCGACCGGATGACTTTGAGCCAAGACCAGCGGAAGGAAGTGACGAGTGTGGACCTTCTTGGCGAGGACCGCCTTTTTCGCGTCGATCATCGGCCTGATCGTGAGCGGATGCTCTGAGACGGTGAGCCACCCCCTTTCGCCCATGCAGGCACGCGCTCAAGTCCTCGATGCCTCCCGCGACGTCGTGCGGGCGCTGCACGCCGAGGTGACCGAGGCGAACTTCAGCTTCGAATCGTGTAATGACCAGGGGGAGGCGCCCTTTCGGGGCGTCGTCGATCTGTCGTTCTGGATGCCCAACGTCCCTCACGATCAGCCCGCCGACCCGCAGGCCGTGGTCAGGGGGCTGGTCGCCGACGGTTGGAGCACCGATTCGGAGTTCGTGTCCCACGGGCAGACGCTGAAGAAGAACGGCGTCAACATCATCCTCACGGTCGCGCCGCAGCCGCCCCCGTCGATCACCCTGATCCGGCACGTCGGCGTCAAAGTCGACGGCGAATGCCGCGACACGTCCGACCACCGGACCGACGGCTCCACCGGGCCCGTCGACGTCCGCAAGGACATCGGGTGACGGAAGTGCGAATCGGCTGGGTCCTGGCGGTGGTCGCGGCCCTGTCTTTGGCGGCTGCGCCCGGCCCGGCGGGAGTCATGCTCGCCGACCACTCCGTGCCCTTGGATCCCGCCACCGAACCGGGCGATGGATCGCTGCCCGACGGACGCCCGCTGAGCCCGTTCGACGTCGCGAACCCGGCGATCGGGCGCCTCGATCCGGCGTTGTTGAGCGCCATCCAAAACGCCGCCACCGCGGCCGGCGCGCAAGGCATCACGATGACCATCACGTCGGGCTGGCGGTCGCCCGCGCTGCAACAGCGATTGCTCGACGAGGCCGTGCGTACCTACGGCAGCATGGCCGCGGCGCGCCAATACGTGCAGACGCCGGCGGCGTCCAAACACGTCGTGGGCGAGGCGGTCGACGTCGGCGGCGCGGGCGCCGACCAGTGGCTCACCGCCAACGGGCCCCGCTTCGGGCTGTGCCGGATCTACGCCAACGAGCCGTGGCACTTCGAGCTGGTCGCGGACGCGGCCGGGAACTGCCCGGCCCTGCTGCCCAACGCGGCGGGGCAGTAGGACGCTCGGGTCTGTTTCGGCGTCGGCCCGAGTGCAGCCGATGGCGGGCATCGGAAGACCACGCGTGCAGAAACCTTGTGTGTTATGCAAATCACACGATGTGCGTTACACTCCCCCGGTGGCGCAACTAACGTTCCAGCGCGCTCGCACCGAGGAAGAGAAGCGCCAACGTGCGGAGGCCCTCGTGGAAGCCGCACGCTCGCTGGCAATGGAAACGGGCGTCGCGTCGGTCACCCTGACCGCGGTCGCCAGCCGCGTCGGAATTCACTATTCGGCGGTACGCCGCTACTTCACCTCGTACAAGGAAGTCCTGCTGCGTCTGTCCGCCGAGGGCTGGGTGCGGTGGTCCAATACCGTGTCGGAGAAGCTGGCCGAGCCCGGTGCGAAGTCGCCCTCGCGCATCGCCGAGACATTGGCCGAAGCCCTGGCCGAAGACCCATTGTTCTGCGACCTGCTTGCCAACCTGCACCTGCACCTGGAACACGAGGTGAACGCCGAGCGGGTCGTCGAGGTCAGGCGGATCAGCACCGCGGCCACACTCTCGCTGGCCGATTCGATCGCATGCGCGCTGCCCGAACTCGGACGATCGGGCTCGCTGGACATCCTGCTGGCCGCTTACTCGCTGGCGGCGACGCTGTGGCAAGTCGCGAACCCGCCGGAGCACCTGACCCACATCTATGCCGAGGAGCCCGAAGTGGTTCCGCCCGAGTGGAATCTGGACTTCGCGACCGCCCTCACCCGCCTGCTGACGGCCACCTGCATCGGCCTGATCTCGGAATCCTCATGAACTCAGGAAGGAGGCCGGAGCGCTTTGGCTTGGCGAACTGCAACCGGTGAAGACGGTTCCGAAGTCTTCGAGCGCTCGGGAAGGACGTTAAGCGCCCGTGACGACGACTGAGCCACGGACCGAGCCGCTGACGAAGCAGGGCTCCGCGGGCAGCGAGGGCAACAAGGTCGGCCCGAAGCGTGCTGGGAAAAAGGGCTTTCTGGGGCGTTTTTGGCTGGTGCTCACGATCGCAGCTGTCGTCGCGGTGTCGGGATTCGTCGTATACCGATTGCACGGCGTCTTCGGCGTTCACAGCGGTTCGTTCGGTGGCGGCACGTCGGGAGAGGTTCTCGACCAGTTCAACGCCAAGACGATCACGCTCGAGGTCTGGGGCTCACCGGGCAGCACGGCGACCATCAACTACCTCGACGAAAACTCCCATCCGCAGCAGGCACTGAACGTGCCCTTGCCCTGGAGCATAGTTTTGAGTTCAACGAAGCCCGGCATCCCGGCAAACCTGGTGGCGCAAGGAGACGGCAGTTGGATCGCCTGCCGATTCGTCGTGAACAACCACGACGGCCACGGTGACGTCATCAAGGCTCCGAATCGGTCAGATTCCAACGAGACCGTGAACCCCTTCGTCTACTGCCTGGACAAGTCCGCATGAGCGAGCCGAGCGAGGCTCCGCCGCGCGTCGACCAGCCGCTGATCCCGCCGTTCCTGCCGCGGATGATCCACCGGCTGGCGCTGCCGATCGTCCTGGTGTGGTTGGGCATCGTCTTTGTCACCAACACCGTGGCCCCGCAGCTGGAGACCGTCGCCAAAAATCACTCGGTGTCGATGAGTCCGACTGACGCGGCATCCTTTCAGTCGATGATGAAGGTCGGATCGACGTTCAAAGAGTTCGATTCCGACAGCTCGGCGATGATCTTGCTCGAGGGTGACAAGCCGCTCGGAGCGGACGCCCATCGCTATTACGACGAGATCGTCAGGCGCCTTGAGCAAGACAAGAAACACGTTCAGCACGTCCAGGATTTCTGGAGCGATCCGCTGACCGCCGCGGGTTCCCAGAGCCACGACCAGAAGGCCGCCTACGTCCAGGTCTACCTCGCCGGCAACATGGGCGGCGGCCTATCCGCTGAGTCCTCCGACGCCGTCCGCAAGATCGTCAACTCGGTGCCCGCCCCGCCGGGCATCAAGGCGTACGTCACCGGCGCGGGTCCGTTGTTTGCCGACCAGTCCCACGCGGGCGAGAAGGGCGTCGCAATAGTCACCCTGGTCACGATCCTGGTGATCTTTGTCATGCTGCTCTTCGTCTATCGCTCGCTCGTCACCGTCCTGGCCGTGCTGTTCATGGTCTTCGTCGAATTGGCCGCAGCCCGAGGCGTCGTTGCCTTGCTGGCCAACTACGAGATCATCGGACTCTCCACGTTCGCCAACAACTTGTTGGTGTTGATGGCGATCGCCGCCGGAACGGACTACGCGATTTTCGTGGTGGGCCGCTACCACGAGGCGCGCGGTCTGGGGGAGTCTCGCGAACAAGCCTTCTACACCATGTTCCATAGCACCGCGCATGTCGTGCTCGGGTCGGGCCTGACCATCGCCGGCGCGATGTACTGCCTGAGCTTCTGCCGGTTGCCGTATTTCCAGTCCTTGGGGGCACCGTGCGCCGTCGGCATGTTGGTCGCGGTGCTCGCGGCGTTGACCCTGGGCCCTGCGGTGCTGACCGTCGCGTCATTCTTCAAGCTCCTGGATCCGAAGCGAAAGCTGCAGACTCGGAACTGGCGCCGGATCGGCACGGCGATCGTCCGCTGGCCCGCGCCGGTTCTCGCGGTGACCATCGCGGTCGCATTGGTCGGTCTACTCGCCCTGCCCGGATACAAGACGGACTACGACCAGCGCCACTTCCTGCCGGCGGACACCCCGGCCAACGTCGGTTATGCCGCCGCGGACCGGCACTTCGACCAGGCCCGGCTCAATCCCGAGCTGTTGATGATCGAGACCGATCACGACCTGCGTAACCCGGCCGATTTCCTGATCCTGGACAAGGTCGCCAAGGCGGTCTTCCACATCCCCGGCATCGGCCGGGTGCAGACCATCACCCGGCCATTGGGCACGCCGCTCGACCACAGCACCCTCGGTTTCCAGATGGGCGCACAAGCCGCGGGGCGGATCCAGACCCAGCACTATCAAGACGAGCAGGCGGCGAACCTGCTCAAGCAGGCGGACGAGCTGCGCAAGACGATGGCGACGCTGCACGAGCAGATGCAGGTGACCCAGGATCTCAGTAACACCACGCACGAAACCACCAGGCTCACCAAAGAAACCGTGCAGATCACCGAATCGTTGCGCGACGACATCGCCAACTTCGACGACTTCTTCCGGCCGATCCGCAGCTACTTCTACTGGGAGAGGCACTGCTACGACATCCCCGTCTGCTGGGCGATCCGGTCGATTTTCAACGCGCTCGACGGCATCGACCAGGTGGCCCAGAACATCGTGAACCTCAGCGCGAACCTCGACAAGTTGGATCAGATCCAGCCGAAGCTGGTGGCGCTCATACCGCCGCAGATCGAGAGTCAGCAGCGCAACCTCGACACCATCATGTCGAACTACGCGACCACCATGGGTCTCAACGAACAGGCCAGAGCGCAGTCCGACAATGCCACCGCCCAGGGCGATGCCTTCGACAAAGCGAAGAACGACGACACGTTCTACCTTCCGCCGGAGGCGTTCAAGAGCCCGGATTTCGCGCGGGGTCTCAAGCAGTTCATCTCGCCGGACGGACACGCAGTTCGGTTGATCATCTCCCATGAAGGCGACCCGGCGACTCCTGAAGGCATCAACCACATCGAACCGATCAAGCAGGCCGTGCACGAGGCGATCAAGGGCACCCCCTGGGAGGGCGCCAAGGTCTACCTCGGCGGCACCGCCGCGACGTACAAAGACATGCACGACGGCTCCAACATCGACCTGATGATCGCCGGAATTGCCGCGGCCACACTGATTTTCATCATCATGCTGGTGATCACCCGAAGCGTCGTGGCGGCATTTGTGATCGTCGGTACGGTGTTGCTGTCGTTGGGCGCCTCGTTCGGACTCTCTGTGCTCCTATGGCAGTACATCCTGGGCATGAAGTTGCACTGGATGGTGCTGGCGATGGCGATCATCCTGCTGCTGGCGGTCGGCTCCGACTACAACCTGCTGTTGATATCGCGGTTCAAGGAGGAAATCCACGCCGGGCTCAAAACGGGGACGATCCGCGCGATGGCCGGTTCGGGATCGGTGGTGACCTCCGCCGGTCTGGTGTTCGCCGCGACCATGGCCACGTTCACGTTCAGCCCGCTGCTGATCATGGCCCAGGTGGGTACGACGATCGCGCTGGGTTTGCTGTTCGACACCTTGATCGTGCGGTCGTTCATGACACCGTCGCTGGCCACGCTGCTCGGACGCTGGTTCTGGTGGCCGCAGCATGTGCGTCCACGGCCGGCCAGCACCATGCTGCGACCGTACGGACCGCGTCCGGCTGTGCGCGAATTGCTCCTCAAGAACGTCGAGGAACGCCCGGCGGGCGGACTGGTACAGCCGCGCTGACCTTACGTGGCGCGTGAGTGACGAGATGGGTTCGATCAAGCTTCGCGCTGGTCAAACTTGGAGCCGATGACGGGAATCGAACCCGCGTATTCAGCTTGGGAAGCCCTTTCTGCGCTCGAACGGGTGAGCGATCGTCGCTGGTCGGCGGGTTGCATCGCGGGCTCGAATACTGCCCCGACCTGCGGTTGCAGTACGGGTAAGGGCGCTTTCGGTACGGGTCCGGGCGGCTGCGGTACGGGTGCGGTCGGGGGTACAGCCGGGGTACCGGGAGGACACGCCCGCCGACACGCCGAGTTGTGTCGGTGCCTGCCAATAGGCTGGGGGTCGTGCCTGCGATGAATGACCGCGAACGAGTGGAACGCTTCGTTCTGCGCGCCCGCAGGGTGATGGAGCACTCCTTGGTCCGCGAGCACCAACCGCTACTCAACAAGTTGTTGCAGGGAAGCGTCGATGTACGCGTAGAACACAACCTCAAGACCGGAGAAGCCACCCACACGCTAAAACTCGAATTGCCGCCGGAGGAACTCTTTGAGTCGTTCGCGGCGCGCCTGCGACCGTTTACCTCCGGCAAAGAGCCGGTGTACTGGGCTTCGGTTCTCAACTCGATTGAACGGCTGCTTAGTCGAGAGACGCGCGCGGAAATTGTTGATATCGACAGCCTGCGCGGGCCATGGAAAGCCGTCGTGGAGGGCACCGGAACCGCCCAGGCGTACTACGTCATGACCGAAAGCGGTCAGGTCACGGACTTCAAACTCGCGAACGAGTGGTTGAACTCCGATGCACTGCACACGCAAGTCGCCCAAAACGCGGTCGCCAGAGAGGTGGACCTGAACGAGCGTTACTACGCAGCGGCCTGTGTGTTTTCGCGTCTCGGCTACTGGGTGGAGTACACCCTGTGCTTCATCGCCTGTCTGCACAATGAGAGGCTTATTGAGCTTGATTCATCGGCGTTCAACGATCCTGTGGTTGCGGATGGCCGTATTGAGCGCGTGATGGAGATGTACTGCGCGCCTGTTGGCGGTGCGCCGATGCCGACCGACATCTCCGAGATAGATCTCACCAAGTGGACACCGGTACACGAAGACCCAGAGATCATGCGCCTTATCAAGGGCCGCCAGAACGAATCCGAAGCAGAACCCGAAGCCGACGCTGGCTAACGCCCGCGCTTCTTGGTCTGCTTCGCGCTGCTCTTGGCGCGGCGACCGACCTTCGTGTTGCCCTTCGCGCGGGCCTGCTTGGCGAACTTCGCGCGGGCGGACTTGGCTTTCTTGGTCGTTTCCGCCCCGACGAGAGGAACCGAAGTGAGCAGATACCAACCCGGCGACCGCGTGCGCGTGATCTCGGTGACGCCAGCGGCGGGCCGCGCACCAGCCACAGACCCGGCCCACCCCGACGCGCTGGACTGGAACGGCGACACGCTGATCGGCAAGACCGGCACCGTGCTCGATGTGTTCGGAGACCGGCATGCGCGCAACAACGTTCGCCTCGACCACCTCGCGGAGGCCGTGGCCTTCCCCGATGCTGACTTGGCGCCGCAGCCATGAGCGCGGCACAGAAAGCACACGGCGACTTGATGTTCTGCTACACCCGCGTGAGCACCGAGGAACAGGTGCTCAGCCGCAACGGCCTGGAGGCGCAGCGAGCGACCATCGACGCCGAAGCCGAGCGGCGGGGTTGGACCGTGGAGTACCGCACCGACGCGGGCGTGAGTGGGAAGGTGATCGGTCCGCAACTGCGAGAAGTGCTGGAGCTATTGGCGTCCGGGCAGGGCGACGGTCTCGTGGTCGCCAAGCTCGACAGGTTGTCGCGTTTCGATAGTCAACGCCGCCAACATTATCGAAGCCGCCCAGGCGCAGGGTTGGTCGTTGGTCGTCTTGGACCTCGGTGTAGACCTCACGACGGCGGCGGGCCGCATGGTGGCGATGAACCTGGTCAACTTCGCCCAGTACGAGCGCGAACTCATCAGCGAGCGCACAAAGGCGGGTCTGGCGGCGAAGCGCGCACGCGGGGAGCGGTTGGGCCGTCCACGTCTGGCGAAGCCGGGTGTCGTGCGGCGAATCGTGTTGGACCGCAACGCCGGGTTGAGCTTCGCCAAGATTGCGGCGGCTCTGGAGGCAGAGGGCATTCTGTCGCCTGCCGGCCGGCCAACCTGGCAGCCGTCCACTGTGCGGCGTATCTACACCAGCGCCACCGCCGCAACAGAAGTGGCAGCGACCGCATGAGACCGCTCGTCAAGCGCGCACCGGACGGTCGACCGTACACAGTGCCGAGCACACCCCGCTACCCGGCGGCGCGGATGAGCCCGCAACCCGCCGAGGACACGGAGAGCGGGCCGGAACCCACACCGCCGAGGCCGCAGGAGGGCCACGGACTCGGCATGGCCAAGCTCACCGACGACGACGTGCGGGCGATCCGGGCCGAGTATGCGACCGGCAAGTGGGACCGCGCCGACCTCGCCTACATCTACAGCGTCGGCGTCGGCGCAATAGGGGCCGTGCTCAGCGGTCGCAGCTATACCCACGTCACGCGGGGGCGCACCTGGAAGCACGCCGCCGACGACACCAAACCCACCCCAACCGAACAGGACTCATGAGATGGCACGGACACAGAAGCGTATAACCACCAGCGGCACAACAAGATACGTGGCGAAGTGGCGCGACCCAGACGGCACCGACCACAGCAAGGGCGGTTTCACGAACAAGAAGGCTGCAGCCGACTATGCGCGCAACGCCGAGAGCGCGGCAGCGCAGGGGATCGTGTTCGACCCGGCCAAGGGCAAGATGCTGTTCCGGGACGCGGCGGCGATCTGGTTGGAGTCCCGCAAGGCCGACACCCGCAACAACGCCGAGAATCACCGCTACGCCCTCGCCCCGGCCGCAACCCGACGCGGTGACGGTAAGACGCTCGGCATTGACGCGGTGTTCGGCGGCTACCCGCTCAACAAGATCACCCGCGAGTACATCCAGGCGTGGGTCAACCGGCTCACCGAGGCGGGCAAGAAACCGTCGACCGTGCGGCACGCGTTCTGGACCGTCCGCATGGTCATGGAGCAGGCCGTGGTGGATGGCCGGCTGGCGAAGAACCCCGCCGAACACGTAAAGCTCCCCAAAGAGCGCGGGGCGAAGGGTGCGAAGGTCGGGGTGGTTGACCGGGCGCAGTTCCTCACCGCCGCACAGGTTTCTGCGCTTGTGGAGGCCACACCGTGGCCGTACAACGTCCTGGTGAACCTGGCGGCGTGGTCGGGGTTGCGTGCAGCGGAACTCGGCGGGCCACAAATCCAAGACATCGAGGTCGCGCCGAACGGGAGCATGAAGGTGCACGTTGAGCGGACCGCTGCCGCCCACGGGCTCACCAAGACCGACGGCTCTATGCGAGTCGTTCCGGTACCGGGACCGACCGCAAGTCTGGTCCGCGACTATCTCACCGAGCACACGCGTCGGCACGAGCCGGGGGCGCCCCTATTCCCCGGTATGCGCCTGACGACGCCCCGGCCTACCGGAGTGCGGTCGGACGCCGCCGCACCAGGAGCGGCGACGACGGCTGTGAAAGACGCAGCACCGAACGCGACCGCGAAGGACCGCGCGCGACGGCAGGTCGACGCCCTCGCCGAACTCACTGTGCAGGACGCGGAGAAGCGGTTGGTGCTCGACTGGACGACGCCACTCCGCCACCCGAACTTCTACAAGGCCGTGTTCCGGCCCGCTGTGCTCCGGGCCAACCGAGCGGCGGGCAACGTGGCCCTCCCGGCGGGCTTACGGTTCCACTCGCTCCGACACACCTACGCGAGCCTGTGCGCGGCGGTCCCCAGCATCTCGGTGCGGCAGGTGGCCGAGTGGATGGGGCACGCGAACCCGACGACGACCGAACTCGTCTACACGCACCTCTACGCCAAGGCCGACCACGACGACGAGATGGCAGCGCTGGGGGCGTTGGCCGCTACGCCGACGAACCACGGGGACAACGTGATACCGCTACACGGTTAAAGCAGTTTCTCGCGTTCGAGGACAGCGCGCACCTCATGGAACTTCGCCGAAATATTGCCCTTCGGGTACCGCATCTGAGTCAGGCCGTGGATGTTTGAGAAGTCCTCACAGCCCTCCTCGACCATCACAATTGCCTTATCGAATCCGAGCCGTCCTTGAAAGAGCCCTACTTCATGGACGACATTCTGGCGGGCGCGGAAGCCGCCTTCGGGCGTCTCATCTTCGGCCGTCATCACAAGAAATGCCATAGCTGCGCTGTCGAGCATCTCTCCGAGTCGGGCGATAGTTGCGTAACCGGCTGTCGGCACTCGGTTGAATTCGTCAACCGGCACACCGAGTTGGTCTTGAACGTAGTCCTTCAGCTCACGCCACTGATGGGAACCTCCATGACCAATGAACACGCGGCTGCCCAGCTGTGCAGTGGCAGCCATCGGTGGACTAGCAGGCCTTCGACGCAAATGCTTCGCTGCGTTTTCGGCATGATCGGCTAGCGATCGCAGACATAGGTATGGGGCTTCTATCGCTTGCCGGTCACCATAGAGTTGGTGGTGCGGAGACACTTTTAAACCCGCATTGATTGCGGTCGCGTCGCGGGACATAATCTGCCCGCTCGGCAGGAATTGGCGAGCGAACGCCACTGCTCCCGGTGCGCTGAGGTCGCTCACCTTCTCGTTGAGGCCTGAGAGGTATGCATCCGGTTGCGTCGATTGACAGTTCGTGAGAACCGACGACACGGTTTCCTTGCCGTCGAGAAGAAGTTGGCGAGCCTGGTCGGACTTCTCGCTCAGAGTCTTCAAGTCCGGCATACCAGCGCGGTCAAGGATGTAGTCCCTGACCTCGTCGTCGTCGTCATACACGACCCACCCCCGGCCTTGGCCGCCGGTCATCATGAGTCCCCACTCTTTGTCGAAGAGGTCAGTCGATGGCGGCGGGCGGTATCCCGCGTAGTACGTGCGTGCGTGATAACCGAGGTTGGATCCTGACCACGACTTGTGGACGCTTTCGATTACGGCGTCGAGTGCTTCGATCGGTCCTCGGACCTCAGCGGAGTCCCACTCCGCGACGACCTCGCGCAGCTTTCGAGCGGTGTCCTCCAATTCGGCTATGTACTTCTCGTTGTCCGCTGCTGCTCCATCGGTGACGGCGACCATGCTCAAACTTTCCCACTACCGGGTGACAACCTTCGGTAGGTCGGGGTACGGGCGGGGTACCGGGTCGCCAGCCGAGGGCGAACCCGTGGCTGAATGCCCAGGTAGACGTGGAGCCGATGACGGGAATCGAACCCGCGTATTCAGCTTGGGAAGCTGATGTTCTGCCATTGAACTACATCGGCGCTGTCGCCTGAGAAGGCTAGCATCCCCGGCCGCGCCGGCGGACAGGCTCGGCGGGTGTCGTTGGGTGATCGCTTTGCCGCTTCGGGTCATTCCAAACGGCCCCATCCATGCCGTGGAAATCGACTCGGGTGGCTCCCGTTACCCGCCGGAGAAACGCATCACTGCAGCTAGACGGCCTAAAGAAAAATTGAGGGAACGCCTTAGAAAACATCCGTGTTTATTCTTTCGTTATTGTGTCGTAATCTGCTCGGCGTGGGTCGGCATGAATTGCCCAGGCCACGACGACGGTGGCCGGGGCTCCTGGCAGGGGTCGCAATCCCGGCTGCCGTTTTGGTCGCGGCGGGCGGCGACGTGCACCCGGCGCCCGCCCGCGCGGAGGCCAAGCCGATCGTCGACGAGGGCGAGCCGTACGCCCCGGAGATCGTCGCCGCGCTGCCGATCACCAACGGGCCAGGTCACGCGCAGCTGATGGGCGCGGTCGAGAGCGACGCCACCCGGGCTTCGAGGCTGCGGGTGAGCAGCAGGTTCCTGCCCGCCGGGGTGGCGAACGAGCAGGGGCTTCAGGTCCGGACGGTCCTGGCGGCCCGCGCCATCAGCGCCGCCTTCCCCCAGATCCATGAGATCGGCGGCGTCCGGCCCGACCCGCTGCCGTGGCATCCCCGCGGCCTGGCGATCGACGTCATGATCCCCAACCCCGGCAGTGCCGACGGCATCGAGCTGGGCGATGAGATCGTCGCGTTCGTGCGGCAGAACGCCAAACGATTCGGGATGCAGGACGCGATCTGGCGCGGCGTCTACTACACGCCCGAAGGTGCGCAGGCCTCCCGGCTCGGGCACTACGACCACGTCCACGTGACCACCACCGGCGGCGGATACCCGACCGGCCAGGAAACCTACCTCCGTTAGGCCGGCATCCCGCCCCGTGGCGGATAGGCTCGTCGCGTGCTGCTCTCCGATCGTGACCTCAGGGCCGAAATCAACAGCGGCCGAGTCGGCATCGACCCGTTCGACGACACCCTGGTGCAGCCGTCCAGCATCGACGTCCGCCTCGACTGCCTGTTCCGGGTCTTCAACAACACCCGCTACACCCACATCGACCCCGCCCAGCAGCAGGACGAGCTGACCAGCCTGGTGGAGCCCGCCGAGGGGGAGCCGTTCGTGCTGCATCCCGGGGAATTCGTGCTGGGCTCGACCCTCGAGCTGTTCAGCCTGCCCCACGACCTCGCCGGCCGCCTGGAAGGCAAGTCGTCACTCGGTCGACTGGGCCTGCTGACCCATTCCACCGCCGGTTTCATCGATCCCGGCTTCAGCGGCCACATCACGCTCGAGCTGTCCAACGTCGCCAACCTGCCGATCACCCTGTGGCCGGGCATGAAGATCGGCCAGCTGTGCATCTTGCGGTTGACCAGCCCGGCCGAACACCCCTACGGCAGTTCGCGCGTCGGATCGAAGTACCAGGGCCAGCGGGGTCCGACGCCGTCGCGGTCCTATCAGAACTTCATAAGATCTACCTAGGTTCGCAGAGCCCCCCGCGCCTTCCTTTTGGGGGATTATTGAGTGGTCCGTGGTTCCTCCTCCGCCCGACCATGGCTTCGCTCGCAACACCTTTGGAGGGGTTGATTTGGATATCGTGCTCGGGGTTTCGATGGCACCGGCGTCGATTCAGATGGTGGTGCTGGAAGGCGAGAACGCCGACGGCGCCACGGTTGAAGAAGACGAATTCGACGTCGCCGCCGCCGACGACACGGCGACCGCGACCGCGCCCGACCAGGTGCTCGCGGCCATCCTCGGCACCCGGGAGGGCGCCGCCGAGGCGGGCCTGGAGTTGTCGTCCATCGGCGTGACGTGGACCGACCAGCTCGATGCCGCCGCGTTGCGCGACGCGCTGGCCACCCACAAGATCGAGAACGTCATGCTGGTGTCGGCGTTTCTCGCGGCCACCGCGCTGGCCCAAAACGTCGGTGGCGCAGTCGGTTACGAGCGCACCGCGGTGCTGTTCGTGGAGCCGGACACCGCGACGCTTGCGGTCGTCGAGACATCCGACGGCTCCATCACCGACGTGTACCAGCGACCAATCCAAGCCGAGTCGTACGACGAGGCCACCGAGCAGCTCACCGACCTACTCACCCGGCTCAACGAATTACCGACGGCGCCGGGCGGCTTGTTCCTAGTCGGTTCGGGCGTCGACATCGCCCCCATCAAGCCGGCGCTGGAGTCCGCGACCCCGTTCGAGGTGAGCGCCCCGGAGGAACCGGAGACGGCGCTGGCCCGTGGGGCCGCACTGGCGGCCGCGAACGCGCCGTTGTTCGCGTCGTCGACGGCGGCGCTGGCCTACGCGCTGGACCCGGGCACCGGCGCTCTCGACGGTTACGTGCTGCCTGAGTACCTCAGCTTCGACGCCCCCGGCGGCGACGAGTTGGCCTACAGCGCCGTCCCGGACGAAGACGCCAACGCCCAGACTGTCGTCATCGAGCGGTTGTTCGCCCCCGAACCGAGCGAACCGCGCCGCAGGCCCGCCCTGCTACTCGGTAGTGGGTTGGCGGTCGTCGGCATCAGCGCGGTGCTGGCCCTGGAGATCGCGCTGGCGATCGGGATCCGCACGACCGGGACGGTCGCACTGCGACCCACGCCCGCCCAGAACCTCATCGTGCCCACTCAGCAGGCCCCCGCGCCCGTCGAAGCGTCGGCGCCGGCGCAGCGGATCAACGTGCCGGAGCCGGTCGCGGCGCCCAAGCCGATGGCCGCGCCCATCCCGGCGGCCCCGGTCCCCGCGGCGCCCCCGCCGCTCCCGGCCGCGCCACCGATCCCGGCTCCGGCCCCGGCGGCCCCGGTGGTGCCCGTCCCGGTTCTGATCCCGCCGCTGGCGCCCGTCATCGCGCCGCCTCCTATTCGCTTGCCCGTGCCCAATCCGGTGCTGACGCCGCCGGTCATTCAGGCGCCACCGCACATATCGGTCCCACAACCCGTGGTGCCGCAGGCGCCGGTGCACGTCCCGCAGCCGGTGACGCCGCCCCACGTCGGTGGCCAGGTTCCGGATTCGCCGCCCAAGCCCAGCGGGCCGGGTACCGGGGGCGGACATCTGCCGTTCCCGGGAACCGGCCCCGGCGATGAGGGTGGCGGCGGACCGATCCACATTCCCGGCGCGGGTCCGGGTGGCCCGGGCGGCCCGGGCGCGGGCGGAGGTCCGATCCATTTGCCGGGCGGTGGCGGCCCGCCCGGTGGTGGCCCGATCGGTGGGGGCCCGATTGGTGGCGGTGGTCCGTTCGGGGGTGGCGGTCCGTTGGGTGGCGGCCACGGCGGCGGTCCGATCGGCGGCGGTCCGTTCGGCGGTGGTGGCCCGTTCGGCGGTGGTGGCCCGATCGGTGGCGGCGGCCCCTTCGGGGGCGGCGGCCACGGCGGCGGTCCGATCGGCGGCGGGGGTCCCTTCGGTGGCGGCGGCTTCGGTGGCGGCGGCCACGGCGGCTTCGGCGGTGGCGGCGGCTTCGGCGGCGGCGGTGGCTTCGGTGGCGGCCACGGCGGGGGCGGCGGCGGGCACCACTAGCCCGCCAATTCAGCCAATGCACAGGGTTTCGCGCCCCCAACGCGCGGCGCCGCGCGGGTAGGGTCGGGGACATCGGGGCCGGCCGAAAAACCGTGCCGCCCGAGTGGCAGGACTGCTTAGTGCCCAGCCGATCCCGGGTTTTACGCCCTTCCGGTGCGGGGGCACCTGCAGCAGCTATCCAGGGGGAATTGCAGCAGTGGTGGGCATTGTGCTTGGCGTCTCGATGGCGCCAACGAAGGTCCGCATGGTGCTGGTCGAGGGGGAATGCGCCGACGGCGTCACCGTCGACCAGGACAGTTTCGAGGTTGAGAGCGCCGCGCGCGGCGCGGGCGGCGCCTCGACGGCGCCCGCGCGGGTGATCTCGGCCATTCTCGGTACCCGGGAAGGTGCGGCCGAGGGCGGCTACCGACTGCTCTCTACCGGCGTGACGTGGACCGACCACGTCGAGGCCGCCATGCTGCGCGACGCGCTGGTCACCCACAGGGTCGAAAACGTCATGCTGGTCTCGACCTTCATGGCGGCGGCCGCGCTTGCGCAGGCCATCGGCGACGCCACCGCCTACCAGCGCACCGCGTTGCTTTTTGTCGAGCCGTACACCGCCACCTTGGCGGTGGTCAACACCGCCGACGGCGCGATCTCCGACGTGCGCCGCACCGTCCTCGCCGAGGACGAGGACCGAGCGGTCGCGGAGCTCGTCGAGATGGTCGCCGACGCCGATGACCTCGACGGCGCTCCCGATGGGGTGGTCGTGGTCGGTTCCGGAGTTGACATCCCGCTGATCAAGCCCGCGCTCGAGGCCGCCACCCCGCTGCCGGTGTCCGCGCCGGACGAGCCGGAAATGGCGCTGGCCCGGGGCGCCGCCCTGGCCGCGGCCAACGCGCCCCTGTTCGCGTCGTCCACGGCCGCATTCGCCTACGCCCTGGATCCGGGGACCGGCCAGGTCGACCCGCAGGCGGTCGTGTACGCCCGGGTGTCCGTCCCCGACACCACCGGCAAGCCCAACGTGGCCTACAGCGCGGTTCCCGACGAGGACGCCGACGCCCCGACCGTCCTGGGGCTGGACGAGGGCGCCCGGAGGCGCAAGTCATTCCTGCTGGTCGGCAGCGCACTGGCGGTCATCTTCATCACCGCCGTGGTGGCGCTGGAGATCGCCCTGGCAATCGGCATCCGCCCGACGGTCGCGCTGCGGCCCAGCCCCAACGAGAACATCGTGGTCCCGGCCAAGCCCGCGCCGGCGCCGGTGATCCAGGCGAGGCCGAGGATCGCGGCGCCCGCGCCGGTGGCCGCCCCGCATCCGATGAGCCCACCCGCGATAGCGCCGGTCCCCGCGGCCCCGCCGGCGCCGGTCCCCATCCCCGTGGTTCCGCCGCCCGTGTTCGTCCCCGTGCCGCGCGTGCCGATCGTCGGGCCGCCGGCGCCCCGGTTCGGCGGCGGCCCGGCCTCCCGCGGTCCGTTCGGCGGCCACGGTCCGTTCGGTGGGGGTCCCTTCGGCGGCGGCCCGGCCTTCCGCGGTCCGTTCGGCGGCCGCGGTCCGTTCGGTGGGGGTCCCTTCGGCGGCGGCCCGGCCTTCCGCGGTCCCTTCGGCGGCCACGGTCCGTTCGGTGGGGGTCCCTTCGGCGGCCACGGTTTCGGCGGCGGTCATGGATTCGGGGGCCACCGATAGACGTCGTGCTCGGTATAGCGATGGCCCCCGAGACCGTCCGCATGGTGTTGGTCGAAGGGGAGGCCGCCGGCGGGGTGACCGTCGACCAGGACGCCTTTCCCGTCGGGGGCGCGGCGGGAGCCACCGCCGATCAGGTGGTCGAGGCCATTCTCGGTACCAGGGAGAGCGCGGCGCGTGGCGGCTATCAGCTGGCGTCGAGCGGGGTGACCTGGACGGATCCGGCCAAGGCTGCCGCGCTTCGAGACGCCCTGGCGGCGCGCAGGGTCGAGAACGTCATGCTCGTCTCGGCGTTCGTCGCCGCGGCGGCGCTGGCGCAGGCGGTCGGCAGCGCGATCCAGTGCTCCCGCACCGCGCTCCTCCTCGTCGAGCCGGGGACGGCCACCCTGGCTGTCGTCGACACCGCCGACGGGTCGGTCGCCGACGTGCATCGCCGACCCCTGCCGCGCGGTGACGGCGCGGCGCTCGCGGAAGTGTCCGCCATGGCGGGGAAGGCTGAGTCGTTGAGAAGCCGCCCGGACGGGGTGCTGCTGGTCGGCTCGGGTGTGGACGTCGCGCTCATCAAGCCGACGGTGGACGCGGCGACTTCGCTGTCGGTCGCGGCGCCCGAGGAGCCCGAAATGGCGCTGGCCCGGGGTGCCGCGCTGGCGTCGGCCAACGCGCACCTGGGCGCGCCGCGCACGGTGGCGATGCCGGGAGCGCAGGACCCGGTGACCGCCGAGCGTCAACTCGCCTACAGCGCCGAATCGGAGGACGAAACCGGCGCGGACCTCGAAGCCCCGGCCGCGCGGACGAGCCGCAAGCCGGTGGCCGCTATCGTCGGCGCGACGATGACCTTCGTTGTCGGCGTGGTCGCGCTGGCGCTGGCCATCGGGATCAGGTCACACGCGGAACAGCGGCCCGACATCAGCAAGAACGTCGTCGCTCCGGCGACCCAGCCGCCACCCCCGGCGGCCCCCGCGCCCGCCCAGCCGTCGCCCCCCGCAGCCCCGGTTCCGGCCCCGAGCGTCAACCCTCCACCGCAGTGGGTGCCGCCGCACCCCAGGGACGACGACCATGGCGCCGACGACTGGCTGCGCCGTCACCTCGAGCGCGGGATTCCCATTCCGCTGCCGGACCAATAGCCGCGTAAAATCTGGGTACTAGGGGAACACCAGGTGGGGACTCGGTAACGGTCGCGAATATCGGATCTTGCAATCACGGCATCCTCATCGTGACGGACTAGCAAACAGTAGTGGAGGAGCTTTGGACACCGTACTCGGAGTGTCAATGGCGCCGACAGCAGTCCGGATGGTCCTGGTGGAAGGCGAAAATGGGGATGGCGCCACTGTAGATCAGGACAATTTCGACGTACCGGCCAACGACGACGCAGCAACGATCAGCGCGGTCGACCAGGTGGTATCGGCGATCCTTGGGACGCGAGAGGGGGCGGCCGAGGGCGGCTACCAGCTGGCGTCTACGGGGGTGACGTTCACCGACCCGGTCGAGGCTGCCGCCCTGCGCGATGCGCTAGCGACTCACAAAGTCGAAAATGTGATGCTCGTCTCGGCCTTCCTGGCCGCGGCCGCGCTGGCCCAGACCGTGGGCCACCAGACCAACTACGCGCGCACCGCGCTGCTCTACATCGAGCCCGAGTCCGCGACCCTGGCCGTCGTCGATAGCTCGGACGGGTCCGTCACGGACGTGCACCGGCAGCCCCTGCCGGACGACGACGACGCGGCGGTGGCCCAGCTCGCCACCATGGTGTCCGGTGTCGAGTCGTTGGACACGCGGCCGGACGCGGTGTTCGTCGTCGGCTCGGGCATCGACATCCCGATGATCAAGCCGGTGCTGGAAGCGGCGACCACGCTTCCACTCGCGGCCCCCGAAGAGCCGGAGACGGCCCTGGCCCGCGGCGCCGCGCTGGCGTCGGCGAACGCGCCGCTGTTCGCTTCTTCTACTGCCGCCCTGGCCTACGCGCAGGATCCCGGCACCGGCGCCCTCAACCCGTTCGCGGTGGCGCCCGGCTATTTCGAGACACCAGGCACCCTCGGCGAGGACGCCCTGGCCTACAGCGCGGTTCCCGACGAGCCGGACGACCCCTTCGTCGGCGAGCCGACCGGCGCGACGGCGCTCGTCCCCGGCCTCGGGGAGCGCAGGTCGATCCGCCTGGTGGGAGCCGCAGTGGCGATGGTCTTCGTCGTCGGGGTGGTGGCGCTGGTCGTCTCGCTGGCGATCGCGATCCGGCCGACGGCCGCGGTCCAGCCCGCCCCCGGTCAGCACGCCGTGGCGCCCCCGCAGGCGGTGCCCGCCCCGGCGCCGGCGCCCGCGGCCCCCGCCCCGGCGCCCGTCCCCGAGGCGAACGTGCCCGCGCCGGCCCCGGCTCCGGAGGCCCCGGCGCCCGCGCCGCAGGCGCCCGCCCCGGTTCCCGAGGCGCCCGCACCGGCCCCCGCGCCGATTCCGGAGGCCCCGGCGCCCGCCCCGATACCCGAGGCGCCCGCGCCCGCGCCCGCTCCGGTTCCCGAGGCTCCCGCGCCCCTGCCACCCCCGCCGGTGGTGGCACCGATACCGGTCCCGATCCCGCTGCCGATACCCGGGCTCGTGGGCCGCGCATCGGTGGGCCCCCTGGGGGCGGATTCGGGCCCGGACCCGGCTTCGGCCCGGGTGGCGGCGGCCACGAGGGGCCGCACGGCGGGGGCGGGTTCCCCGGCTTCCCGGGTGGTGGCGGCGGCCACGGCGGTTTCGGCGGGGGCCACGGCGGCTTCGGCCACCGCTAGCTCCTGAAGAGCCAGCCGTCATCTGCCGTTTGCCTCCCGCTCAGGCCAGCGATGCAGTTCGCTCATCGCGGACACTTACACCAGTGGTATGCGATGCACCGTTTTCGGCACCGGCTACCTGGGCGCCACCCACGCCGTGGGGATGGCCGAACTGGGTCACGAGGTCGTCGGGGTCGACATCGACCCGGGCAAGGTCGCCAAGCTGGCCGGTGGTGACATTCCGTTCTACGAACCGGGGCTGCGAAAGCTGCTGCAGGAGAACCTGGCCGCGGGGCGGTTGCGGTTCACCACCGACTACGACGTGGCGGCCGACTTCGCCGACGTGCACTTCCTGGGCGTCGGCACGCCTCAGAAGAAGGGCGAATACGCCGCCGACTTGCGGCACGTGTACGCCGTGGTCGACGCGCTGGTGCCGCGCCTGACGAGATCGTCGGTGCTGGTGGGCAAGTCGACGGTTCCGGTGGGAACGGCCGCCGAATTGAACCATCGGGCGGCCGGTTTGGCGCCACGCGGGGTCGACGTCGAGATCGCCTGGAACCCCGAGTTCCTGCGAGAGGGCTACGCGGTGCACGACACCCTGCACCCGGATCGCATCGTCCTTGGTGTGCAACAGGATTCGACCCGCGCCGTGGCGGCGGTCCGGGAACTGTACGACGCCCTGCTTGCCGACGGCGTGCCGTTTTTGGTGACGGACCTGCAGACCGCGGAGCTGGTCAAGGTGTCCGCGAACGCCTTTCTGGCTACCAAGATCTCGTTCATCAACGCGGTCTCGGAGGTGTGTGAGGCCTCGGGCGCCGACGTCAGCATGCTGGCCGATGCGCTCGGCTACGACCCCCGGATCGGGCGCCAATTCCTCAACGCCGGTTTGGGTTTCGGCGGCGGCTGCTTACCCAAGGACATCCGCGCGTTCATGGCCCGCGCCGGTGAACTGGGCGCCGACCAGGCCCTGACCTTCCTGCGCGAGGTGGACAGCATCAACATGCGCCGCCGCACGCGGATGGTCGAGCTCGCCAGCGCGGCGTGCGGCGGCTCGCTGCTCGGCGCCAACATCGCCGTGCTCGGCGCGGCGTTCAAGCCCGAGTCCGACGACGTGCGCGACTCGCCCGCGCTGAACGTGGCGGGCCAACTGCAGCTCAACGGGGCCGCGGTCAACGTGTACGACCCGAAGGCGCTGGACAACGCGCAGCGGCAGTTCCCGACGCTGAACTACGCGGTCTCGGTCGAGGAGGCCTGCGACCGCGCCGACGCCGTGCTCGTGCTGACCGAATGGCGGCAGTTCGTCGAACTCGATCCCGACGACCTCGCCGACCGCGTGCGCTCGCGGGTGATCGTCGACGGCCGCAACTGCCTCGACGTCGCGCGTTGGCGCCAGGCCGGGTGGAAGGTGTTCCGGCTGGGGGCGCCCCGACCCTGATAGGCCCTAATAGGGTTGCGCCCGTTCGGTGTCGATGCGTCGGGCGCGGTCTTGGGCGCGGGTGCGTCGGCGGGTGGGCATCATCAGGGCACGGTGAGCGGAGCGCTCCGGTGTGATTGTCGGGGTGGGTAGGGCGCCGGTCGGCAGGCACAGGGCGGGGAACAGCAGCCGGCTGCCGGGGTGCGTGATGTAGGTACGCCCGCTGGGTGAGGTCCATTCGAGGGTGCCGTCGGGGAACTGCTTGTCTCGCCAGCCGGTCCAGAAGGTTTTGAGTAAGTGGTGTTTTCGGCACAGGCATTTGAGGTTAGTGGCAAGTCGGGAAACTACCCCCTCAGGAGCAGGGCGCGCACCAGTGGACGGGGGCCCACAGATCGGAGCAGTTCGCTGGCTGGGCGGGAGCGTACCCGTAGCGGCCACCAGAACCAGCGCCCCAACAGGGTAGCGGTGGATGGGATCATCAGCGAGCGCACGATCAGCGTGTCGATGAGCAGGCCCAGCCCGATGGTGGTGCCGCCCTGTTTGAGCGTGTACAGCTCGTTGACCGCCAAAGAGGCCATGGTGAAGGCGAACACCAAGCCGGCCGTGGTCACGACTCCGCCGGTGCCGCCTACGGACCGGATGATGCCGGTCTTCAGTCCTGCGCCGATTTCTTCCTTGAACCGCGAGACCAGCAACAGGTTGTAGTCAGATCCCACGGCCAGCAAAATGGTGACTGCGAAAGGCAAGGTGATCCAGTGCAGTTCCAAGCCATAGATGTGTTGCCAAAACAGCACCGACAGGCCGAAGCCGGTCGCTAGCGAGAGCACGACTGTGCCGACGATGACCATCGAGGCGACTAGCGCGCGGGTGATGACCAGCATGACGATGAAGATCAGGATGAGCGCGGCGATGGCCTCGGTCATGACGTCGTATTTGGTGGATTCTTGGATATCTCGGTAAGTAGCCGCCGTGCCACCCAGGTATAACTTCGCACTGGCCAAGGGGGTTTCTTTGACCGCCTCGCGTGCGGCCTTGAGTTCTGCGTCGACGTGGGAGATCGCCTCGGGGCTGGCGGGGTCGATGTTGTGGGTGATGATCATACGGGTGGATTTGCCGTCGGGGGAAACCAGCAGCCTGAGGCCGGTCTTAAAGTCAGGGCTGTCGAACACTTCTGGCGCGATGTAGAAGAGGCCGTCAATTTTTGCTTTGTCGAAGAATTCGCCCATGAGTGTGCTGGTGTCGGTCATGCGGTCCATTTGAGTGATCAGCCCCGAAAAACTGCTGTAGAGCGTGAAGAAGGTAGTCTGCATAGACTTTGCAACGTCGATGATCGGCGGTATCAACGTCACCATCTCTTGTGTTGCGTCAGCGCTTTGTTGGAGGTCCTTGGCCAGCTTGTGGAAATTCTCGGCGAGTTTGTCGAAGCCATCCAACGCGTCGAAGACGGAGCGCAGTGACCAACATATCGGAACGTCGAAGCAGTGCTTTTCCCAGTAGAAGTAACTGCGAAGTGGCCGCCAGAAATCGTCAAAATCTGCGAGATGGTCACGTATTCCATCCGTGATTGCAGCGGTGTCAGTTGTGACGCGAGCGCTGTCGCTAATCGACCCGGATAGTTCCTTTTCCACGGTGTACATGCGCTCTAACGTCGCGATCTGGACGCCGAGGTCATCTCGAGTCAGCCGCAGGATATCGGCCAAGCGGTCCTTCAGATACTGCAGGTTCTCCCGGATCGGGACGGGCTGCATGCCGATCGCGAACGGTATGGTGCCGTGCTCGATGTTGTATCCCAGCGGCCTGGTGATGCTTTGCACCCGCGCGATGCCCGGCACCCGGAAGATACTCGCCGCAATCCTATCCAGGTCGAGCATGTCCACCGGGTTACGCAGGTCGTGGTCGGCTTCGACCAGCAACAGGTCCGGATTCAGCCGGGCATGGGTGAAATGCTGGATGGCGGCACGGTCGCCGACGTTGGACGCTAGGCTCGCGGGAACGTAATAGCGGTCGTCGTAGTTTGTGTGATACCCCGGCAGGGTCAGCCCCCCGACTATTGAGACAACCACAGCGCTGGCAAGGATCGGGGCGGGCCAGCGCACCGTGGCCGTCGCTAGTCGCCGCCACCGGTAAATATTGGTCTTTCGCTTCGCGTCGAGTAAGCCGAACCGCGCGTCGATGGCCAGCAGAGCCGGCATCAACGTCAGCGAGGCCGCGATCACGATGACCAGTGCCACCGCGCACGGAATCGCCAACGTATTGAGGTAGGGCAGCCGGACCAACCGCAGACACAGCATCGCGCCGGCGATCGTTAGCCCGGAACCCAACACGACATGGGCAACTCCACGGTATGTCGTAGTAAGCGGTTTCACGGTCTTCGCCGCTTTGACGGGCTTCGTGATAGCGGCCGAGAAAAAAGATCGCGTAGTCCGTGCCGGCCGCGATGGCCAGCGCCATGAGCAGACTGACCGCGAACGTGGTGAAGCCGATCACGTGAAAGTTGCCGATGAATGCCACGATTCCCCGCGCGGTGGCCAGTTCGACAAAAATCACCACCAGCACGATCAGCAAGGTGGCTATCGACCGGTAAGCGATGAGCAACATCAGCGCGGCCACGGCGATCGTGATCGCCGTGCGCTTGGCCAGACCCCGGTCGCCGGCTTCAGTCAAGTCTGTGGTCAGCGGCGCCTGACCGGTCACATATGCTTTGATACCCGGCGGCGGATGAGAGTGCGCCACGATCTGCTCGACTGAGTGCACCGACTCATCCGCCCGCGAGGAGCCTTGGTCGCCGGCGAGGTTGAGCTGCACGTAAGCGGCCTTACTATCGGCGCTCTGCTCGCCGCCCGCCGTGACCAATTCCCCCCAATAGTTCTGCACTTTCTCGACATGCGCGGTGTCGCGCTCGAGCCGGCGCACCAGATCGTCGTAGAAGCGACGCGCCTCGTCGCCCAGCGGTTTGTCGCCCACCAGCACCACCATCGCGACGCTGTCGGAGTCGAACTCGTGAAAAACTTTGCCCATGCGCTTCATCGCGATCAGCGACGGAGCATCCTTAGGCAACAGGCCGACCGAGTTCTGCCGTTCCACCAGATCCAGTCGAGGCACGAAGACGCTGACGACGACGGCGAACACCAGCCAACCCAACACGATCGGCACCGCCAACCGCCGCAACATCCGCGCCGCAAGAGGCCGCTCGGCGTGGCCGCCGCTCATGCGGCTTTATCCAAGCAGAAAACCTGTGCGTCGAAACGGGCTACGGACTGCTGGTCGCGCACCACACCGTTGACCAGAATCCGGCAACCGAGCATGTTGCTGTCCCCTTGTGCCACCACGTTGGCGAACATTCCCGGCATGGTCGTGGTCACGGTGTATGACCACGGCAAGGTGGTGAAACTTGCGCGCTGAGGCTGAGCGTTCTCGTCCAGGTAATTGACCACACCCGCCGTGCCCGGGGGCCCGGTAACCTCGTAAACCACGCGCTTGACGTTGATCGGCACAATCTGCTCGACCGGGCCCACCTCCGCGACTCGGTGCGAGCCGAACACACCCTGCAATCGGTAAGCCACGAAGCCCCCGACGGCCGCAACCGCGACGATCACCAGCGGAATCCACGCCCGCTTGAGAATGCCCAGCAAAGTCGTTGTCCTTCCGGTTCGGGTTGCTGTCACTCCAGGCTGCTACGTTTGGGGCGTTGACCCGAGTACGTCGTCGGTGTGGTCGCGACCAGGCAACGAACCGACCCTTCGCCGTACCGCCGTATCCGCGCTGGGTAGCCCCGCCCATGCTCAGGCCCATCCTCCGCCCGTGTCGATATCAGCAAGCGGCCTAAAACCCTGTTCCCTTCGGCCAAGCGGTCGATTGATGCCACGAGTACATATGGTGGCGAGGAACCGCAGGTCGCGGAAGGGGGAGCTTAACCTAGGAATTTGACACCCAGGACGCCGCGCTGGCTAGCATCGCTTCGTGACCAAGACACTGGGAGAATTTCTTCGGGCGCGCCGCGAGGCGATCACACCCAACCAGCAGCGCCACGGCGATCTTGCGAGACGGCGGCGCACCCCTGAGCTGCGCCGCGAGGAGGTGGCCGTGCGGGGCATCAGTGCCGACTACTACGCGCGGTTGGAACAAGGACGAGAAAACCACCCGTCCGCGCGGATATTGGACGCCTTGGTGATCGCGCTCGGCCTGTCTCCCAGTGAGGCGACCTATCTGTATGACCTCGCGACCCCGCGACACCGCTGGCGGCAGAAGGCCAGTTCGCAGCAAAACCCGGCTGAGTATTTGCTTCTCATCATGCAAGCCTGGACACTCGGTCCGGCCTACATAGTCAACCGCCGGTGCGATGTGCTGGCCGAAAACCCGCAAGCCTCAGAGCTCTTCTCCCAATTCACGATCACAGGGAACGTTTTGCGCTTACTGTTCCTGGATCCCGAGGCGAAAACCCTCTGGGTGAACTGGGAATCATACGTCAAAACCGCCATCGCCACCGTGCACCGCACCGCAGGTATCGATATTGATCAGCCAGATATCACCGATATCGTCCTCGAACTTTCCAAAAAGAGCAGCGACTTCGTCCAGATGTGGAACAGCCACGATGTCAATGTCTCCGACGGCAAGGTCAAGCAGCTCCGACATAGAGACTTCGGTGAGCTTGAGCTTGACTACGAGCTACTTTCAGTTGCGAGCGCGCCAGGACAATTTCTTGTAATCCACAGAAGCATTAAGAACGGCTCTTTCTTCTCGATGGCAGCGTCGCCGAATACGGTGGACAAATAGTCCTAGCGACAAAGGGCTCATTGATGATGGCGGTCATCATGGTCTTGCCGCGCCGCCGGTCGGGGTGGCTGTAGGCCGCGATGATGCGCTGGTAGACGCCCCAGGTGAGCTGCACGGGGAGGTGGTTGTCGTCGGCGAACACCGCCTCCAGGCGGGTGCGTTGGCGGGCGGTGAGCAGCGGGAATCGGGTGCGCAGGGTGCGGCGCACGCCGTAGAGCGGATCCCTGGTGCGGCCGCGATGTCGCAGGTGGCCTGTTGGACGCGTTGACGGCTCTTCGCAGTTGAGGGTGTAGAGGTGGTCGGCGCGTCGCTGCCGGGGGGTCGAGGTCTTCCGATGATGGGAGTTCTCACACCGCCCATCTGAAAGACCTCGACGTGCCTGACGCTACCTTCGCGTGCCCTGATCTGAGCACATTCTGCCGCCTTGACGAGCTCGGGTTGGAGGTGACCGGACAACGCCTGGAGCCGGACCGGGCGGTGTTGGCTTGCCGGATTATCGACGACGACTCGTGGTGTCGCCGCTGCGGCGAGCAGGGCGCGGTGCGTGACACCGTGACCCGGCAACTGGCTCATGAGCCGTTCGGGTGGCGGCCCACATGCTTGCTGGTCACGATCCGCCGGTATCGGTGCGCCGGCTGCGCTCATGTGTGGCGCCAAGACACCAGCAAGGCCGCCGAGCCGCGGGCCAAGCTGTCCCGCCGGGGCCTGCGGTGGGCACTGGAAGCCCTGGTCTGCCAACATCTGTCGGTGGCCCGAGTCGCCGAAGCGCTCGCGGTGTCGTGGAACACCGCTAACAACGCGGTGTTGGCCGAAGGCCGCCGGGTGCTCATCGCCGATGCGGTCCGCTTCGACGGGGTCGCGGTGATCGGCGTCGACGAGCATGTGTGGCGGCACACCCGTCGCGCCGACAAGTACGTCACCGTCATCATCGACTTGACCCCCGTGCGCGACAAGACCGGTCCGGCGCGGTTGCTCGACATGGTCGAAGGACGCTCCAAACGAGCATTCGCCGACTGGCTGGCCGACCGGCCACAGGACTGGCGCGATGGTGTGGACGTCGTTGCCATGGACGGATTCTCCGGATTCAAGACCGCCACCACCACCGAACTGCCCGAGGCGGCGGTGATGGATCCCTTTTATGACGACGTCTGGGTTCTGCCGACATGGTCGGTGTTGCGCCTGGTGGAGGCGGTGCCCGCAGCCGTGAGGTCGGCATAATCAGAGGGCTTGGAGGAAGGCAAGGAGAGTGTCGTCGGCTGTTTCGTATCGTCCGGCCCGGATTCCGGTGGGTGTCGTCCTCTCGAGCGCGGTCTGCTTGGTCGTCATGTCGGAAAAACGTATCCGCGCTTGACGGCACCAGTGACGACCCAGCATCCAAGCTGTCCCTTCAGAGACTCTTATAACGCATGAGGACGAGCCGACCGTAGTTTGACAGGCCAGTCCTGCAGGCCTTCAGGGGGCGGGGCGCTGCGCCCCGTGCGATGTCGATGAACCAGCCAAAGAAACCAGTCTGAGCCGTCCCGGTGAGTCCGGAGACTGCATTCGTTGAATCACCCTGCCTTTGGTGGGGTGCGTTTGTGATCGTAGTAGAGCGTCTCGACGGCCTCGGGAGTGAAGTCGTCGAGGTACTCGTGGGGGCGTTCGGTGTTGAACCAGACCACCCATTCAGCGGTCGCCAGCTCGACCTGGTTGACGTCGCGCCACGGGCCTTGCCGGCGGATAAGTTCGTTCTTGAACGAGCCGACGGTGGTCTCGGCCAGCGCATTGTCCAGCGCATCGCCAACCGAGCCGACGGAGGGATCCACGCCCTCATCGATGAGCCGCTGGGTGAAGGCCACCGAGGTGTATTGACTGCCCGCGTCGCTGTGCGCAATCAGCCCGTGCAGACTGGTGGTGCCGTCCTGGGCGCGAGTGAAGAACGCATGCTCGATAGCGTCGAGGACCAGATCGGTGGTCATGGATCTGGCGGCCCGCCAGCCTAGGATCCGGCGGCTGTAGGCGTCGATGACGAATGCGACGTAGACGAATCCCATCCAGGTCGACACATACGTAAAGTCGGCCACCCACAACCGATTTGGCGCCGCGGCATAAAAGCGGCGGTCCACCAGATCCGGGTATCGCCGATGAGTGTCGTCGGCGATGGTGGTCTTGTGCTTGGATCCGTACCGCGCGCCCTCCCAACCGTTCTCGCGCATGATCCGCTCCACCGTGCACCGGGCGACATCGTGACCCTGGCTGCGTAGCCAGATCCACAACTTGCGTGACCCCAGCGTCTGGACGAACTTGCCCTTTTCTTGTCTTCCCGCGCCGCGGTGATGATCTCGACCAGCTCGGCGTCATGGATCTGCCGTCGTGTCGGGGTCTTGTTGATCCACTCGTAGTAGGTCGACGGGCTGATCGGCACGCCATGCTCAGACAGCACCGCACACATGGGCTCGACACCCCAGCGCAGCCCGGCCCCGCCGTTGGGGCCGGCCACCTGGTGGTCCTTGTGTTCGGCGATGAACCGGATCACCGTCTCCCGGGCCGGTCGAGCTCGGCCCCGAAGAAAATCGCCGCTGCTTTCAAGATCTCGTTGGCCCGGCGCAGCTCGGCAATCTCCTTGCGCAGCGCCTTGTTCTCCTCGGCCATCGCGGAGGTCACACCCGGTCGCTGGCCGGTATCGACCTCCGAGCGGCGGATCCAGGTCCGCAACGTCTCCGGTGTGCCGATCCCCAACATGCCCGTGACCGCCGTGATCGCCGCCCACTGCGACGGGTACTGCGGGCGCACCTCAGCGACCATGCGCACCGCACGTTCACGAAGCTCGTCGGGGTACTTGCTGACACGTCCCATAACCCAGATCCTCCCAAGATCGGGAGTCTCCGGAAACGCCGGGACGGCTCATGGGAACGTGATCCCGACAATTTCGGAACGCGCCAGTTAGGACCAAGGCCACGATCTGGTGCACGCCGGGGGCCCTAATTTGAGGTCAATCCCTACAACGAAAGTCTCTTTGAGCGCAGTTCCCGTGGATAAGAATCGTGCCCTCCGCCCCCCAAGCTAGTCTGCGGGCTCACATGGCAACATAGAGCGAACGGGTTCGACTGAAACACCCCATCAGCATCACCCCGACCACCGGCGGACACAACCGCCCAGCCACACACCTAACCAGTGCACCAGGGCAATTTCCGTTCACTGTCGGCGGAGCGCAGCGCTGCTGAGCAGCTAGCCTCGGTGTTGCATCAAGCGCGGTCTAGGTGCTTAGATTCGCGAAAGTGCCTGTCCGGCAGGGACATAATGGTAATTCTCTAGGTTCCCAAGATCGATATCGTGGACAGTGCTCAATCACTCGGCTACGACACGCCGGCACTCACGATCAGGTCCGGCTCGCACACCACCACTCCGCTGGACGCAACCAGCCCGGCTACCCTCACTCTCAGCAGCGTTACACCCAAGGGAATTACGTGACGGCCACCCCTGGGGGAAATTACGTGACCGCGAACGCCTGGCGCAGACATGCGCTCAGGCCGCAACATCCGAGCGCTCGTCCGATTCTGATGCAGCAGTTGAAACCGGGGCCGAGGCGACGCTGTAGAAAAACGCTCCAAGGTCTGGAATCTCCGGACTCGCTGGGGCGGCTCAGCGTTGTGAGATCCCAAACTCGCTCGGAGAGCGGCCAGTCCATCGCTTGAAGGCGTGTGAGAAGCTGGCGAGGTCATTGTATCCGAGCTTGGTGGCGATCTGGCTCGCCGACATCAATCGGGTGAGTAAAAGCATCATCGCGCTCTCGCGCAAACACGACTGGCGCAACGCGCGAAAGGTGGTCCCCTCTTGGGAGAGCCGCCGTTTAAGTGTGCTTGTGGATAACGAAAGTTCGTCTGCGACCCACTGGCTACTTCGATGTCCGGGATCCTTCTCCAACAGCTGTCTCACCTTCTCCGAAAAGGACGTGGCTCCGCTCCGCTGGTTGAGAGCCGAGTTCAGCTGGGCGACGGCGAGTCGATATGCGAGGGGATCGGAGAACCGGCACACCTCATCGAGCGTGTCGGCGGGAACGCGAAGGTAGGACATCGATGCGTCAAAGAACAGGCGCCCGGCTAGCACCACGTCTTCGTCGAGATCGTTCAGGGTGACGGGCGCTGGCCAACTCAGGTGGAGTGTGGCGCTCGGCGCGTCACCGACGAGCATGTCCAGCAGTCGCAACAACGCCGACCCGGCGTATGTGATGGCCAGGCAGTCCAGTGCCGGATCGCTTGTGTGTCCGCAGAGCACGACGGTGAGGCCGTGGTCATTTAGATGGAACTGTGGATTGACAGCCGTTGTGATCAACGGCAGATAGGTGAGCAACTCCACGACCTCGGCTACCGAGCCTGCGCTGACCAGCGGAACGCTCAACGGGCCGAAGGACGTCAACTGTGCCTGTCCAGCGAACGCGAAGCCGAGGAGGGTTGCCTGTTCGACGGCGAGTTCGGGGTAGACCTCGCGAAGCCATCGTAGCGGGGCTTGGACATCGCGCCGGATCAGCGTCGCCTCGTCGACTCCTTCGCGAGACATGATGTTGCGAAGTAGCACGACTGCGTCTGGGGCGAGTGCCTGGCTCTCGAGCAGTTGCGCGAACGCGAGTGGGGGCACGCCTGCGTTATTGAGGTCCACTGGCCAAGACCCCTTTGAGCTAAATTCACAAGTTCCTGGTCCGGGTAAACATAGCCTAAGCGCTCGTCCTCGACAACGCTGTTAACAACAGCATTCACGTTGAGGACAACGTATTAGGAGTTGGTTATGGCCGTTGTCACCTTCATCTCCCACGACGGCGAGAAGTACGAGGCGCCTCTTGAGGCAGGTCAGTCATTGATGCGGGTCGCGACCAACAACGCGGTGCCCGGCATCGACGGCGACTGCGGAGGCGAAGCCGCGTGCGGCACCTGCCATGTGATCGTCGATCCGCAATGGACCGATCAGGTCGGCCCCTCCGGGGCCGATGAAGAAGAGATGCTCGCGATGAACCCCGAGCGTCAGCCGACCTCCCGGCTGTCCTGCCAGATGCCGGTTTCTGAGGCGTGGGACGGCTTGACCGTCCACCTGCCAGAGTTTCAGATGTAACGACGAGAGGACACGAAGACGTGACGAATATTCTTGACGCAGTCACCGCCAAGGCCCAGGGAGCCATCCCTATGGTCCCACTGATCAAGGGCGCGCACCTCTACGACAAGACTCGGCGCTGGGTCACCGGCACCAATGGTCAGCAGATTTTTACCGAGCGACCGATCCCGCCCGCTGACGAGGTCAAACTGACCGACATCGACCTCAGCAATCCGTTCCTCTACCGGCAGGGGCGTTGGAAGTCCTACTACGAGCGCCTGCGCAACGAGGCTCCTGTGCACTATCAGGCCCACAGCGCATTCGGCCCGTTCTGGTCGGTGACGCGCCATGCCGACATCGTGGCCGTCGACAAGAACCACGAGGTCTTCTCCGCCGAGCCGTTCATCATCATCGGAACCCCGCCGCGTTTCCTCGACTTGGCGATGTTCATCGCGATGGATCCACCACGCCACGACGTGCAACGGCAGGCTGTCCAGGGCGTGGTGGCACCGAAGAACCTGCGTGAGATGGAAAGCGTCATCCGGGAGCGCGTCCGAGACGTGCTCGACGATCTCCCGCTTGGCGAACCGTTCAACTGGGTGCAACACGTCTCGATCGAGTTGACCGCGCGCATGCTGGCGACGCTGCTGGACTTCCCGTTCGAGCAACGGCGCAAGCTCGTCGAATGGTCCGATCTTGCCACCTCGATGGAGCAAGCCAACGGTGGACCCTCGGACAACGACGAGGTGTTTCGTGGCATGGTCGAAATGGCTCGAGGTCTCAGCGCTCACTGGCGGGACAAGGCAGCCCGGACAGCTGCCGGGGAGCAGCCCGGCTTCGATCTGATCACCATGTTGCAGAGCGACGAGAGCACCAAGGATCTGATCGACCGCCCGATGGAGTTCTTGGGCAACCTCGTGTTGCTGATCGTGGGCGGCAACGATACGACCAGAAACTCGATGAGCGGTGGTGTTCTAGCGCTGAATGAGTTCCCTGACCAGTTCGAGAAACTGAAGGCGAACGCCGACCTGATCCCCAACATGGTCTCGGAGATCATCCGGTGGCAAACACCGTTGGCCTATATGCGTCGGATCGCCAAGGCCGACACCGTGCTCAACGGGCAGTTCATCCGCAAGGGCGACAAGGTCGTGATGTGGTACGCCTCGGGCAACCGCGACGAGCGCGTGTTCGAGCGGCCCGATGAGCTGATCATCGATCGGGCCAACGCCCGCAACCACATCTCCTTCGGCTTCGGCGTCCACCGCTGCATGGGCAACCGGCTGGCCGAGATGCAGTTGCGGATCCTGTGGGAGGAGTTGCTTCCGCGGTTCGAGAACATCGAAGTCCTCGGTGAGCCCGAGTACGTGCAGTCCAACTTCGTGAGGGGTATCAGCAAGCTGATGGTCCGCCTCACCCCGAAAGTTGGCGCATGACCTTGCAGCGAGCGGTCATCGTGGGGGCCAGCCACGCGGGCGCCCAGCTCGCGGCCAGTCTTCGCCAAGAAGGGTGGGACGGTGAGATCGTCCTCGTCGGCGAGGAGTCGGCGTTGCCCTACCAGCGGCCCCCGCTGTCGAAGGCATACCTGGCCGGGAAGAGCACACTCGACGATCTCGCGATTCGTAGCTCGGGTTTCTACGCCAAGCAGCGAATACAACTCCTGGATGCGACGGTGGAGGCGATCGACCGCCCGGCTGGTCACGTCGTGCTGAATACCGGCGAAGTACTGCCTTACGACAAGCTCGCACTGTGCACTGGCGCCCGCCCTCGGCGTCTTTGCACACCGGGAGCCGACCTGGCCGGAGTTTTCTACCTACGCACCGCCGCAGACGTCGAGATGATCCGCAAGGGCACCACTGCCGGCGGTCGGGCCGTGATCGTCGGCGGCGGTTACATCGGACTGGAGACCGCCGCCTCGTTGCGTGGACTGGGTATGGAGGTCACCGTGCTCGAGGCGACCGAGCGCGTTCTCGAACGGGTCACCGCCCCCGAGGTATCGGCGTTCTTCGACCGGGTCCACCGGGAGGAGGGCGTCAACATCCGGACGGGCACGCTGGTCGATGCCCTGTCCGGCGACGGCATGGTCCGCGAAGTATTCCTGGCCAGTGGCGAATCAATTCCCGCCGACCTCGTCATTGTCGGCATCGGCGTTGAGCCGAACATCGAGCTTGCTACCGCCGCGGGCCTGGCCGTCGACAACGGCGTCGTGATTGACGACCAGGCCCGGACCAGCGACCCCGACATCGTGGCTGCCGGGGACTGCGCCAGCCACCACATGGCCCGTTACGGGCGTCGCATCCGCCTGGAATCCGTGCCGAGCGCAGGCGAACAGGCCAAAGTAGCTGCGGCGACCATGTGCGCTAAGTCAAAGAAAATCGTGGCGCTCCCATGGTTTTGGTCAGATCAGTACAACCTCAAGCTCCAGATCGCCGGCCTCAACACCGGATACGACGAAGTCGTCCTCAACGGCGACCCGACCCGGGACCGCCACTTCACCTGCTTCTACCTCCGTGCCGGCGGGTTCATTGCCGCCGACTGCATCAACCGCCCCCGCGACTTCATGTTCAGCAAGCGGGCCATTACCCACGAAGTCCCCGTCGACCGGGCCGAACTGGCGCTCGCCGGATCGGCCTGAGGTGACGGGCCCTCGGGGCGATGGGTACGACAACAGCGATTGCGGACCGCAGTTCGCAGAGCAACGTCAGTGGACAACCGTCATCCAGCTCCCGCTGGCAAAAGGGGCGCGAGCGGCTGCCGTCGGTCGTCTCTGGCGCCACTGCCACAGCGGGTCGACTCAACCGTACTGATCAAAATCACAAAGAAAGAAACGATCCTCTGCAGAAGCTGCTAGGTGAACGTCACGGCGAAGACTTCTGCGTTCTTTGGAGTTGAGATGTGCACCAATGCACCCCTGATGACGAGTTCAGCCGAGCGGCGAGCCCCCGGCGCCACGACGAAGCCGATCACCGCGCCTGTGAAGACGTCTTCGCGGGGATGGGTGGACGTGCGCCGGTCAGGCGTCAACGCCACCTACCCCGACTTTCTGTCGCCGTTGTTGGCCATGGGCGCTGGGCTGGGTCTGATCACCGCCCCAGCGACCACAGCCATCGTCGCAGCGACGCCGGTGGAGAAACACGGCGTAGCCGCCGCAGTCAATGACGCCATCTGCGAAATCGGAGCCGCCATCGGAGTAGCCGTCGCCGGCAGCGTTCTGACCGCCGGGTATGTCTATCGCATCCAACCCGTGCTGCCCACAGTTCCATCACCGGCGCACCAGCCCTTGTCGGACTCGTTGGCCGCCGCGCTACAGGTCGCCGAGCAGCCAGGTCCATGCGCTCAGCACCTCGCCGACATCGCACGCGAGGCGATCGCGCACGGCAAAAGCCAAGCCGCTCTGGCGCTCTCACCAATCACTGCCGTCAGCGCAGTCATCCTCGACACCTGGGCACGCGGCCGTCCGTCCACAACCGCTCGGCAACGCCTGGGGGTTGAGACGAACACCAGATCGCACATCGACACCTTTGCAGAATCGACGACGTCATGAGCGAGATAGTGCGCGTTGAGCCGGAGCAGTTACCACCGCACACCCCCACGTGCATGGGGTGCGGCCCCGACAACCCCAACGGCCTGCAGATGAAGGTGTTTCGATCCGGACAGCAGGTGTACACCGACGTGGTCTTCGACGAAAGGCACGCAGGCGCACCGGGCCTCGCGCACGGCGGCGCGATCGCCGCGGCCTGCGACGACCTGTTCGGCTTCACCCTCTGGATCGCCGGCGCACCGGCGGTCACCCGCAATCTGGCGGTCGATTACCTCCAACCAGTGCCGCTACGTCAACCGCACCGCATAACCGCACACGTTCACGCCCGCGAAGGTCGCTCCCTACACGTCAGTGCGACGGGAACCGGCGAGGCCGGCGTCGTGCGCTTCACCGCTACAGCGAGGTTCATCGCAGTGGACGTTGAGCACTTCGCCGCGCACGGTGACCTCGGCGCGTTCGGCGACATGCTCAAACGGTTCGCTGAGGAGGGCGGGGATTAACGCATGACGCGCAGGAGAATGACATGTGGTGGTACCTGTGAAGTTCGCGCACCTTTGATGAGCAGATCGGCGAACTCAGCGGGGGGACTGTCGACGTTTCTGGACTTTCGGCACACGAAACTCACTTCCGGTCGGCTGGTGGCAGAGATGGAAACGCGTGCCGAACCGCTAACACCGTTCGGCAACCTGCGCTACGGATGTCTGTCCGCGAGGGTCGACCATTGTCTCGGGATCGTGTTCTACCCAGTCATTCCGGCGCGATCGTGGGTCGCGACGACCACCGAGTTCAAGCTGAACCTGCAACCCGTGTCCAACCGGGCACCGCAGCGATCCCTAACGATCGCCTCGCACAAGGGCTACGGGCCAAAGGGCTGTCCCATGGGCGGTTCAGTGAAATCGTTCCCGTCGGTGACAACAAGCGTTGCGGGAACAGATGTCCCGCCTGGCAGCGTGGGACCAGCGGCTATTAGATCCACGCTTCACACACCGACCGAAATAGGGCCGCCGTGGTTTGCCGCAAAGACTCCATGGAATATCGGGCACACCCGCGTCATCAGCAGAATTATCCTTGACCCTTCCAGCTGTCGATGCCGGACATCACCCAGGGTGGGTGCCGGAAAAGTTGATGCGTAGTGTTGCGACCTTGGCCGTTGTCGCCGCGTGACCGGCGTGACTACTGTGACGGGTGTGACCAAAGGGTTTGGATGCAGGTTACGAAGCCAACCATCCGAACTCGAGGTCACACCCGCATGCCGATGCAAACCGGACGCGCCACGAACGACTGCGGGAAGCCCTTCAGAGGGTGCCCGACCCACGCGACCGGCGCGGGGTGCGCTACCCGCTGGTCGGAGTGCTCGCGCTGGCGGTCACAGCTACCTTGGCTGGGTGCCGGTCGTTCGCGGCGACGGGTCAGTAGGCCGCCGAGACCGCAATTGACAACCTGGCCTTGTTCGGGCCCCGGACGAATCGACGTTGCGCAAGCTGTTCGCGCGCATTGATGCCGACGCCCTCGACCGGGCGCTGGGCGAGTGGATATGGACGCCAACTTTCACCGGAATCTGCCCCGGCGAGCAGCGCCGCGTGATCGCCATCGACGGCAAGACGATCCGCGGTGCGCGCACTCACCCCGGCGGTAAGGCGCCGCACCTGATCGCCGCATTCGACCACGGTGTCGGAGCCGTGCTGGGACAGGTCGCCGTCAACGCCAAGAGCAACGAAATACGCGCCGCCCGAACACTGTTGGGACACCTCGATCTCGACAATGCGGTGGCGACCCTCGATGCGATACACACCCAGACCGCCACCACCATCAACGGCGCCGGTGGGGACTACGTGTTCACGGTCAAGGCGAACATGCCCACCCTGCACTTACAAGCTCAAGAAGCTGCCCTGCAAGGACATGCCCGCGCACACGACCCGTAACACTGAGCGTGGCCGGCGCATCACCCGAACGATCAAGGTCGCCGACGTTCCCGCCTGGATCGACTTCCCCGACGCAGCCCAAGTCTCCCAACTACGCCGCACCGTCACCGATAACGGAGCCATAACCGTCGAGGTCGACTACCTGATCACCTCAGCAAACCACACGACGGCGCCGCTGAAGCGACCCGCCGCCTGGGTACAAGGCCGCTGGAGCATAGAAAATCGCCTTCACTGGGTCCAAGACGTCACTTTCGCCGAGGACGGATCAGGGATACGTACCGGCCAAGCGCCACGAGTGATGGCCACCTGCCGCAACCTCGTTATCGGCATGCTCCGAACCACCGGATGGGACAACATCGCCGCCGGCCTACGCCACCACACCAGACACCCCGATCACGCCCTCAAATTGGTCCTAACCTCATGAGATGTGACTTTTCCGGGACCCTGGGTCGAGCGGGATGGCCACGTCGGGACTGTCCGAACAACGGTGGATCTGATCTTGGTCTGACACGCCGAGCGGTGCTTGGCGGGAAGGACTGACGATGTCAGAAACACTCGATCCTGTGGCGATGGAACTGGATCAACGGCAGCTGGCTGAGCAGCTGCTGGCGCAGGCGAAGGAACAAGGAGTCGAATTGGTCGGCCCCAACGGGCTGCTCAATCAGTTGACCAAGAACGTGCTTGAGACCGCGCTGGACGCGGAGATGGCCGAGCACCTGGGTTATGACAAGCATGACCCAGCGGGCCGTGGCAGCGGCAATTCCCGAAACGGCACCCGGGCCAAGACGGTGCTCACCGAGATCGGGCCCGTCGAGATCGAGGTGCCCCGTGACACCAACAGCAGCTTCGACCCGCAGATCGTCAAGAAACGACAGCGTCGCCTGACCGGTATTGATGAGATCGTATTGTCGTTGACGGCAAAGGATTGACGACCGGCGAGGTCGCGGCACACTTCGCCGACGTCTACGGCGCCACCGTCAGCAAAGACACCATCAGCCGGATCACCGACAAGGTGGTCGGCGAGATGGCCGAATGGTGCAACCGGCCGCTGGAAGCGGTATATCCAGTGGTCTTCATCGACGCCATCTTCGTCAAGATCCGCGACGGGCAGGTCACCAACCGGCCCATCTACGTGGCCGTGGGGGTCACCTGCGCAGGCGAGCGCGACATCCTCGGGCTGTGGGCCGGCGAGGGCAGCGAAGGCGCCAAGTTCTGGCTGTCGGTGCTCACCGAGATCAAGAACCGCGGCACCGGCGATGTGTGCATCGTGGTCTGTGACGGATTGAAAGGATTGCCCGAGGCAGTCAACACCGTCTGGGACCGAGCGATCATCCAAACGTGCGTCATTCATCTGTTGCGCAACACCTTTCGCTACGCGTCCCGCAAGTACTGGGATCAGATCGCCCGCGACATTCGGCCGGTCTATACCGCGGCGACCGAGGCCGCGGCCAAGGAACGCTTCGTCGAATTCACCGCGAAATGGGGTCCCCAGTACCCGGCGATCATCCGGCTCTGGGAGAACGCCTGGAGCGAGTTCGTGCCCTTCCTGGACTACGACGTCGAGATACGTCGGGTCATCTGCTCCACGGATGAAATCGTCAAGGTGAGCGGTGATTGGTGGCGGGTTTGCGGGGTTGCCAGTGGGCGACGAGGACTTCGTAGGCACGTTCGGCCTGTTCGACGACCGCGTTCTCTTCGTCGCGGCGGTGCTTGCTGTTATAGGCCGCGCCGGGCTGGCGGTAGTTGCCGCGGCGTGACGGCGCCCCGGCGGCCAGTTCGAGCTTTCGGCGCTTGTGGGTGACCAGCCCTGGTCGAGCGAAGGCGTAGTCCTGGTCCTTGGTCACCAAATGCCATGCGAGCACCGTCATCTTGCGGGCGGTGGCCACGATCGCGGTCTGAAATCCGCGTCGGGATTTGATGCGCTGATAGAACGCACGCAAGGGCCCTGGTGCGCGACTGGCCGACCAGGCCGCCTCCACCAGCACACCACGCACATGGGCGCGACCGGCTTTGCTGATCCGACCGTGCACCGGCGCGGAATTCCCGGACTGGCGCACCTTCGGGTTGAGCCCGATATAGGCCACTAACTTGTCGGGATCGTCGAACCGAGAGAAGTCGCCGACCGCGGCCACAATGGAGATGCCGGCGATCGCATCGACACCAGGGATGGTCATCAACCGGGCCACCATCGGATCGGTGAGCGCTTCTTGGGCCAGCTCTCTATCGACCAAAGCGAGTTCATGGGCGTGAAAGTCCAACTGACGCAACAACGCCTGCACGCTGGCGCGTTCATCGGCAGGTAACGGCTGACGCGAGAGCCAGTGCCGACCGGTCTTGCCAAACAAATCCGACACCGGCGGCGTCGGTGCGAGGTTACGGGCCAGGATCGCGTGCACCTGATTCTTCAGCCGAGTCCGTTGACGCACCACGTGAGCACGACGCATCACCTGCCGGCGCAGACTGCGGGTCCGATCGTCGGGCAGCCACACCGGTGGCAGAAAATCCGCTGCCAGCAACTGCGCCAAGATCCGCGCATCGACCTTGTCGGTTTTCACCTTCGCCTCGGCGATCGCCCGCGTCTTCGACGGGTTCGACACCACCACACGGGCCACCAGCGGTGTGAGCAGAGTAGCGATCGCATCGCTGTTTCCGGTGGCCTCCAACGCCACCTCATCATCCGGGCGTAGTTCAGACGCCCACGCCCGCAATGCTTCTGGCGTCACTCCGATCTTGCCTTCGTCGCGGAGGATCCCGTCCTCGACCACCGCCAGCTGCGCGAACTCGCGGTGCACATCCATGCCGACATATCTGACCACCGCCTGGTTCTCCCTTCCGTGCTGATCACTTGGCCGGGGAACCGCTGGGACGGAACGACACCTACGGATACGCGCTCGCAGCGCAGCCGGACAAGTCGCAGGGGCGGCCAACTACTAACACGGGCTCGCAGCCCATCGAGCAAGAACGGCCTGCCCATACGTGTTCCCCGAAGGCCCCTGTTCCGGACGGTCGCACCGTATGCCTAGTACGTCTGACCAGGCAAGACAGAACCACGTGGGCCTCCACCCCATTTCATACCGGGTACCAACGCCGTGGAGTCGATCAACGCCCGCTACCGGCGCGCGATTCGCGCCCGCGGGCATTTCCCTACCGACCAAGCTGCCCTGAAATGCCTGTATCTCGTTACCCGATCACTAGATCCGACCGGGCGAGGTAGGGCACGATGGGCAATGAGGTGGAAGCCCGCACTCAACGCGTTCGCAATCACCTTCAACGGCCGGATCACCCCGACCGGCAACTAACAAATGCCAAGGTCGGATCCACCGTTAATCAGACAGCCCCGCCACGTCACACTTCGTGGTGTTGATGCGTGCGGGACTGTGGATTTAACGGTGTTTCCGGCCTAACACGCTGAGGGTTCCTCGGCGAGGAAGGTGCCGTGATGACGACACTGGATGATGTGACCAAGAAGAAGCAGGCTGAGCAATCGGCCGAGCAGCAGGCTGCGGCCGAGCTGGTCCGGTTGGCGCAGGAGCAGGGGCTGTCGCTGACCGGACCGGACGGGCTGCTCAAGCAGCTGACCAAGACGGTGATCGAGACCGCACTCAACGAGGAGATGACCGAGCACCTGGGTTATGAGAAACATGACCCGGCCGGAGTGGGCGCGGGCAACATCCGTAACGGCACCCGCGCCAAGACGGTGCTGACCGACACCACCGGCCCCGTTGAGCTCGATGTGCCACGAGATCGGGCCGCGACGTTCGAGCCCCAGATCGTCAAAAAGCGCCAACGACGGCTCTCAGGCGTCGATGAGGTGGTGTTGTCGCTGTACGCCAAAGGCTTGACCACCGGCGAGATTTCAGCGCATTTCGCCGAAATCTATGGCGCTTCGGTATCCAAGGAGACGATCAGCCGGATCACCGACAAAGTCATCGACGAGATGAATGACTGGGCGGTGCGGCCACTGGATGAGACCTACGCGGCGATCTTCATTGACGCGATCGTGGTGAAGGTCCGCGACGGTCAGGTCGCCAACCGACCGTTCTACGCTGCCATTGGCGTCACCCTGGCCGGCGAACGCGACATCCTGGGCCTATGGGCAGGCACTGGTGGTGAGGGCGCGAAGTTCTGGATGAGCGTGCTCACCGATCTGCGCAACCGTGGCATCAAGGACGTGTTCTTCGTCGTCTGCGACGGACTCAAAGGGCTGCCCGAAGTGGTCGGTAACGTCTGGCCGCAGGCGATCGTGCAGACCTGCATTATTCACCTGATACGCAACACGTTTCGGCTCACCTCCCGTAAATACTGGGACGAGATCAAACGTGATATCAAACCGATCTACACCGCGGTCAACGCCACCGCGGCCCGCACAGCCTTCGACGAGCTGGCCGAGAAGTGGGGACAGCGTTACCCAGCGGTGATCCGGCTCTGGGATAACGCCTGGAACGAGTTCATCCCGTTCCTGGACTACGACGTGGAGATCCGCCGGGTGATCTGCTCGACGGATGAAATCGTCAAGGTGAGCGGTGATTGGTGGCGGGTTTGCGGGGTTGCCAGTGGGCGACGAGGACTTCGTAGGCACGTTCGGCCTGTTCGACGACCGCGTTCTCTTCGTCGCGGCGGTGCTTGCTGTTATAGGCCGCGCCGGGCTGGCGGTAGTTGCCGCGGCGTGACGGCGCCCCGGCGGCCAGTTCGAGCTTTCGGCGCTTGTGGGTGACCAGCCCTGGTCGAGCGAAGGCGTAGTCCTGGTCCTTGGTCACCAAATGCCATGCGAGCACCGTCATCTTGCGGGCGGTGGCCACGATCGCGGTCTGAAATCCGCGTCGGGATTTGATGCGCTGATAGAACGCACGCAAGGGCCCTGGTGCGCGACTGGCCGACCAGGCCGCCTCCACCAGCACACCACGCACATGGGCGCGACCGGCTTTGCTGATCCGACCGTGCACCGGCGCGGAATTCCCGGACTGGCGCACCTTCGGGTTGAGCCCGATATAGGCCACTAACTTGTCGGGATCGTCGAACCGAGAGAAGTCGCCGACCGCGGCCACAATGGAGATGCCGGCGATCGCATCGACACCAGGGATGGTCATCAACCGGGCCACCATCGGATCGGTGAGCGCTTCTTGGGCCAGCTCTCTATCGACCAAAGCGAGTTCATGGGCGTGAAAGTCCAACTGACGCAACAACGCCTGCACGCTGGCGCGTTCATCGGCAGGTAACGGCTGACGCGAGAGCCAGTGCCGACCGGTCTTGCCAAACAAATCCGACACCGGCGGCGTCGGTGCGAGGTTACGGGCCAGGATCGCGTGCACCTGATTCTTCAGCCGAGTCCGTTGACGCACCACGTGAGCACGACGCATCACCTGCCGGCGCAGACTGCGGGTCCGATCGTCGGGCAGCCACACCGGTGGCAGAAAATCCGCTGCCAGCAACTGCGCCAAGATCCGCGCATCGACCTTGTCGGTTTTCACCTTCGCCTCGGCGATCGCCCGCGTCTTCGACGGGTTCGACACCACCACACGGGCCACCAGCGGTGTGAGCAGAGTAGCGATCGCATCGCTGTTTCCGGTGGCCTCCAACGCCACCTCATCATCCGGGCGTAGTTCAGACGCCCACGCCCGCAATGCTTCTGGCGTCACTCCGATCTTGCCTTCGTCGCGGAGGATCCCGTCCTCGACCACCGCCAGCTGCGCGAACTCGCGGTGCACATCCATGCCGACATATCTGACCACCGCCTGGTTCTCCCTTCCGTGCTGATCACTTGGCCGGGGAACCGCTGGGACGGAACGACACCTACGGATACGCGCTCGCAGCGCAGCCGGACAAGTCGCAGGGGCGGCCAACTACTAACACGGGCTCGCAGCCCATCGAGCAAGAACGGCCTGCCCATACGTGTTCCCCGAAGGCCCCTGTTCCGGACGGTCGCACCGTATGCCTAGTACGTCTGACCAGGCAAGACAGAACCACGTGGGCCTCCACCCCATTTCATACCGGGTACCAACGCCATCGAGTCCCTCAACGCCCGCTACCGGCGAGCGATCAAGGCACGAGGGCATTTCCCGTCTGAGCAGGCCGCGTTGAAGTGCCTATATCTCGTGACCCGATCCCTGGACCCGACCGGTGTTGGCAGGGCACGATGGATGATGCGGTGGAAGCCAGCGCTGAATGCGTTTGCAATCACTTTCGGCGACCGATTCCCGGCAGCCGAAACCTACTGATGGAAACCGCCGGAAACACCGTTAGCGAGATAGTCCCGCGTGCTGGGCTGTCGACAGATCGGTGAGCGGCTAGGAAGTCGTCGGCGATGCGTGCGCAGTCGTCGGCGGTGGTGGCGCGCAGGCCGGTTATTCGCGCGAATGCCAGCGGGCCGATGAGTTGGCACAAAGCCAGTTGTGGGTCGAAGTCGTCGAGTTCGGCTCGTGCTGTGGCGTGTTGCAGAACGGCGTCGAAGGGCCAGCGGTACTGCTCGATGACGCGGGCGCGCAGGGCCGTGGAGGCGTGCTGTTCAGCTGGCGCGGCGGGGCCAAGCGCGAGCCAGGCCAGGACGGTGACGTGCAGCGGCGCCTCAGCGAAGACGCCGGCCTGGCGGGTCAGCAGCTCAATGAGTTGTTCGCGCAGCAAGCCTGGGGCGGGTAGCAGTGATTCGACTTGGGGAAGTAGCCGTTCGAAAGTGGCCGCGAGCAGGTGTGACGAGCTGTTGAATTGGCGGTAAAGGGTGGTTTTGGCGACTTTGGAGGCTTTGGTCACCGCGTCGACGGTGACGGCTTCGATGCCGCCGCTGGTGAGCAAGGCTGTTGCGGCGTCGAGAAGCCGGTTGCGGGATCGAGTTCGCCGCGGGTCGACATCGTCGACGCCGGCGCTGTGGGCTTGCGGCAGGCTGCTCATTCTTCCTCGCTTCGCGGTTGACCATGCTCCTGGCTGACGGTTCCATGTGGAGCCCGCTATAGTTCCGGCAGTATCGGAGCGAAACCGATGGTAGCGAAAGGCCGTTAGTTTGTCTGATCGCTTGGTCGACGAGGGTAGCGCGCCCGGCGACTTGCCGGTGTCGGTCCCGCAATTGCTGCCCTACCACACTTCGACATGTTTGGGTTGTGGGCCGCAGAATCCGCATGGCCTGCATTTGGTGGCACATCGCAGTGGCGATTCGGTATACGCCGATGTGACGTTCACCGACCGCCACGTCGGCGCTCCCGGGCTTGCCCACGGTGGTGCTGTTGCTGCGGCGTGCGACGACGTGCTGGGTTTTACGCCGTGGCTCATTGGAGCCCCGGCAGTCACTCGCCGCCTGACTGTCGAGTACTTGCTGCCGGTTCCACTGAACCAGCCTCATCGGATCACGGCCCACATTGAGATGCGACAGGGCCGCGCGTTGCACGTCAGAGCCGCTGGCGTCGGCGGCGATGGGATCATCCGCTTCACCGCCGATGCGGTGTTCGTGCTGGTCGACGCCGAACATTTCGCCGCTCACGGCGACGTGTCCGGTTTTGGCGGCCTGCTGGAGCAATTCGGTCGCGATGGGGTGTCCCGAAACGGCCTGGCTCGATGAGCTCACCGGACTTGCGCGCTCACCCAGCCACGAAGAAATTTGGCGCCAATGCGTCGCCTGCGCGCGGCGTGAGCGCCGCACCGCACCTGGCAGCGGAGCGATGGGAAGCGTTGCTGGATGAGGCGGTGAGATTGGCGTCGGTGGGCGGCTACGACGCCGTGCAAATGCGCGCAGTTGCCAAACATGCCGGCATGGCCGTGGGCACGTTGTATCGCTACGTTCCGTCGAAGAATTACCTGCTGGCGGTCGCGCTGACGCGTCAATTTCACCGTGTGGAGGCAGGCTGGCACTGGACGGCCGGCGCCGCTACGCCCGCGCAGCGACTGGGTGTACCTGGTCATAAGGTTGGTCGCAGTCTGCTGACGGGCGGTAGCCCGCCGAGTGCGCTGTGACGGCGTTCAGTGTTGTAGTGCTTGAGCCAGGGGGCAAGGGCTGCGGCACGCTGGGCGTTGGAGGTGAAGACCTGTCGGTAGGCCCATTCGGTTTGCAGGGTGCGGTTTAGGCGCTCGACCTTGCCATTCTGCCAAGGGCAGTGCGGCTTGATGAAGATCTGACTGGCGCCGATCTCGGCGCAGATCGCGCGCAGCGACCAGCGATAGGCCCAGGCGTTGTCGGTCATGACGCATTCGATGGCGGGGATGCCGTGATCGCGAAAGTACGCGGCTGCCCGCTGCAAAAAGGCGGCGCAAGTTGGGCCTTTCTCGTCGGGAAGAATCTCGCTGTAGGCCAGCCGGGAATAGTCGTCGACTAGAGAGTGGACGTAGTCAAAGCCGATGCCCGCCTTGTGGTCTCGCACCCTATTGGCACGGCCAAGAGCCCGCCAACCCCCGCCTTCGGGGACGCAGCCGAGCTTTTTGACGTCCATGTGGACCAGCTCGCCCGGTCGCAGCCGCTCATAGCGCACGGCCGTGGACTTCGAGGAACGTATCAGCTCGCCCGTCATCGGGTCGCAGTCCCGCAGATACGGCACCCCGCGTCGGCGGAGCACCCGTGACACAGTACGGGCGCTCACACCGAGCTTTTCTGCGATCTCATCCGGGCCGCACCGGTGGCGCTGGCGCGAGGCTACGATCCGGTTCTCCAGGCTTTGCGGGGTTCGTGTGGGCATCGTGTGAGGCCGCGAGGACCGGTCAAATAAACCCGCTTGTCCGTCAGCATCGAACCGGGTGATCCAGGTATGCACGCACTTGCGCGACAAGCCCATCGCCTCGGCGATACGAGCTTTGGCCCAACCCGCTCGATGCCGTTGCACGATCAGCAGCCGGCCGCGAAAGGTGGTACGGGCATTACGGTGAGACATGAGAACCTCCGGACGGTGATGGACCTCGACAAGCCACACCCCACCCGGGGGTTCTCCTCACATCAAGCCGACACGCCTGCTACCAACGTCATGACCGGGTACAACTAGGGCGTGTCTGACAAATGGGATAGCCAGAGGGTGATGGCGCGCAGGACCGCTGCGCCGCGGTAGACGAGGGCGAGTTTGTCGTAGCGAGTGGCCAGCCCGCGCCATTGCTTGACGTCATTGAAGTTTCGTTCAACGACGTTGCGGCCCTTGTAATCCTCGGCGTTAAAGGCTGGGGGCCGGCCGCCACGTGCACCTCGGCGCTTGCGGTGGGCGATCTGATCGGATGGTTCGGGAATGACCGCACCGATGCCGCGGCGGCGTAGCCGTGTTCGTGTTGCTCGGCTGGAGTAGGCCTTATCGCCGCGGAGGCGATCGGGGCGGGTCCGTGGTCGGCCGCCGCGGCGGCGGTCCACTTTCAAGTGTGCGAGCAAATGCTCCAACACCGGTCCGTCGTGGGCGTGGCCGGCGCCCACGAGCACCACCAAGGGTCGTCCGCGGCCGTCGACGAGATGATGAATTTTGCTGGTCAATCCGCCGCGGGAGCGGCCAATGCCGTGGTCAGGCGGCTCGATCGTCAGATTCGTGTAATTCGACCCAGCCCCCCGTGTCGCGGGTGATGTTCGTGGCGTGTTGGTGAGCACGAGCGATCGTGGAATCCACCGCCACAGCCCAGTCGATGATCCCGGCGTCGGCGGCGGCGGTCAGCAACCGGGCCAGCACGACATCCCAGGTGCCTTCGGCACTCATTCTTCGATGCCAGGTCCAGATCGACTGCCATGGCCCGAACACATCGGGCACGTCTCGCCAGGCAATGCCGTGTTGGCGTCGTCTGAAAACTGACCCCGTGTCCCCGCCGTTGACATGCCGCACCGGGTAACGGTAAATGATGCCCTCGACCATCGAGCGGGCATTCTGAAAGGGCCTGCCCCGCTTACCTGTCCGAGCCGGAAGCAGATCTTCGATCAAGGACCACTGAGCATCGGTGAGCAACTGAAACCGCGACATAGCTCAAGCCTCAGGCACAACACCCCAAATCTTTGTCAGACACGCCCTAGACCGGCTCAGCGCCTATCTGCACGACCGCTGGCAGCGCGATCCACTGCTTACCGAAGCCATGGTCAAGGCTTTCCGGGTCACTGACAGCACCGCGGCTGACGTGGTGAACGAGGCCGCCGGGGTCATCGAAGATCTCCTGGCGGCACCCTCGCCGGCGGCACGCCCAGCCTTCTCGATCGACGTGTCGCCGGGGTCATCGCGGACATCTGGCTGGCGAATTTGACCGCTTTCATCGGCCGACGGGCCTCGGCGTCACAGACCCGCGATCGCATCACTCGAGCCACCCGGCGGATATTGGCCAATCTGGCATTGTCATCAACGGCCCGACGACCGTGACCCAAGGCGACGGTATTGGGCATGCGCATCGTTGCGGCATCGCCGAGGGCCTTGTCGGTGGTGGCCGGAGTCTGTGGCAATGCGACAGAAGACTGATGATGTCGCATCCGAAAGCGGGAGGGCCGCCAATTCGCTTTCGTTACGTCGCTGGTCGGTTCGAGTCAGGTGCATCGTGGCGATGACATCATCGCGGCGGGGTCAGGCGCCTGCGGCCACCCGAGCGGTGGCCCCACGGATCGCCTGCTCGACGCCGCCGAAGACTGTTTGCGGGATAGGGGGCAGTCGGGCACCACCATGGAGGACATCGCGGGGCGTGCCGGGGTCTCGCGCGCCACGGTGTACCGCTACTTCTCCAATCGCGAGTCCGTCGTGTCCGGTTTCATCCTGCGGGCAACGGAGCGCTACCTGCGACGCATTGCTCCGCGCATCGCTGAACATGCCGATTTAGGTCCGGCGAGCGTCGATTTCGTCGAGGAGACGGTACGGGCGGCTCACCGCGAGCCGATCATCGGTGTGTTGTTCGGCAGCGCCAACGATTTAGCCGGTGTCGGGTTGGCCGAAGGCACGTCGGTGGCACTATTCGACCTCGTCGCCGAATTCCTACGACCGGTCTTCAAAGAGTGGTGGGGATCAATTAGGGTCGGGGGTGTCAGTTGACGACGCCGCCGAGTGGATTCTGCGCGTCATCCTCAGTCTGATCGCGGTGCGCGGCCCCCGCCAGCGCAGTCCCGACGGCGTGAACACCTTCCTGCGCCGTTTCCTGCTGCCGTCGTTGCTTTCCACCGCCGAGTCTGGCGGCATGCAACAAATCTTAAGTAGTGTCTTAAGTCATGACGATTGACTCCGACGCCGCTCGAGAGCGCTAACCGTGCAGTTTGCGCAGAACGCTTTGGCGGTCGCGGAAGAGGCTATCCGGTTATCTGGGTTTCGCCACACCGAGTTCAGCGCCGGGCGACTGGTGGTGGAGATGGATGCCCGCGCTGACCTGTTTGACTGCGTTCGGCGATCCGCTCGGCGGATGCCCGACCGCGATGGTCGACCACTGCCTGGGTGTGGTGTTCTATCCAGTCATCCCGGCCGGATCATGGGCCGCGATCACGGAGTTCAAGCTGAAACGGCTTGCGCCCGTGTCACACCGCGTGTGCGTCGCCGTGGTCGAGATCATCGCGCTGGAAAAGCGTAGCGGGGTCGGCAGAATCGACATCAGCAACGACGGGAGCGCAGTGCGCGCCGCCCAAGGAACCGTAACCGTGGTGCGCCCAACGACCGGGGTCGACGTGAGCGCGAAAGTCAGCATTCCCCTGACGGCTCTAGCTGCCCGATTCGCACGGCTGCGCCGATGACGCTCACGCACTTCAACGGCAACGACGGTGTTAGGCTTGCCGCGGATTGTTACCGGCATCCCGATTCCCCCGCTGTCGTCCTCCTGCTACACGGCGGAGGTCAAAACCGCCAGGCGTGGGCGGCCACCGCGCACCAGTTACACGAAGCTGGCTACACCGTCATCGCCTATGACGCCCGTGGTCACGGAGACAGCGCCTGGGATCCCACCGGACACTACGATCTCGACGTGCTGGCGTCGGATCTTCTGGCCGTACGTGCGCAAGCGTCAAGCGACCGCCCCGTAGCGGTGGTGGGTGCGTCTCTGGGCGGCATGACCGTTCTCGGGGCGCACCGACTCGCAGCCGCAGACCTGTGGGCCGCAGTAATCCTGGTCGACATCACCCCGCGCATCGAGTTCGACGGAGCACGCCGTGTCGTATCGTTCATGGCCGCCCACCCTGATGGATTCGGCAGCCTCGACGAGGCGGCCGAATCCATCGCCGAATACAACCCACACCGCGCACGGCCGCGCAGTCTGAACGGACTCCGCAAAGTGTTACGGCAGCGCGAGGACAATCGGTGGATCTGGCGATGGGACCCGGCTTTCGTGACCTCCAACTTCCACTTCTTGCGCGGCGATCCCGCGGCCGGTGCCGAGGAGTTCAACGCCATCACCGACCTGCTGGTCGACGGAGCCCGCCGCGTACGGGCGCCGACGCTGCTGGTGCGCGGTGTGCTCTCCGACGTCACATCGCAGCAATCGGTCGATGAATTCCTGCAGGTCGTACCGCATGCCCAGACAGTGGACGTCTCGGGCACAGCCCACATGGTCGCCGGCGACGACAACGACGCCTTCACCGCGGCAGTCGCGGACTTTCTGGACCGCACCATTGCGGCAAAGTCGTGACGCTGCCCGCTGAACCCATCCCTACTGCGAGTCGCCTGCCGCTGCGCCGCCGGCGCGACGGTGAGTGGCTGCCGGCGTGGTCTCACTGGTATTGAGTGACAGCACGTAGGCGCCGAGGCTTCCGAGGAAGCCTGCGCAGTGGGCCACGAGTTCGTCGGTGCGGAAGTCGAGTTCGTCGTCGAGCCAGCGGCGCAGCACCTCGAACAGCCCGCCCACCCCCAGGGTCGACGCCAGATGGGCGACGCTTACTGCGGAGTCTGGAATATCGAGGCGCACTCTAGCCTCGCGCAGCACGAGGTCGGCGAATCCAGCCATGAGTTGGCTGCGCAATTCACGTAGCAGCGGTTCGGTTGCCGATTCGACAAACAAAAGCCGGCCCAGCCGCCGGTCGCTTTCGATCATCGTGATCAGCGCGCGAATCGGAGCGTGTGCCAACACCTCGGGGGTCGCTCCCGCGTCGGGGATCGCTTGGACTATTACCTCCTGGAAGGTGGCGTAGAGCTGCTGGTAGACCGCCCGCAACAGCTCGTCCCGATCGGTGAAGTGTTGATAGAAGTACCGCGAGGTTACCCCCGAGGTTGCACACACCGCCGTCACCGTGGCCGCCGTCACGCCCCGGGTGCCGATCAACTCCACGGCAGCATTGATCAAGCGCTCGCGGCGGCGGCGATGACGCTGCTCGGCCGACATTCCGCTGTACACCCGGACCGAACGCACACGCATAGTCTTGCACCCACATCTGACTAGACGTAAAGTCAGATTTGTCCACTACGAACAAGGGGCAGCGTGATGAGCAACGAGTCGTCGATATCGTCGAGAACACGGGTGCTGCCCAAGGCCCGCCGGGTCCGTTTCGCATTGCCTTCGGGCACCACTCGCCAGCATTTCGTGGGCGGCGAGCTGGTGATGAGTCACTTTATTTCGACCTTGTCGGCAACGTTTCCCGAAGGCGAAGACTTTTTTATTCGGTCAGTGCGCCAGTACCGTGACCAGATCAGCGACCCTGACCTTCAGGAGGCGGTCACGGGATTCATCGCGCAGGAGGCCACCCACCGTTATCAGCATCGGCTGCTCAACGAGCGGTTGCAGGCGATGGGTTATCCGACCGACCGGATCGATCGGCACATCAAAAAATTGGTTGCCCGGTTGGAGCAGCGCTTCTCCCCGGTCCTGCGCCTGGCTGTCACCGCCGCTCTCGAGCACTACACGGCGACACTGGCCGAGATCATCTTGACCAGTGATGAAGCCCAGAAACTGATCGGCGACACCGAGGTCCGGCCGATCCTGCTGTGGCATGCGTTCGAGGAGTCCGAGCACAAGGCCGTTGCTTTTGATGTCTTACGGACGATCGGGGCCACCGAACGCACCCGCGTCTGGGGAATGCGCGTCGCTTCGCTGATCTTGTTCACCGAGTTGATCGCCCAAACGCTCCGGTCTATGGCGACTGACCGTGCTGCATATCATCCGAGACGAATGAGGGCCAGCCTGAGGGCATTTCGTCGTTCCCCCATGTTCAGTCCCGAGGCGGTGCAACGCTTCCGTTCTTACACTTGCCCCGGGTTTCACCCTGACGACTGGGACAGCGCCGACGTCCTGCGCCGCTGGGCAGCCGAGTTGTTCGACGCCGACGGCGCCCAGCGGATCGGGCAGCCGGCCGACGCGCCAAGGGCCTAGTCTCATCCAGAGACAAACACGCCGGTAACCGGATCCCCGACGTCGAAGCTGCCACCGCCGATACAGGGGTACAGTCAATCACGCCGTGCTGCAACCTATTTCGGCATGTTCTGACGTGAGCGACTTTCATTCCCGCTGCCAGGCGGCTGCCGCTTATCGGGCGAAGGTGTCGTGCTCGGTGGGGTGGGTGTGCATGAGCGGGCCGTAGCGCTGTCGGAGTTCGTTGATGATTTCGGTGAAGGGCAGGTCGTGGTACCAGCCGCGGTCGTGAAGGTATTCCATGTGGTGGTGGCCTTCGCTGTCGAAGGCGTGCAGGAGTGCGTCGTGTTCGCCGTCGAAGTCGATTGGGGGCACACCGAATCGGGCGCATAGTTCGGCGTTGAACGCCGGTGTCGCCTTGACCCAGCGGTTGTTGACGAAAAGTTCGCTGTAGCCGTGGTAGACGAACAGGTCGGTACCGCCCATGCGGGCCCGCAGCGTGTCGGTTTGTAGGTGGTTGCGCACATCGGCGAAACCCAGTCGGGCTGGTATACCCGCGGCGCGGGCCGCCGCGGTGAGCAGGACCGCCTTGGGGACGCAGTAGGCGCGGGTAGCGGTGGCGACGTAGCTGGCTCGGTAGTGACCGGGATCGTCATCGACGCTGTAGGGGTCGTACCAAATCGTGTCGCGGACAGCGGTGAAGATGCGTTGGGCTCGTGTCACCGGATCGTGGCTGTCGCCGATCGCCGCCCGGGTGAAGCGCTGAACATTGTCGTGGCGCCAGTCCAGGAACTCCGTCGTTGCCAGAAAACTCGGGTGCTGCCCGGTGGATGTGTCGGTCACTGAGCGCCTTTTGTCCTCGCCTCGATCGCGATATGGCCTGTCAGCGATCGCGCCGCGTGGTCCAAGGCCTCGGCAAGACACCGCTCGGCTTCGGGCAGTCCGGCGGCCAGATGGGCCGCCGCAGCACAGCGGTCCCGCACCGAAAGGCTGTTGTCCATGGCTTTCTCGGCGACAGCGGTCCACAGGTCGGCTGCTCCACGGGCCGCTGCTGCCGCGATGGCGACCGCGTCGTTGTCCAGCAACTCGGCGATGTGCTGGCAGCCGTGAGCTTGCAGGCGGCGGAACAGTCCGCCACCGGTACCGGCCTTTTCGATGAACGCGCCAAGCCCGAACAGTGCTTCTGCGAGCGCATCGTCGTCGAAATAGTCAGGCCAGCAGCGCACGTCGTCGGCGAAAACCCGCACACCAGGTAACCCGACCCCTGCCAGGTCGGCGTCGTTGAAATTTAGAAGCGGCGGCCCGTCGGCCTCGCCGCGCATCGACGCCGCGCTGGCTGCCAGCGCGGGCCCGCTGATCACGGCCAGTTCGGGAACGTGGCGTGGCCAGTCGATCAGATAGGTGGTGTGACGGGTCGGCACCGGGAACCCGGTCGAGCACCGGGCGCGTCGCAGGTTCTCATACGGAACGCTTTGGATGGTGTCCCGGTCGTTGTCGACAACATAGGCCAGTTGATGATCGTCGTCGTAGCCGACGATCACGACATCGTGGCGGCTCATGCTCAACCGCACCCGAAGATAGGGCAGCTCGGCGATGTCGGCCCACACCATCACCGGCCGGCCGGCGTCGATCTCGCCGGTCACCCATGCCCAGCCGACGTCGGCGTCATCAGTCGAGGCCACCCGCAGCCCGGCGCCGATACGGGTCAGGTAGTCCTCTTCCAGCCCGCCTCCACGCCCCACCAGATAGATCTGCGGCCGCAACCGGGCGCAGCGGATGTAGCTGAAGTCCACGGCACCACCGAGAGCGAACACCAGCCCCTCGGTTGGCGGCTCAGATCCCCAGCCGAGTTCGGCCCATTCGGTGAGGTCCCGCAGCGCCGACGACCCGCAGTGCCCACCCATTCGGTGCCGGTAGGCGATCTGTCCTGTGCCCAAAGCCTTTCGCGCCTTTCGCTCGTCAGAATCGGATGAGTCCGCGGATGTTGCGGCCTGATCTCATGTCGTCGTATCCCTCGTTGATCTGCTCGAGGGTGTATTCCCGGGTGATCAGCTCGTCGAGTTTGAGTTGCCCGGCGTTGTAGAGTTCGACCAGCCGCGGGATGTCGTGGACGGCGTTGGACGACCCGTACAGCGCGCCGCGGATCTGCTTCTCGTACAACGTCAATTCCAGCAGCGATCCCGACATCGAGGCGTCGTCGGGGTGCCCGATCGCGGTCACCACCACCCGGCCCCGCTTTCCCACCAATGACAGCGCCTCACCGATGTAGGACGCCTCGGCCACGTCGGTGGTCAACACGCACACGTCGGCGAGTTTGCCTCGGGTCAGATCGCTGACCAATGCCCACGCCTGATCGATCGTGGCAGCAGTGTGCGTCGCGCCGAAGCGGGCGGCCTGCTCGCGTTTGAACGCGACCGGGTCGACCGCGACGATCGTCAACGCTCCGGCGATGCGGGCGCCCTGGATGGCGTTCATGCCGATACCGCCCGCCCCCACCACGACCACGGTGTCCCCGGCGCGCACCTCCCCGGTGCGCACCGCCGACCCGTACCCGGTGGTGACACCGCACCCGATCAAGGCTGCTTTGTCCAGCGGGGTTGCGGCGTCGATTTTGACCAGTGAGGCTTGCGGCACCACGGTGTACTCGGAAAACGTTCCCAACAAACACATCTGACCGATGTCCTGGCCGCGGGCGTGGAAGCGGTAGGTGCCGTCGATCTGGGGTCCCATCATGATCGCCGCACCCATCTCGCACAGGTTGCCCATGCCGCGCGCACAATACGAGCAGCGTCCGCACGCGGGCAGGAACGTCAAAACGACCGAATCGCCCTCTGCGACGTCGTCGACGCCGGGCCCGACCGCGGCCACAGTGCCGGCACCTTCGTGTCCGCCCACCACCGGCAGCGGGATGGGCAGGTCGCCGGTGACCAGGTGTTCATCGGAGTGACACAACCCGGTCGCGGTCAACCGGACCAGCACCTCGTCGGGACCGGGGGGATCGAGCTCAACCTCCTCGACCTCCCATTTCTGGCCCAGATCCCACAGAATCGCTGCGCGTGTCTTCACCGTTTCACTCCTTGCACTGGATGTTCCTATTTATCGACGGGACAAGATCAACCGAGGGTCTCGATGACCAACGCGCCGTCGGCGTGCTGCCGGCGGAGTGTTTTTTTGTCGAACTTGCCGGTCGAAGTCAACGGGACCTCGGCGACGAACGTCCACCGCTCCGGCAGCCACCACTTGGCCACTCGGTCGCGCAGAAAGTCCGCCAGTTGCGCGGCGGTGACTGTGTGCCCGGCGTGTGGCACGATGACCGCCAGCGGCCGTTCCTGCCATTTGGGGTCGGGCACGGAGATGACCGCCGCGGTACGCACCCCGGGGTGCGCGGCCAATTCGTTTTCCAGTTCCACCGAGGAAATCCATTCACCGCCGGACTTGATCACGTCTTTGGCCCGGTCGGTCAACGTGATGAACGCATCCTCAGAGATCGTGCCGACATCACCGGTCGGCAGCCACCCGTCGGCAGTAACCGCTGCGGTGTCCTGGCCGTAGTAGCGTTCGGTGATCCACGGACCGCGCACCTGGATCTCCCCGACCGACTCGCCGTCCCAAGGCTGTTCGACGCCCGTGTCGTCGACGATGCGGGATTGCACGCCGGCCACCACCCGACCCTGCGTCGCCCGCAGTCGCTGCGCGGTATCGGCGGGGTCGGTGTGGCGCGGCAGGGCCACCGAGGCCAGCGGCGAGGTTTCTGTCATACCCCACGCCTGCACGATCCGGATGCCCAACTCGTCAAACGCGCTCATCAACGACCGCGGCACCGCAGATCCCCCGCACGCCACCAACTTCAACGAACTCAAGTCATGGCCGGGATTGTCGCCCAGGTAGTGCAAGATGTCGGTCCAAATCGTCGGCACCGCACCCGACATCGTCGTCCTCGTCGCCTCGATCATCTCCACCAGCGGCGCGGCCTGCAAGAACCGATCCGGCAACACCAGCTGCGCGCCGGCCATCATCGCCGCATAGGGCAGCCCCCAGGCGTTGGCGTGAAACATCGGCACAATGGCCAACACCGTGTCGTCATGACCGATGCCCAACGCGTTCGCCGTGCAGGCGGCCTGCGAATGCAGCCACGTCGAGCGATGGCTGTAAACCACTCCTTTCGGGTGACCGGTGGTGCCGCTCGTATAGCACATCGCCGCGGCGGCGCGCTCGTCAAGATCGGGCCAGTCGAAGGTCTCCGGCTGGCCCGCCACCAGCTCCTCGTAGCGCAGCACGGTTTTCCCGCAACCATCCAACAGCGCCAGATCACCCTCACCGGTGACCAGCACCGTATGAACCGACGCCATCGTCGGCAGCGCCGCCGCCAGCACGCCCAGCACCGTGTCATCGACGATGACCACCCGGTCATCGGCATCGTTGGCGATCCACGCCAACTGCTGCGGCGGCAACCGCAGATTCAACGTGTGCAGCACCGCGCCCATCGACGGCACCGCGGCGTAACTGTCCAGGTGCTCTTGATTGCTCCACTGCAACGTCGCGACCCGCTCATCACCGCGCACACCGACCTGACGCAACGCGTTGGCCAGCCGGGCCGCCCGAACCGCCAACTCCCGGTAAGTCACCCGAGAAATGTCGCCGGGACCGCGCGCGCTGAACACCTCCCGCTCGCCATGCACCGTCGCCGCATGCCCGACGATCCCGGCGACACCCAACTGAACGTCCTGCATCGTCGATTTCACCGCGGCACCACCGCGCTCAGCAAACCAGTCCAGGGCTGCGGCTCACGCATCGATGAGGTCCCGACGCTGCGCGGCCTCCAACATCAGCCGATACTCCGGAAACAAATTCTTGGCCTGCGGTATCAGCTTGATCAACTTGGCCACCGGACCCTTGGCCCGCACCGTGCCCGTGGCCATCGCGACCGTCAAGTTCACCTTCCCCAACCAGAACCTGTTTCCCATGTCCGCCGACATGAACAACTCCACATTGGGCACCGCCGCACTCGACGCACCGGTCTCGACGACCTTATTAGGCATATCCACCGTCACCACCGCATCCGGATCGGTGTAATGAACCCGCAACACCACCCCCGAACCCGCCAGCTTGTCAGCCAACCCCTCCTTATCCAGCCCACGTCGGAAAATCCCACCCAGATAGGCGTAAACCTCATCCTCATCAGCAAAAACAGCCATTTCAACCTCATCTCGTCGGAACAACTAATTGCACGGCCTTGTGAACCGCAGCTTGATTACGACATCCGGCGGACCGATAACACGACACCAGCAACGCCGGCGGCGCGGTGCCCGCTGGGCCGCACCCAGGCAGCAACACGCCGTTTCGTCAACAATCGGCTTGCGAACGTTGCTGACTGAGTGGTGCGGCCGCACGGGATTGCTCAGCCCGGGAGGGTCGCTGTCTAGCCCGACAGCTCAGGCTGAAGCGCCGGCCAGCGCTTTGCGGTCTTCATCGGCGAATTCGTCTTCGAGTTGCACCGGCGTGTAGTCGACGTCGATGTCGGCGACGGGGCGTCCTCGGGCACTCTCGATGGTCCCCAACCTGCGCATCCCTTTATCGGTCGCGTACTTGGCCAACTCGTCGACGGTCAGGCCGAACGGGATGTGCTCGCCGTAGGGGGCCAGGAGGTCTTCGATCATCTGCACGCCCAGCGGGATCAGCTCCTGCATTCGCGTTTCGAACACCGACCAGTTCGTGTCGTCGGCGGCGATGTGACGCCGGCAAGTGAACGTGCCCCACGCCATGTGGCGGCGCTCGTCGTCACCGATACGGCCAATGAACTCCTGCATACCGGGAAGAATGCCGCGGTCTACACAGATTTTATGCCAGGCGTAGTAGCCGGTCAGCGCCAGCATCCCCTCAACGATGTGGTTGTAAGTTGTGGCCGCACGGATTTGGGCAGCGGGTGACGGATCCGCGACCAAGGCGCCGAGTGATTCGGACAGCTCCTCGTTGAAGATCTTCCGGTAAATCGGGGAGTGATAGCCGTGCAGGTCGTCGGTAATCCCCATGGCATCAAGCCATAACCGAAATCCCTGCGTGTGCTTGGCCTCCTCGAACGCGAACTGGGTCAGATACATCTCGTCACCCAGCCGGCCCTCGGCCCGCATCGCAGCCATGAACGGCTGGATGTCCTGTGTGACCGCTTCTTCGCCGGCCAAAAAAGCCGCGCACAGCCGCACCGCCAAGTCCCGTTCGCTGTCTGACAATGTCTCCCAGTCCGCCCGGTCGCGGGAGAAGTCGATGGCCGCCGGGTCCCAAAATTTCGCGTTACCGCCGGCGAAAAGCTTGAGCGGCAGACTATCCCAGTTGAGCCCGCCCTCTGCGAGCGAACCATAATCGGACCTCGTCATGATTGTGACCTCCTTGTCATCGTAGGAAAATTAGTGCGTAGGACTTTTGCGGTACGTGGATTCGGGCCTCCTTCACATCATGTGCACGCTGCTGTCTGCCTGCGGGACAGCTCAGTCATGGCATCGCATGGACCGCTGCGTGGCGAGGATGACGGCGCGAACGCGGCCACCATGACTGACACCAGGCGGCGCACCGCCAGATGCGGCTGCTCCGGTGTGGGCTCATCAAGGCCGAGGACCGGATCCATCCCGCGGACGTGCGGCGCCAGCGCCAGATGCGGAAACAACAGCAGCAGCAAGGACAACAAGACGGCCGTATCAGCATCGGCGTTCAGGTCACCGCGCGTGTGCGCGTCACGCACCAAAGGGCGCAACACTTCGAGGTAGTGGCGGTGAACCACCGTCTGCACGCTGACGCGGGCCTCACTATCGACTTCCAAGCTCGCGGCAGCGTGCAAAGCACGTTCGCGAGGATGCTCGGCGAAATACGTGATCCAATCGTCGAGCAGGTCGGTGAGGAAGTCGAAGAACGGCCGGCTCGAATCGAGTTCGCGGATACGGACCTCCAGATACGACCGCACCCGCTGGCTAGCCACGTCGGCGACGAATGCGTACAAGTCGCGTTTGTCAGCGAAATACTGAAAGAGGCTCCCCTTGGCCACTAGCGCACGGCGTGCGATCACGTTCAGGCTGCCGCCTGAAAACCCATGCGCCGCGAACTCGGCTTCGGCCGCCTCTATCACGGCTGCGCGACGGGCTGGATCGACACGCGCCCACGTAACCGTCGGCATCCCACCTCCTTGTCGCGATCCGTCAAAAATAATGACCACTGGTCATTGTAGCATGATGCAGGTCACAGTCAATGCCGCGGGGGAGGCTTTCCGAGTCGAAATAGACTGTGCAAGAGGCACGTTCAGTTGCGAGCCGTCATCCGATGGGTGAAGTCTGGGCCGGTGTAGGTCAGCGATCATCCGCCCCCAGCGTTGAGGAAATCTCGTGACGTGAGCGCGGGTACCGCCACTGCGGGTCATGACCTTCTCAGCGCGACGCGGTGGTCGCTGAGAGGGTAGTCGGCATGGCGATTTGCGGGGGCGCAAGGTAGCTCAGGCTACAGGGATCGCGCGATGATCTCTTTCATGATTTCGTTAGTTCCGGCGTAGATTTTCTGGACTCTCTGGTCGACCCAGAGACGAGAAATCGGGTAGTCGTTCATGTATCCGTAGCCGCCATGCAGCTGCAAGCAATTATCGATGACGGTCATCGCGTGGTCTGTCGTCCACCACTTCGCCATCGCTACGGTTTGCACATCGAGCTTGCCGTCGAGATGCAAACAGATGCAGTGGTCGAGGAAGACACGCGCGATGCGGGTTTCGGTGGCGGCTTCAGCCAACGTGAACTTGGTATTCTGAAAGCTGAACAGATTGCGGCCGAACGCTTCTCGTTCGTGGGTGTAACGCAAGGTGTGCTGCAACGCCGTTTCCATGGCGGCGACGGCACCGACTGCGACGATCAACCGCTCCTGTGGCAGCTGAGTCATCAGCTGGATGAAACCCTGACCTTCGGTTTCGCCGAGCAGGTGGGACTTGGGCACGCGCACCGCGTCAAAAAACAGTTCGGAGGTGTCTTGGCCGTGCTGGCCGATCTTGTTCAAGACGTGCCCGCGGCGGAACCCGGGCCGGTCGGCCTCCACGACGATCAACGAGATGCCGCTGGCTCCGTGATTTGGATCAGTTTTGGCGACGACGATTACGAGGTCAGCTTGTTGACCGTTGGTGATAAAAGTTTTGGAGCCACTGATCACATAGTCGTCGCCCTCCGCTACTGCTCGCGTGGTGATATTCTGCAGATCGGAGCCGGTGCCGGGCTCGGTCATCGCGATCGCACCGATAAGTTCGCCGGAAGCCATTTTAGGCAGCCAGCGCTGCTTTAATTCTTCTTGGGCATACTGAAGGACGTAGTGCGCGACGATGCCGCTGTGCAGGCCCGCGCCCCACGAGCTGTCAGCGATGCGGGCTTGCTCTTCGAGTAACACTGCTTCGTGGGCGAAAGTTCCGCCGCCACCGCCGTATTCGACCGGTATCGACATACACAGCAGGCCGAGATCTCCGGCGCGCTGCCACAACGCCCGGTCAACGTGGTGCTGTTGGGCGAACCGCTCCCGGTGAGGTGCGAGTTCAGTGGCGCAGAACTTGGCAGCCAGCTCGCGGACTGCGTCGAGTTCTGAAGTGCGCCAGGGCGAGTTGAGGTTCATCAAGAAGCCTTTCTGCTGTCGAGCCTGTCGAGATTCGCTGTCAAAAATCAGTTCGGCGTCAGAATCGCCTGGCGGCTGTGCGGCTACGTTTGCTTGTACCGCAGCGGATTTCGCGCCGACGCCAGCCCGGGCAGAATCGTGTCGAAATGAGCTAGGGACAATATCGGCCCGCCAAGAGACAGTGCGGGCGTGGAACTGTCACCTGCGTGCTCATCGCCTGCGCAAGTCGACGGGAAGGCCGTCGACGGGGATGGGCAGCGAGGTGTTGTCCCACCTGGCGGTGTAGTCGGGCCGCACACTCCAGGTGTAGGTGCGCAGCATCTGGTGCAAGATGGCCTTGACTTCGAGCATGCCGAAATGCATCCCGATGCACTTGTGGGCGCCTCCGCCGAAGGGGATCCAGGCGAAACGGTGCGCGTTGTCCTCGCGCCGCTGTGAGTCGAAGCGCAGGGGATCGAAGCGGTCGGGCTCGGTCCAGACGTCGGTGACGTAGTGGTTGACCGCCGGAGTGATGGCCACCAGGGTGCCGGCCGGGATGTAGTAGCCGGCAATGGCGGTGTCTTCGACGGTTTTTCGCATCACCAGGGGCACCGGGGCGAGAAGGCGCAGCGACTCCTTGATGACGAGGTCGAGGTCGGTCAAGCCCTCCAAATCGTCGATATCGAGAACCTTGTCGCCGAAGACGTCGGATTGGGCGCGCACCCGGTCCTGCCAATCGGGATGTTTGGCCAAAAAGTAGGCGACGGCGGTGGTGGTGATGGTCGAGGTGTCGTGGGCAGCCATCATCAAAAAGATCATGTGGTTGATGACGTCGGCGTCGGTGAACTGTTCGCCGTCTTCTGTGCGGGCCTGACACAGCGCGGTGAACAAGTCGTCGCTGCCTCCGGAGCGAGCCTGCGGCAGGTGACGGGTGAAATAATCTTCCAGAACCCGTCGACCACGGATCCCGGCCCGATACCGGGTGCCGGGCAGCGGCGCGCGGACGATGGCGCTAGCAGCGCGGACGGTCGCGATGAAAGCCCGATTGACCGCATCGCTTTCGTCCTTGCCGCGGCCGCCCATGAACACATCGGTGGCGACGTCGAGTGTCAGGTTCTTCAGCAGGCGATACAGGCGAGTCGATGGCCCGGTCGGCCAGGCCGGAACGGTGGCGCGCACGCACGGGGCGACCTGTTTGACGTATCCGGCCAGCCGGGGCCGGGTGAACGCCTCCTGCATGATGCGCCGGTGCATCCGGTGTTCATCGAAGCTCATCAACATCAGTCCGCGATGAAAAAACGCATCGATGAGGAAGCTCCAGCCGTCTTGCGAGAACGCCTTTGCGTTACTGGTCAGCGCCTGTTGGGTGGCCTCCGGTCCGGCGATAACCACCATCTTGGTGCCGAAAGCTCCCATCCAGGTCACCGGCCCAAGCCGTGCATAGCGTTCGCGGCCGAGTTCGGAACCAAAGCGGATGTAGTCCAAGGTGTGCCCAACGAAAGGCAGCCCAGGGTCACCAGGAACCGGCTTGAGACCGCTGCCAGCCGGTGGAGCCGCCAAATCGCGCACCGGCCACCGCCGGCTCAGCTCTCGCCAGTCGTCCTCGACGCGGCGGGGGGCCGGAACCAAAATCACCGACGACAAGCGCTCGCGGGCCTTATCGACCGGAGCGTGCAACAACCCAGTCATGAGCATTCCTTCGCACTTCTCTGAACACACAGATCGCCATCGACCGCTGGCAGTTCTCGCGTGACTGCGCCTAACCGGCGATACCCCAAATCATTTACAGGGATCAGTTAAATGTCAAGCTTCAGACAGTTCGGCTCAATCTGTCACAGATGGGTGGTCCAGTCGCAGATACCGCAACGCGACCTGCGAAATACGCCCCGCTGTGGCTGCGGCGTCGTCAGTGGGCAATACCAGGTGGCTGACGGTCAGCCGGACCAAGGCGTCGACGACATCCCGTACATCCTGGGCGTCGAGCCCCGGGAAATGGCCGATGAACCACTTGATCATCGTTGCCGAGGACAACTCGAGCAGCGACGCCGATGTCGGCAGCAGCGGCAACACCCCGGTGTCGGGCGACCCGGGCCCGGCGTCGGTCCCCCGGTTGGAGGTCAGTACCGCTTTCAGCAACGGGCTGGACTCCGCCTCGTCCAGGGTGTAGCGGACGGCGGCCATGATGCCTGCACCGGCGTCGCGGGCATGCTCTTCGAGCACCGCGCGAACGCCATCCAAGAATTGCTCGCCTTCGCGGACGATCAGCGCGTCGCCGAGTCCTTTCTTGTCGGTGAACTCCTTGTACAGCGTCGGACGAGAGACACCCACCAGCTCGGCGACTTCACTCACCCGTACTCGCTCCCAGCCCTTCTCGATCGTCAGGGCCCGCGCAGCGTCCAACACTTGTTCGCGCATGTGCCGGCGAAACGACATTCGGAGGGACTCACTGGGCATAGTCGAAAGGATAATCGCGAAGCCTTTTGGCCAGGTACTTCGCCAGAAATACGGACCGATCCCGACGTGCCAGCCGCGCGATGGCCGATCGGTGAGATGAAGCGACACCTGAATCGCCGCGCGACCCCCCGCTGTGGTACTGATAGTAGCGTAGCGAGACTACTAGTCTCGCTTTCGGCTGGAGGTGTATGTGACCGTCGGTTCCACAGAAAGTGCGACTGCACTCCTTTCCCGACCCGCCCCACCGGCCGGTTTCGTGGGATCACGCGAATACAGCCTGCGGTTGGCGAGCCTGGCTGGATTCGCCGTCAGGCACAAGGCGCTGGTGATCGGATCCTGGGTGCTGGTCGCCGTGCTGCTGGCCGTGCTGTTTCCCCAGCTGGAGACGGTGGTGCGCAAGCAGTCGGTGAACCTTCTCCCGCGAGATGTTCCGTCGTTGCAAACAGTGGACCGGATGAGCGCGGCCTTCGGTGAACAGGGTTCCAAGACGGTGGTGTTCGTCGCGATGGAAGACCCCGCCGGGTTGACTGCCTCGGCGCGGCAGCGCTACGACCAGCTGCTGGCGCGGCTGCGCGCCGACACCGGCCATGTCTTGCTGGTGAAAGACTTGCTGGCCGATCCGGTCACCGCGTCCCAGGCAGTCAGCCGCGACGGCAAGGCGTGGTACCTGCCGGTGGGTGTGGCCGGCACGTTGGGCGATCCCACCGCGGCCGCATCGGTGCAGGCGGTGCGCGCCCTCGTCGCAGAGGTGTTCGCCGGCTCGTCGACCACCGCGTACGTGACGGGCCCGCCGACGACGTTCAGTGACATGATCGCCTCTGCCGAACACGATCTACTGCTGATCTCGATCGCAACGGCCGGGCTGATCGCGTTGATCCTGCTGATCGTCTACCGGTCGGTGTTCACCGCGCTGCTGCCGCTGTTGGTGATCGGGACAAGCCTGGCCGTGGGGCGCGGTGTACTGTCCGCGCTCGGCGAAATCGGCATGCCTGTCTCCCAGTTCACTGTGGCGTTTATGACCGCGATCCTGCTCGGCGCGGGCACCGACTACACGGTGTTTTTGATCAGCCGATACCACGAGCAGCGCCGCGCCCAGGTTCCCGCCGATCAAGCCGTCATCCACGCCACCGCCAGCATCGGCCGGGTGATCCTGGCCTCGGCGGCCACCGTGGCGTTCGCCTTCTTGACCATGGTGTTCGCCCGCCTGAGCGTGTTCGCCGCCCTCGGTCCGGCCTGCGCGGTCGCCGTGCTGGTCGGGTTCGCAGCCACCATCACGCTGCTGCCACCGGTGCTGTCACTGGCCGCTAAAAGAGGCATCGGCGAACCCAAATCTGACCGCACCCGGCGCTACTGGAACAGCGTCGCAGTCGCGGTGGTCCGCCGGCCGGTACCGCTGTTGATCACCAGCCTGGTCATCCTGCTGGCCCTGACCGCGGTCGCGGCGACCATGAAGATCAGCTACGACGACCGCAAAGGCCAGCCGGCCGGCACCGCCAGCAACCAGGGCTACCGCCTGCTGGACCGCCACTTCCGCAAAGACAGCATCGTCACCGAATTCCTGGTCGTGGAAAACCCGACCGACATGCGCACCGCAAAGGGGCTGGCCGACCTCGACGAAATGGCCTCCCGCATCGCGCAAATCCCCGGCGTCACCAAAGTATCCGGAGTCACCCGCCCCACCGGAACCCGCCTCGAACAAGCCCAACTCTCATGGCAAAACGCTCAGATCGGCGACAAGATGGCCCGCGCCGTCGCCGACGGCAACACCCGAAAAGACGACCTCACCAAACTCACCAACGGCGCCAGCCAACTCGCGGAGGGCCTGGCCCAACTCGACACCACCCTGCGCACCGCCCTGACTCCGCTAACCGGAATACTCACCCAGGCCCAGTCTGCCGCCACCCAGGCCCAGCAGTTGCGGCCTTTGCTGCAACAGCTTTCGGCCACCGCCCCCGCCGTCGATCAAGCCATCCAATCCGGCCCCGGGCTGCGCCCGTTGGCCGACCAAGCTCAAAACGCCATCGCCGTCCTCGACCCCCTCGCCGGCGCCCTCAACAGCTCCCCGTGGTGTGCCACCACACCGCAGTGCACCCAGATCCGTGACCAAGTCCAGATTCTGGTGAGCCTGCGTGACAATGGGTTCTTCACCGAGGTCGCCGACCTCGGCGACCGCTACAACCCCGCCACCAACGCCACCGTCACCGGCACCCTCACCAACGTCCAGTCCGCCGTCGGCGCACTGGACAAAGCCTTCGGAACCCTCGGGGACCCCGCCGACCTTGCCGGCAACATACGGCGCCTTTCAGACGGCGTCGGCCAGCTTGCCTCGGGCGCCCAAGCACTGGCGACCGGCGTGCACACCCTGGCCGACAGCAACATCGACATGCTCTACGGGATGAGCCAGATCGCCATCCAGCTGCAAAACTCTGCCCGGGCCAGCGCCCGCTCGGATTCCTCCAGCGGCTTCTACCTACCTGGCAACGTCTTCGAAAACCGCCAATTCGCCGACGTGGCAAAGCAATTTGTCTCCCCAGACGGTAAAACCGCGCGCTTTGCCATCGAATCCAATTTCGACCCCTACAGCGCCGAAGCAATCCACCTCGCCCACCAGATCACCGACATCGCCAACGCCGCCCGGCCCAACACCGCGTTAGCCCACGCCACCATGTCAGTGGCCGGATTCCCCGCCGTCAACTCCGACATCCAACGCCTGCTGCGCGCCGACTTCGCCCAACTGGCCATCGCTACCCTGCTCATCGTCGGGCTCATCCTGGTACTGCTGCTGCGCGCTGTGCTGGCCCCGCTCTACCTGCTGGGCACCGTGGTGCTCAACTACCTCGCCGCACTGGGCATCGGCGTGCTTCTATTCCAATGGGAGCTGGGCTATCCCATCGCCTGGCCGGTGCCCCTGGTGGCGTTCATCATCCTGGTCGCGGTCGGCGCCGACTACAACATGCTTCTCGTGTCGCGGCTGCGTGAAGAATCAGGACGCAATATCCGCGTCGGCGTACTACGTACCGTTGCCAACACCGGCTCGGTCATCACCTCAGCGGGACTCATCTTCGCCGCCAGCATGTTTGGCCTGATGGTCGGCTCGGTGGCCATCATGGTCCAAGCCGGATTCATCATCGGCTGCGGACTGCTGCTCGACACTTTCCTCGTGCGCACCCTCACCGTCCCCGCCATCGCCACACTCCTACGCCAAGCCAGCTGGTGGCCCAACACACCGCCCTCGACCACACCCCCGCACCCGCCCGGCCACCGCCCGCGGTGAACTGCATCGCCGCGCCGGGCCCGTCGGGTAACGCCCCCGCCAACAACATCGGCATCTGCCACAGCCGCAAACGGGGGACTGTCCGAACAACGGTGGATCTGATCTTGGTCTGACACGCCGAGCGGTGCTTGGCGGGAAGGACTGACGATGTCAGAAACACTCGATCCTGTGGCGATGGAACTGGATCAACGGCAGCTGGCTGAGCAGCTGCTGGCGCAGGCGAAGGAACAAGGAGTCGAATTGGTCGGCCCCAACGGGCTGCTCAATCAGTTGACCAAGAACGTGCTTGAGACCGCGCTGGACGCGGAGATGGCCGAGCACCTGGGTTATGACAAGCATGACCCAGCGGGCCGTGGCAGCGGCAATTCCCGAAACGGCACCCGGGCCAAGACGGTGCTCACCGAGATCGGGCCCGTCGAGATCGAGGTGCCCCGTGACACCAACAGCAGCTTCGACCCGCAGATCGTCAAGAAACGACAGCGTCGCCTGACCGGTATTGATGAGATCGTATTGTCGTTGACGGCAAAAGGATTGACGACCGGCGAGGTCGCGGCACACTTCGCCGACGTCTACGGCGCCACCGTCAGCAAAGACACCATCAGCCGGATCACCGACAAGGTGGTCGGCGAGATGGCCGAATGGTGCAACCGGCCGCTGGAAGCGGTATATCCAGTGGTCTTCATCGACGCCATCTTCGTCAAGATCCGCGACGGGCAGGTCACCAACCGGCCCATCTACGTGGCCGTGGGGGTCACCTGCGCAGGCGAGCGCGACATCCTCGGGCTGTGGGCCGGCGAGGGCAGCGAAGGCGCCAAGTTCTGGCTGTCGGTGCTCACCGAGATCAAGAACCGCGGCACCGGCGATGTGTGCATCGTGGTCTGTGACGGATTGAAAGGATTGCCCGAGGCAGTCAACACCGTCTGGGACCGAGCGATCATCCAAACGTGCGTCATTCATCTGTTGCGCAACACCTTTCGCTACGCGTCCCGCAAGTACTGGGATCAGATCGCCCGCGACATTCGGCCGGTCTATACCGCGGCGACCGAGGCCGCGGCCAAGGAACGCTTCGTCGAATTCACCGCGAAATGGGGTCCCCAGTACCCGGCGATCATCCGGCTCTGGGAGAACGCCTGGAGCGAGTTCGTGCCCTTCCTGGACTACGACGTCGAGATACGTCGGGTCATCTGCTCCACGGATGAAATCGTCAAGGTGAGCGGTGATTGGTGGCGGGTTTGCGGGGTTGCCAGTGGGCGACGAGGACTTCGTAGGCACGTTCGGCCTGTTCGACGACCGCGTTCTCTTCGTCGCGGCGGTGCTTGCTGTTATAGGCCGCGCCGGGCTGGCGGTAGTTGCCGCGGCGTGACGGCGCCCCGGCGGCCAGTTCGAGCTTTCGGCGCTTGTGGGTGACCAGCCCTGGTCGAGCGAAGGCGTAGTCCTGGTCCTGGTCACCAAATGCCATGCGAGCACCGTCATCTTGCGGGCGGTGGCCACGATCGCGGTCTGAAATCCGCGTCGGGATTTGATGCGCTGATAGAACGCACGCAAGGGCCCTGGTGCGCGACTGGCCGACCAGGCCGCCTCCACCAGCACACCACGCACATGGGCGCGGCCGGCTTTGCTGATCCGACCGTGCACCGGCGCGGAATTCCCGGACTGGCGCACCTTCGGGTTGAGCCCGATATAGGCCACTAACTTGTCGGGATCGTCGAACCGAGAGAAGTCGCCGACCGCGGCCACAATGGAGATGCCGGCGATCGCATCGACACCAGGGATGGTCATCAACCGGGCCACCATCGGATCGGTGAGCGCTTCTTGGGCCAGCTCTCTATCGACCAAAGCGAGTTCATGGGCGTGAAAGTCCAACTGACGCAACAACGCCTGCACGCTGGCGCGTTCATCGGCAGGTAACGGCTGACGCGAGAGCCAGTGCCGACCGGTCTTGCCAAACAAATCCGACACCGGCGGCGTCGGTGCGAGGTTACGGGCCAGGATCGCGTGCACCTGATTCTTCAGCCGAGTCCGTTGACGCACCACGTGAGCACGACGCATCACCTGCCGGCGCAGACTGCGGGTCCGATCGTCGGGCAGCCACACCGGTGGCAGAAAATCCGCTGCCAGCAACTGCGCCAAGATCCGCGCATCGACCTTGTCGGTTTTCACCTTCGCCTCGGCGATCGCCCGCGTCTTCGACGGGTTCGACACCACCACACGGGCCACCAGCGGTGTGAGCAGAGTAGCGATCGCATCGCTGTTTCCGGTGGCCTCCAACGCCACCTCATCATCCGGGCGTAGTTCAGACGCCCACGCCCGCAATGCTTCTGGCGTCACTCCGATCTTGCCTTCGTCGCGGAGGATCCCGTCCTCGACCACCGCCAGCTGCGCGAACTCGCGGTGCACATCCATGCCGACATATCTGACCACCGCCTGGTTCTCCCTTCCGTGCTGATCACTTGGCCGGGGAACCGCTGGGACGGAACGACACCTACGGATACGCGCTCGCAGCGCAGCCGGACAAGTCGCAGGGGCGGCCAACTACTAACACGGGCTCGCAGCCCATCGAGCAAGAACGGCCTGCCCATACGTGTTCCCCGAAGGCCCCTGTTCCGGACGGTCGCACCGTATGCCTAGTACGTCTGACCAGGCAAGACAGAACCACGTGGGCCTCCACCCCATTTCATACCGGGTACCAACGCCGTGGAGTCGATCAACGCCCGCTACCGGCGCGCGATTCGCGCCCGCGGGCATTTCCCTACCGACCAAGCTGCCCTGAAATGCCTGTATCTCGTTACCCGATCACTAGATCCGACCGGGCGAGGTAGGGCACGATGGGCAATGAGGTGGAAGCCCGCACTCAACGCGTTCGCAATCACCTTCAACGGCCGGATCACCCCGACCGGCAACTAACAAATGCCAAGGTCGGATCCACCGTTAATCAGACAGCCCCGCAAACGGTCGGAGGGGTGCCTGCGGCCACGAAGGACGAGTCGAAAGCCGCCTGTGAAGCTCAGTTTTAGTCGTTGAGCCGGTAGACGGCGTGGGCGATGTAGGTGGTTTTGACGGCGCCGCCGGGGGTTGTTTCGATTTTCATGAGTGCGTGGATGCGGACGCGGTCGCCGACGGCCAGGCCCCGGGAGTTCCGTGAGGGGGCTGTTCGGATCGTGCGGGAGACGGGTAAGTCGATCGCCGCGGTGGCGCGGGACCTTGGGGTCCATGAGGGCACTCTGGGCAATTGGGTTGCCCGGGACCGTGAGGCCCGCGAGGGCCGCGGGGAGTTGACCCGCGACGACGTTGAGGAGCTCAAACGCCT